>NZ_QGSZ01000198.1 GCF_003857055.1 Micromonospora inaquosa | reverse complement strand
GCCTCCGCCGGCCGGCCCGCCCGCCGACGGAGGCGGCGCTGACCGGCAGCCGGCACAGCCCTCGCCGCGACCGCGCCGCCGTCGCGTTCCACTACGACCTGTCCAATGAGTTCTACCAGCTCATACTGGATCCATCGTTGGCATACTCCTGCGCCTACTGGCCGGAGGGCACGACCGCGGACCTCGCCGCGGCGCAACGCGCCAAGCTCGACCTGATCTGCGCCAAGCTGCGGCTGCGCCCCGGCGACCGGCTGCTCGACGTCGGCTGCGGGTGGGGCTCGCTCGCCTGCCATGCCGCGCGCCACCATGGCGCCCGGGTCACCGCGGTCACCGTCTCGGGGCAGCAGCACGCCTTCGTGGCCGCCCGGATCGCCGCCGAGGGCCTCGACGAGCTCGTCGACCTGCGGCTACAGGACTACCGCGACCCGGTCGGCGGTGGCTACGACGCCGTCGCCGCCGTGGAGATGGGCGAACACGTCGGTGCCGCCGAGTACCCGGCGTTCGCGGCCCGCCTCCGCGACCTGGTCCGGCCCGGCGGGCGGGTGCTGGTTCAGCAGATTTCCCGGGGCGCACACCGACCCGGCGGGGGCGCGTTCATCGAGGCCTACATCGCCCCCGACATGCACATGCGCCCGCTCGGCGCGACCGTGTCGCTACTTGAGGACGCGGGGCTCGAGGTCCGCGGCGTCGAGGCGATGCGGGAGCACTACGGGCGCACCATCCGCCACTGGCTGGCGCGCCTCGAGGCGCAGTGGCCGGCGGCGGTTGGCCTCATCGGTTTGGAGCGGGCCCGGATCTGGCGGTTGTACCTTGCCGGCGGGGCCCAGGTATTCGAGGACGGACGGATGGGTGTGGACCAGATCCTCGCCGTCCGGCCGGGAGTTGGCGCGCAATGACCGAGCTGGAGTTCCCGTCCTGGCCCGAGCATCCGGGCCTGGGCAGCTGGATCCCAACCAAGATGCTCGCGGACGTGGTCGCCCAACTGCCCAGCCTCACCGGCGCGGACGGCTGGCTGCGGGCGGTTCCGGACCCGCATGAGCCGTTCCCCGCCGTGCACCTGCAGGTGGTGTGGCTCGCCGACGGGCGCATCCACTTCGCCACGGTCTCGGGATGCACGGTGGCGGTGGCATCCCCGCGCCGGGGGGCGCCACAGCTGGCCGATTACCGCTACGCGTCCCTTGAGCAGTTGGTCGCGGGCGCCGCCGACTGGGCCTCGGACGTCTGGCCGCCGGGGGCGCCGGCGTGACCGCGCTGTGGGAGCAGGCACCGACGTTCGTCGGGGTCGCCGTCGGCGCGCTGTTGTCGTTCACGCTCTCCGCGCTCGCCGACCGCGCCCGGTGGCGTCGCGACGTGGGTATCCGCTGGGACCCGCAGCGCATGACGGTCTACGCCGAGTACGCGTTCGCGGTGCGCGAGATGTACCAGATCGTGCTGGCGGTAGCCACACGGCACGGCTACGGCCAGGGTCCGCCCCGGCGGGTTGCTTCGGACGTGGACACGGCGATCGCGGAGGCGGAGGCGGACCGCGCAGCGCGGTTCGAGGCGGTGCTGCTGGTCGGCAGCCCACGGACCGTCGCCGCCGCACGCCGCTGGCACCAGGCCGTCTGGCACCTGGAGTGCTTTGCCTGCGGCCGGCTCGCCGGCCAGGCCGAGTGGGACGCGGCGATGCGCGAGTTCGGTGAGTCCAGGGCCGATTACTATCGGGCCGCCAGACGGGAGCTCGGCATCGAGGGTGGCCTGCCCCGCACCAGCACACCGGCGTGGAAGGCGGCCCTGGCCCAGAGGGCCGCGCAGCCGGTCGGGTCGGCCGTCGCGGGTGACGCCACGCGAGGAGCCGGTTCGGCGCCCGGCGAGGAGCCGTGACCCGCTGCCGGGGTGCGGCACCACAGCCGCACCCCGGCAGGGACGCCGATCGGAAGTGACATCGCGACGACATGTGTCGAGATCCGAGGGGCTCCAGGTCAGCAGCCGAGCCGCTTACTCGAAAGGGCGATGTCGTCGATCCAGAGGTCGAATTCACCCGGTGTCGTGCCGCCCTGGTAAAGCTGCCAGCCAATCTTCACCGTGTCGACCGTCGGCAGGACGAAGGGAACATCGTTGCCACCGTGGTCGCTCGTGGACGCGGTCAGCTCCGGGTTCGGTACGCCGTCGATCCACACCGCGACGCGATTGTCCCTTGCGTCGATCTTCCATTCGAAGCACTGCCAGGTGTCCTCGGCGACCGGGGCGGACTCCCGCCAGTTGGTCCAGTCGCCGGTCGGACCGCCGTCGGCGCCGATCCCCCAGAACGTTCCGGGGACCGTGGGCGCGTACTGGCCACCGACCGGACGGACGACCTCAGTGCTGCCGGTGCCGGTGGCTTCCACCAGTGTGAAGTGCGCCCAGTCCGGGGCGGTGGGAAAGGCATCGACGCGTAGACGCATCCGGCCGTAGAAGCGGTTACCCGGCGCGGCGAAGTCGTCGACGCGCAGGAAGGCGCGTCCGTTGTCGACCGTGTGGATGTGCAGCACCTGCTTGTCACGGCGGGCCCGTTCGACGGTGAGCGTGCCGTTGCGGGTGTCGACACCCCAGTTCAACGTGCTGGGCCCTCCGAGAGGCAGTCGCTCGAAGTCTTCGCAGAAGAGCAGGCCACGGGGGCACGAGGGCGGGGAGGCACCCGACGCGCCGGCCGGAACGCTGCCGACTGCGGTGCCGAGGATCAGTGCGGCGCTGAACACCGCGAGAAAACTGCGCATGGTCATCCTCCAGGACGGGCTGGTCCCCCACCCCACGGGCTGGGCCAGCAGGATCTTTCGGGCATGGTTGTGGCGTTATACGAGGAGGTTCGCGTCGGTCGGCCGGCGGCGGATTTCCACCGGTGTTCTCGGGGCGAGGCAGAAGCATCGGCCGGCGGCCGGGCGACCGGGTTCGAACGACCACGACGGCACCCGGGCCCGGGTCAGCGTCCTGACCCGGGACACCGGTGCCTGTCGTCGGTCAGGGGCTGGTGCAGGAAAGGCCGCCGGGTGCCGCGTCGCTGCTGCCGTTGACCAGGAAGCCGAAGGTGGTCGAGGCGTTCGCGCCGAGGGTTCCGTTGTATTCGGCGTTGCGAACGCTGACCGCCCCACTGGTGCCGGTGTTGATGCCGCTCCACAGGTTGGCGAGGGTCTGTCCCCCGGCCAGCGTCAGTCGGACGGTCCAGCCACTGAGGGTGGCAGAGCCGTTGTTGGTCACGCTGACCTCACCTTGGAATCCACCGCCCCAGCTGTTGACCATGCGGTACGTCGCGGTGCAGGCGCCCGGCTGCTCGGTGGGCGGCGTGGTCGGTGGAGTGGTGGTCGGCGGGGTCGTGGTCGGCGGGGTGGTCGTGCCCGGCACCGTGGTGGAGGCGGCGTTGAGAGCGTTGAGGACGGCGGTGTACGCCGCCTTCGGATTGCTGTTGCGGTCGAACAGCAGCGGGCTCTCGTTGCCGCGCCAGGAGTCGCTGTCCCGGATGCCCCACGTCGTGATCCCGACGCAGCGGGGGACGTTCATGCAGGCCTGAGTCAGACCCTGGTACTGACTGGTCGAGGCGTTGGTGACGTCGGCCTCGGTCAACGCCACGTCGACCCCGAGGGCCGCGAAGCTCGACAGCGTCTGCTGGAAGTTGCCCGGCAGCGAGCTGCCACCGGTGAAGTGGGTCTGGAGACCGACGCAGTCGATCGGGACGCCGCGGTTCTTGAAGTCCCGGATCATGTTGTAGACGCCCTGCGTCTTGCCGTAGCTCCAGTTCTCGATGTTGTAGTCGTTGTAGCACAGCTTCACGCTCGGGTCCGCCGCGCGCGCGGTCCTGAACGCCACCTCGATCCAGTCGTTCCCGGTGGACTGCAAGTTCGATGACCGCCGGCTGCCGTTCTCCGCGAAGGCCTCGTTCACCACGTCCCAGTAGGCGAACTTGCCCTTGTAGTGGGCCATCACGCCGTTGATGTGGTCGATCATCGCGGTCCGCAGGGCGCTGCCGCTGAGACTTCCCCAGAACCTCGGCTGCTGAGCGTGCCAGGCCAGGGTGTGACCACGGAACCGCATGCCGTGCTGGGTGGCCCAGTTGTAGATCGCGTCACCGGCCCGGAAGTCGAACTGACCCCGGTTGGGCTCGGTGGCGTCGGGCTTCATCTCGTTGACGGCGGTCATCATGTCGAACTCGCGGTCCGCGATGGTCAGGAAGCCCGAGTCGTTGAGACGGTCCGCCCCCATGGCAGCGCCGAAGTAGCGGCCGCTGCGCTCGGCGGCGGCCTGCAGCGTGGTCCCGGGCGGGCCGCTGAGATCGGCTTGGGCGAGGGTCGCCACGGCCATCGAGGCCACGATCACCGCCAGGGCGCAGGCCCCGCCCAGAAGCAGCCGGGCGGCACCCCTGCTGCGGTGTTTTGGTCGAGCGGATACGTCGTACATCTGCGTTTCTCCTCGGTGTGCGGTCTGATCCGATGCCCCACGAGGCACGGAACCGACCGACGCGCCACGGACGACGACCTGAGTGCCGCGCTCGCTGGACCAGCACGTCACAGGTGACGCCGAGCCGTCGTCAGCCCGGCCGCGCTCGAATCGGTGACCACCGGCGGCTGCCCTGTCCGCCCGGTGGATGGCGTGCACCGGCGTCGTACGCCCGTGCGGAGTGACCCTGCCCCGCCGCGATGATACATCGAATCAATTCGATCCGTGCGTCGGCTGGGCGCAGACGCCCGGACTCGACTTCCTGTCACTCCTCCGGCGCGATCAGCCGGTCGTCGGTGGCGTCGCGGACCGTGATCGCCTCCACCGGGCACGAGTCGGCCGCGTCGAGGATGACCTCGGCCGGGGCCACGACGTCGGCCAGCGGCTCGGACAGCCCGCCGACCAGGCGGAAGTGCTCGGGTGCGGTACCGGCGCAGATGCTCGTGCCGATGCAGCGGCGCGAGTCCACCCCGATCCGCCACGCGGTACTCACCACGCCACCGGCATGCCGAGCAGGCCCCGCACCAACATGCCGCGCTTCCACTCCAGCTCGGCTTCCGGTACGGCGAGCCGCAGACCGGGCAGGCGAGTCACGAGGGTGGCGACGGCAACCTGCAACTCCATGCGGGCCAGTTGCGCGCCGACGCAGTGGTGTACGCCGTGCCCGAAGCCCAGATGCGGCTTCTGCTCGCGGTCGAAATCCAGCCGGTCCGGGTCGGCGAAGACGGTACCGTCCCGATTCGCCGAGGACAGTGAGCCGAGAACCGGTTCACCTGCCCGGACCAGCACCCCGCCGACCTCGACGTCCTCCTTGGCGTACCTGGCGAAGGATGAGCCGACGCCGAGCGGAACGTACCGCAACAGTTCCTCGACCGCGGCCGGCACCAGGGACGGGTCGGCCCGCAGCCGATCGAGCTGGTCCGGGTTGTGCAGCAGGACGTAGACGAAGTTGGGGATCTGGGTCACCGTGGTCTCGTGGCCGGCCGCGAGCAGCCCTCCGGCGAGTTCCACCAGCTCGGCCTCGCTGAGCCGATCCTGATTCTCGTCGCGGGCCCGCACCAACGCGCCGAGCAGGTCGTCGATCCCCGGCTCCCGGCGGCGCTCGGCTACCAGATCACCGATGTAGCCCCAGAGATTGTTCAGGTACTCCTGGATCGTCGCCAACGGCAGGGAGGTGGTCGAGACGATCGCCTCGGACCAGATGTGGAAGCGGTCGCGGTCGGCGTACGGCACCCCGAGCAGCTCGCAGATCACCTGGATCGGCAGCGGGGTGGCGACGTGCTCCACCAGGTCGGCCGGAGGACCGAGCCGGACCATATCGTCGACCAGCGCGTCGGCGATCTCCTGGGTTCGGGGGCGCAGCGCCTCCACCCGACGTGCCGTGAACGCCTTCGCCACCAGCCGGCGCAGCCGGGTGTGATCGGGTGGGTCCATGGTCAGCATGCCGCTGTACTGCTGGCGCGGGGTCAGCCTGGGCTCGTCGCGCTGGACGGCCGGGGCGCGGCCGAACCGCACATCGCCGAGGACCGTGCGCACGTCCTCGTACCGGGTGGCGAGCCACGCCTCCTCACCGTAGGGGAGCTTTACCCGGGTCATCGGCTCGTTCTCGCGCAGCTCGCCATAGGTCGGATCGACGACCAGGCGGTCGGGCACACTGAACGGGTACGGTCGCGCGGGCGCAACGGTCCGACTCTCGGTGGTCTGCGCGCTCTCCGTCATCCGAATCCCCTTCGTCGAGACGGCGTCATCCTCAGGCCGGCAGCACATTCGCGACGGCGCCCGGATTGCCAGCGTTCACGGCTTACGAACAGCACGCATCAACGCTCAGTAATCTGTCGATATCGGATCGTAGCGATAGACGTCGATGATCGCCACGGCGGCTGGCCCGCGTCCGTACGCGACAAGCGTCATCGTGGCGATCCATGAATGTCGGCGAGATCGCCGCAGCCGAGCTTGCATCCGGTACCCCGGTACCGCCTTACCGTCGGTGGCATGAGCGATGACCAGACGTGGGTGCCCGAGTCGTGCACCTTGCCGAGCCAGCAACGGCCGTTGCGGCTGGCCGAATTCGACGACCTGTTCGCCACCGCTCTGCTCGCGCAGCAGCGGCTGTCCCCCACCGGACTGCGGTGGCGACTCGACCCGACCGCCGAGGCGGCCGCCCGGGACCTGATCGACCGGGAAAGCTGCTGCTGCTCGTTCTTCTCGTTCACCCTCGCCGCCGATACCGACACGCTGCGTCTCGACGTGCAGGTGCCGGCCGCGCACGTCGATGTCCTCGACGCGCTCGCGCTACGAGCCGCAGCCGGGATGACGGTGTGAGCGGGCTGCGCAGCGGCCAGGTCGCCGCCGCGGCCGGCGTGAACCGGCAGACACTGCGCTACTACGAACGCCGCGGACTGCTCGCCGAACCGGACCGAAGCCTGGGCGGTCACCGTCTCTACCCCGCCGAAGCGGTCACCGTGCTGAGGGTCATCAAGGCAGCGCAGGGGCTCGGATTCACCCTCGACGAGGTCGCCGACCTGCTCGATGCAGGCCAGCACCGCCACGGCCGCAGCCCCGACGCCGGCCTGCGGGCCCGCGCCCACGCAAAGCTCGCCGAAATCGAGGCGAAGATCGCGGACCTGCGGGTCATTGCCGGCACACTGCGAGCCGCGGTACGCCGGCTGCGACGACCTCGTCGAGTGCGCCGGGCAGCCGCGCTGCCCCATCCCCTTCGCCACCATCGCCGTTCGAGGAGTCGCCAATGCCGACGACCGTTGACCAGCGAGGCCGACACGATTGATCAGCTCGGAGTTCGCGGAAAGGGTCCGGCGGTCCGGGGCGGTCCCGCGACAGCCTGCGGACCTGCCGCAGCAGTCAGTGATCTCGGTCCGGGCGGAGGAAGCACGACAGCAGTTGCCGGAACTCCTGCGGGTGCTCGATCGCCGGCACGTGCCCGCATCGGCCGAGCACGTGCAGACGGACATCGGCCAGGTGTTCGAGCAGGGGCTCGGCTGCCGTTCTGAGCGGGGTGACCCGGTCCTCGGCGCCGTGAACGAGCAGCACGGGCGCGCGCACCGCTGCCAGCGTCTGCGCCGGGAGGGTGAGATCGTCTGCCCATCGTGCCCTGGGTGGAGGGAACAACGACGCGAATGCGGCCTCCCCCGCTCGCATCGCCGCCGCGCGGGCATCGACGGCCGAATCGGTCACGAGCGCCTGGTCGAGGACGAGGCGACTCAGCATGTCTCGCGCCCCGAGCGAGCCGGCGGGGGCGGCCCAGATCGCGTCGAGCTCGGCGGACAGCGGCGCACCGGGGGCGCCCATCGTCGAGACCGCTACGACACGGGTGACCTGCTGGGGGCGCGTGGCCGCCAACGCAAGCGCCACGGCACCGCCCATGGAGTGACCCACCACGGCGTAGGACTCAATACCGAGGGCATCCATCAGGCCGGCGGCCTGCTCCGTCCACAGTCGGAGCCCACCCCTGGAGCCCGCCGGGACAGGGGTGCGGCCGAACCCCGCCTGGTCAGGAGCCACCAGGTGCCAGGAGGTGCCCAGCGCCTGCGCCGTCGCTGCCCAGGCGCCGGACCCGGTCGTGCCGGGTCCGGAGCCGTGCAGCATCAGCACCGCGGGCCCGCTCCCGCTCTCCAGGACGTGGACCGGGGAGCCGTCGACGGCGACGGTCCGAAGTGTCGTCACCGGGGCAGGCCAGGTGTGCTCATGCCGAGGCGGGGCTGACGGACTTCGCGAAGAGCTCCATCATCGCCCTGCCGAACTGCGGCATGTCGGGCCATCCCCGGCAGGAGACGAGGTTGCCGTCCACGACGTCGGGAGCGTCGATGACCGTCGCGCCCGCGTTCTCCATGTCACCGGTGATGGGCGGGAAGCACGCCGTCTTCCGACCCTTCAGCAGCCCGTAGACCGCTGGCACCTGCGCGCCGTGGCAGACCAGCGCGATGGGGAGGTTGCGCGCGAAGAAGTGCTCGGTGATGCGCCTGACGTCGGCGTCGACCCGGATCCACTCGGGAGCACGTCCACCGGGGATGATGAGGGCGTCGTAGCGCTCCACGTCGACCTGGGCCCAGGGCACGTCGACCGGCAGCTTCCGGCCGTTCTTCTCCACATAGGCGTCGGAGTTGGGGTCGAACTCGTGGATGACCAGTTGCACGTCACGCATCGTCCGTGACGAGACGTCGACGTCCCAGCCGCCCTCCTGCACGCGGTAGTAGGGATACATGGTGTCGAGTTCCTCGGCGGCGTCGCCGGTCAGCAGCAGCGCTCTGGGCACCTGCTTCTCCTCGCATCTGGGGGCGGTGAGGTAGATCCAATCGGATCCGATTGCGTTAGCATTCCTCGGGCCAGCCCGCCCGTCAAGCCTCTACCGCCATTCCGTCCGCGTCCTTGACCTCCTCGAACAATCGCCGGAAACGCTCGCCGGACCGCAGGATGTGCCGACGCATCGCGTAGGCGGCGGCGTCGGGGTCACGCGCGGCGATCGCGGCCACCACGTCCTCGTGCTCGGCCATGGCCAAGTGAGCGACCTGGATGTCGTGGTGAAGCCGGAAGAGGTGAACGTGGCTGTGCAGGCGAGCGAGCGCCTCACGGATGACCTGGTTCTCCGCGCTCAGGGCGACGAGATCGTGGAAGGCTGCGTCGCGCAGCCCGAAGGCGCCGTAGGCCGTGGGCCCGTTGCCCCCCTCCAGTTCCGCCATCTCCTCCAGCATTCGGCGCAAACCGGCAACCTGTTCGGATGTTGCGCGTTCGGCGGACCTGCGGGCCGCTGCCGGCTCGAGGAGCAGGCGGACCTCGAGCATGTCCTCGAATCGGTGTCGGGTGATTTGCGGAGGAATCCGGTAGCCGGCATGGGGCACCCGCACGACCAGACCCTCGGCCTCCATGCGGTTCAGAGCGTCTCGGATCGGCGTCTGAGAGACCCCCAGCTCTCGCGCCAGGACGTCGATCGTGACGCGGGAGCCAGGCTCGATCCGCAGCGACATCAGCTGTCCGAGCAGCGTGTCGTACACCTCGTCGGCAAGCCGGCCACCGGATCTTCCGGACGGCGTTCCGCCCGTCACGGTCCTACGGCCCCGCGCGATCATCGCTTCGTCGTCCATTGTGACGTGAGGTCCTTTCTTGCGTGTTCGGGAACCTGTTGACATCAGTCACAACGCTGCGGCATGCTGACGCCCCATCAGATCGTATAGGAAAAGTGCCGGATGCCCGTCATCCTGCACCATCGCGGAACCGCCCGCCATCGCACTCGTGACGCCGGCCCGCGGGTCGGCCCCCGCGACAGCAGCCCGGGAACGCGCCTGAACAACCCAGCAACTGCTCGGCGAAGCACATAGCGAGGCTCTAGAAGTCCCCACCACCAGAAGGCAGGCAAAAGATGCGATATCAGAGCCGAATGGGACGAAAGTCGGTTACAGCTCGGAAGGTGCAGCTGGCGACGGCGGCCATGCTGCTGGTGGCCACGACCGCGACGGCTTGCGGCGACGGCAAGGACGACAACGCGAAAGCGGGCGCCCCGAAGGCACCGGCGACCATCCCCGAGCTCACCAAGGACCCGCTGACCCTCAGCTTCATCTGGTTCGACTGGCCCCCAGCCCAAGCACTGGAAGCCTTCGCGAACGCGGAGTACAAGAAGGAACGGCCGAACGCGACCATCAAGGTCAACACCGTGCCGAACGCCAACTGGCACGACGCGATGTTCACCCAGTTCGCCGCGCACAAGACCGACTTCGACATCGCGATCCTCGACTCGCAGCACATCGGCGAGGCCGTGACGAACGGCAACATCCTCGACATCACCGACTTCGTCAAGGAAAACATCGACGTCGAGGCCTACAACCCGTACCTCCTGGCGGCCTACGGCCAGTTCCCCCAGGCGGAGACCGGCAAGCGCGACGAGAACGCCAGCCTGTACGGACTGCCGCTGCTCGGCGACACCTGGACGATGATCTACCGCAAGGACCTGATCGGCGACAAGCCACCGCAGACCTGGGACGAGATGATCTCAGTCGCCGAGAAGTGTCAGGCGGACAACCCCGGCGTCAGCGGGCTGGCTTTCCACCAGGCCAACGGTTCCGACGCCGCGGCCGTCACCTACAACACGGTCAACGGCGTCTACGGCGGCAACCTCTGGGACGCCAAGGCACGCAAGATCGACGGCGTTCTCAACGACGCCGCGGGCCAGGAGGCGATGGACGTCCTGGTCAACAAGATGAAGCCGCTGACCGCCAAGGGCTCCGGCAACTGGTTCATCGACGAGGTGAACGCGGCGGTCGCCCAGGGCAAGGCATGCATCGCGTTCAACTGGATCGCCGCGAGCGGCGGCCTGCTCGATCCGAAGCAGTCGACGCTCGGCACCACGCGGGAGCAGATTCTCGACAAGTTGGGCTTTGCCACCCTGCCGAGCCAGAAGACGAACCTGGTCCCCCTCGGCGGCATGGGGATGCACGTGTCGGCCTACTCCTCCGCGGCAAACCAGGCGGAGGCCCTGAACTTCATGGAGTGGTTCGAGCGGGCTGATGTCCAGAAGAAGTGGGCCGCGGCTGGTGGTGTGCCATCGCGTACGGATGCCCTGGAGTCGCCCGAGTTCCTCAACGCCGGGCCGTTCAACCAGGTGTACACCGACTCGGTTCCGCGGATGCGGGACATGTGGAACGTGCCCGAGTACGCGCGCCTCGTCGACATTGAGAACACCAACGTGAACGCGGCTCTCAACGGCGCGAAGAAGCCGAAGGATGCGCTCGACGACATCGCCAAGGAGCAGCAGGGCGTGCTCGACTCCGGCAGCCGCAAGGGCGGCGACGGACTGTGAGTGACCCTGTCCCTCTGACGACCGACCGCCCGGTGCAGGAGGCGTCCTCGACGCCGCCTGCACCGGGCCGGTCCCGCCGGCTGACCGACCGCGGGCTCGCCGTGGCCTTCATCTCCCCCGCGCTGCTGCTGTTGCTCGCCATGTCGGTGTTCCCGTTGCTGTGGGCGTTGTACCTGTCGTTCACCGACTACTCGGCCACCCGCGGGGGGCCCGCCAATTTCATCGGGTTCGGGAACTACACCGCCATCCTGACGTCGGCCCAGGTCCACACCAGGGCCCTGACGACGTTGATCTACGTGTGCGGCGCGGTCGGCCTGCAGACCGTGCTCGGTTTCGGCATCGCCTACCTGATCTCACGGCGCACGCACGGGCGAGGAGTGCTGACCACTATGTTCCTGGTTCCGATGATGCTGTCGCCGGTAGTGGTCGGGCTGTTCTGGCGATTCATGCTCGACGCGCAGTTCGGCGTGATCAACAGCATGCTCGGCTCGCTCGGCCTGGGGCAGGTGGAGTGGCTCACCCGGCAGCGGACGGCACTGGTTTCCCTGATCGTGGTGGACACCTGGCAGTGGACTCCGTTCATCATGCTCATCGCACTGGCGGGCCTTACCGCGGTTCCCAAGTACCTCTACGAGGCCGCCTCGATCGACCGGGCCTCCGAGTGGTTCCGGTTCCGCACCATCACTCTGCCGCTGGTGTGGCCGCTGCTCCTCATCGCCGTGTTGTTCAGGGCCATCGAGGCCTTCCGGCTGTTCGACCTCGTCTACATCCTCACCAACGGTGGCCCGGGTGTCTCCACCGAGACGTTGTCGTTCCACGTCTACAAGGTCGCGTTCCTGGGCTTCAACACCGGAACCGCTTCGGCGTACGGGATCCTCATGGTCCTCGTCGTCATCGTCCTCACGCAGCTTTACCTGCGCTATCTGAACAAGCTCAAGGAGGACTGATGGCCGTCTCCGTCGACGAGGCCGTGTCCACAGGTCCTGCCCGGGGTCACGCGCCCCCCGCGCGCCGCTTTGGCGGCCGGGGCCGCTCCGTGCTGGAGGTCGTGCTGCTGACCGTGCTGGCCGTCGTGATGCTCTTCCCGGTCCTGTGGATGATCGAGACGTCCATCAAGGAAAATCGGGACGTCTACGCCATTCCGGCCGAGTTCTTCGGCTTCAAGGTCACCATGGACCACTTCAAGGACGTGTTCGTCGCCCCCGGCGGCGGTCGCTCAGCCTTGTCCGTCTCGTTCCTCAACTCCGCGGTGGTCGCCGGGGTCTCCACGGTGCTGGCCACCGTGCTGGGGGTTCCGGCGGCCTGGGCCTACTCACGCTTCTCCGTGAAGGCCAAGAAGGACCAGCTGTTCTTCATTCTGTCCACCCGCTTCATGCCGCCCGTGGTGATCGTGATTCCGATCTTCCTCATGTACCGCCAAGCCGGACTCATCGACAGCAAGCTCGGCCTGATCCTCATCTACGCCGCGTTCAACGTCCCGTTCACGATCTGGATGATGAAGGGGTTCGTCGACGAGGTGCCCGCGGAGTACGAGGACGCCGCCATGCTCGACGGCTACACGCGATTGCAAGCGTTCTGGAAATTCACCCTTCCCCTGCTGGTGCCTGGCATCGCCGCGACGGCGGTCTTCGCACTCATCTTCTCGTGGAACGAGTTCGTGTTCGCCATCTTCCTTACCTCCAGCGACGACGTGCGGACAGCCCCACCCGCCATCGCCGGCCTCATCGGTGGCACCACCACGGACTGGGGTCTCGTGGCGGCCGCCTCCGTGGTGTTCGCCCTACCGGTGCTCGTCTTCGCCTACCTGGTGCGCAAGCACCTCATCGCCGGTGTGACGCTCGGGGCGGTGCGACGCTGATGGCGGGCATCGAGGTGACCGCGCTGCACAAGCGCTACCCGGACGGGACGGTCGCGGTTGACCACGTGGACCTGTCCATCGGCGACGGCGAGTTGTTCGTGATGCTCGGCCCGTCGGGCTGCGGCAAGACGACCACGCTGCGGGCCATCGCCGGCCTGGAGAGGCAGACGACGGGCGACATCCACATCGGCGAAACGCTGGTCAATGACCTGCCGCCCGCCGAGCGCGACATCGCCATGGTGTTCCAGTTCTACGCTCTCTACCCGCATCTGAAGACCCGCGACAACCTGGCGTTCCCACTGCGGGCCGAGGGACTGCCCAAGCCGGAGGTGCACGAGCGGGTCAACGAGGCCGCCCGGCTGATGCGGCTTGGTCCTCTCCTGGACCGACGACCACGCCAGCTGTCCGGCGGGGAGCAGCAGCGCGTCGCGCTTGCCCGCGCCCTGGTGCGACGACCGCGCGCGTTCCTCATGGACGAACCCCTCACCAATCTGGACGCGGAGCTGCGGGCGGACATGCGCACGGAGATCAAGCACCTGCAGGGGGAACTGGGGGCGACGATGGTCTACGTCACCCACGACCAGGTCGAGGCGATGTCGCTCGGTCACCGGATCGCCATCCTCAACAAGGGCCGCGTCGAGCAGATCGGCACGCCACTGGAGGTCTACGACCGTCCGGCGAGTCTTTTCTGCGCCGCATTCATCGGCTCCCCGCCGATGAACCTGATTGAGGTCGAGGTGGCCGACGGGAAGCTGCGCAGTGCCGGCGGACTGGGCCTCACGCCACCGCCGGGCCTGCCGCGCGACCGTCGCCTGGTCGCCGGCATCCGGCCGGAGGCGCTGGAGGTCACCGCGCCAGGGGCGGAAGGCTCGATCCCGGCCCGGGTGGTCTCGGCGGAGTGGCTGGGCGACGAAATCATCTACGTGGTCGACCACGACGGCCAGCGTGACGTCCGGGTTCGGATGCCACCGACTATTCGTTTCGCCGCTGACGCAAAGGTCGGGCTGCGGCACACCGGCGGAGCCCCGGCGGTCTACGACGTGAGCACGGAAGAGCTGGTGGCCTGATGGGAACCGTGGCAGCGCACGGGCTGCGCAAGTCCTTCGGCAAGGTCCAGGCCCTGGACGGGGTGACGCTGGACGTGCCGGACGGCTCGTTCTTCGTCGTACTCGGGCCCTCCGGGGCAGGAAAGACGACGACCCTGCGGGCGATCGCCGGCCTCGAGAAGCTTGACGCCGGGTCTGTGCACCTGGACGGGAGGGATGCGACCGGTGACACTCCGGCCGCACGCGACCTGGCCATGGTCTTCCAGAGCTACGCCCTCTACCCGCGACACACGGTGTACGAGAACATCGCCTCGCCGTTGCGGGCACGCCGCCGTTCGTCGAGCGAGATCGCCGCTGCCGTCGAGCAGATGTCGAGCCTGCTGCACATCGAACGTCTGCTACAGCGTCGTCCCGCGCAGTTGTCGGGCGGTGAGATGCAGCGGGTCGCCCTGGCCCGGGCACTGGTCCGTAGCCCGCGCGCGTTTCTCATGGACGAGCCGCTGACGAACCTCGACCTCAAGCTCCGGGTCGAGATGCGCACCGAGCTGACCCGCATCCACCGGAGCCTCGGAGCAACCTTCGTCTACGTGACCAACGACCAGGTCGAGGCCCTGTCCATGGCCGATCAGGTAGCGGTCCTCAAGGAGGGGAAGGTGCAACAGGTCGGAACGCCGACCGAGGTGTACGAGCGTCCCGCCAACCAGTGGGTCGCCGGATTCGTCGGGAGCCCGCCGATCAGCCTGCTCACCTGCCACGCCGAGGGAGATCGCCTGGTCGGTGCGGACGGCTGGACGCTGCCGCGGCCCCGCTGGGCCACGGCTGAGGACGGTCAGGCGCTGCTGCTGGGCCTGCGCGCGGAGGACCTGTCCGTCGAGCAGCGCGGGGACGCGTCGTTGTCGGGAGAGCTCTACGGGCTTGAGCCTCTCGGTGACCGAACGGTGGTCGACGTCCGAGTGGGGACGGAGATCCTCAAGGTCAAGGCACGACCCACCGTCAGCGGTACGCCGGGCGAGCGACTGTCGGTCACTGTCGACCTGGACCGTGCGCACCTGTTCGACGCGGGCACCGGGGTGTCGCTGTCCGAGGCGGGGCGGTAACGGCGCCGGGCGGCGACGGCACCGTGCGCCCACACGTGGCAATCGAGCGCCCGTCCGTCTACGCGCACCGCGCGATCGCCGGGGCACGCCGGACATCACCAAGAGCAACACAGGAGGCGACGCAATGAGTGACCCGATGAACGTCCTGGCCCCCGAGCACCGGCGGCTCCGGATTGGCGACGCCTGGCGCGACGCCGCAAGCGGAGCCACCTTTGCCGTCGAGGACCCGGCCACCGGCAAGACCATCGCCGAGGTGGCGGACGCCGACGTCGTTGACGGGCTCGCCGCGCTGGACGCGGCGAGCACGGCAATGACGGAGTGGGCGGCCACCCCGCCGCGGAAACGGTCAGAGTTGTTGACCGCGACGTACCGGGCACTGACCGAGCGATCCGAGGAGGTCGCCCGGCTGATCACGCTCGAGATGGGCAAGCCGCTCGCCGAGGCTCGGGCAGAGGTGGCCTACGGCGCCGAGTTCTTCCGTTGGTTCGCCGAGGAGGCGGTGCGTGTCGAGGGGCGCTACAACACCGCCCCCTCAGGTGGATACCGCATCCTCACCGTCCCGAAGCCCGTCGGACCGTGCGCCTTCGTGACGCCCTGGAACTTTCCGTTGGCGATGGGCGCCCGCAAGATCGCTCCCGCGTTGGCCGCGGGCTGCACGACGATCACCAAACCGGCCGGCCAGACGCCACTCACCATGCTGTTGCTGGCCCGCATCATGGAAGAGGTCGGTATTCCCCCGGGCGTCGTCAACGTGGTGACCACCAAGCGTGCCGGCAAGGTGGTCTCCGCACTGCTGGCCGACAGTCGGACCCGCAAGCTCTCGTTCACGGGGTCGACCGAGGTCGGGCGCGTGCTGCTACGGCAGGCCGCGGACAACGTGCTGCGCACCTCGATGGAACTGGGCGGCAACGCGGCCCTGATCGTGTGTGCCGACGCCGACCTGGACGTCGCGCTCGACGGTGCCATGGTGGCCAAGATGCGCAACATCGGGGAGTCCTGCATCGCGGCGAACCGGATCTACGTCGAGGAACCGGTGCGCGAGGAGTTCACGGCGCGCTTCGCCGAGCGGATGGGCGCGCTGTCGGTGGGCCATGGTCTCGACGACGGCGTGGACGTCGGCGCGTTGATCGACGAGGCCTCGGTCGCCAAGATCGACGAGCTCGTCGCCGACGCGGTGGATCGCGGCGCCCGGGTCCTGGTGGGCGGCGAGCGTCCGGATGGGCCGGGCCACTTCTACCCGCCCACAGTCCTCGTCGACGTGCCCGAGGATGCGCTGATGCTGCAGGCGGAGATCTTCGGCCCGGTGGCGCCGATCATCTCGTTCACGTCCGACGACGAGGTGATGGCGAAGGCCAACGACACCGAGTACGGCCTGGTCGGATACGTCTTCACCCGTGACCTTCAGCGGGCGCTCCGGTTCGCCGAAGGGCTGGATACGGGAATGCTCGGCATCAACCGTGGCCTGATATCGGACCCGTCAGCTCCGTTCGGTGGCGTGAAGCAGTCCGGGATCGGCAAGGAGGGGTCGCACGAGGGAATCCTGGAATACCTCGACGTCACCTACGCGGCGATCGACCTACCGTGACCGGCCTGCTGCTCCGGGCGCCCGCCGAGGATCACCGCGCCCCGCGCACCCATAACGCCGACGTTCCGGAGAGGCACTGACATGCTTGAGACCGTCCGCGGACCACGCCAACTGATAGTGGGCGAAGGGGTCGCGCAGAACATCCCACGAGTGGTGGCCGAGAGTGGCTCACGAGTCCTCATCGTGACCGACAAGGTCCTTCTGGGGCAGCCGGGCGTGGCCGAGATCGTGGCCGCCGTGCGGGAGAAGGTCGACGTCGTCGAGGTGTTCTCCGATGCGACACCAGACGTGCCACTCGCCGATGTCGCCCTGGCCGTCTCGGCCGCCGCCAAGGTGGACGCCGACGTGATCCTCGCCATCGGGGGTGGCACGGTGATCGACCTCGCCAAAATCGTCGGCGTCATCCGGCGCCACGGTGGATCGCCGCGCGACTTCTACGGCGAGTCGAAGGTGCCGGGGCCGACGATGCCTCTCGTCGCGGTCCCGACGACGTCAGGCACCGGCTCCGAGCTCACACCCGTCTCGGTGTTGACCGACCCGGACCGCGAGCTGAAGGTGGGCGTTTCCAGCGTCCACATCGTGCCCGACTTCGCCATCGTCGACCCCGAACTCACCTACACCTGCCCCTCGACCGTCACCGCCCACTCCGGCATCGACGCGTTCTGCCACGCGGTGGAGAGCTACACCGCGCGTCCCCGGCCCCACGGACCGCGCGACCCGGTGGAGCAGGTCTTCCTCGGCCGCAACCCGATCACCGACCACTACGCGCTCCTGGCCGCGGAGCGGATCGCCCGTAGCTTGCGTCGTGCTGTCCGGGACGGAGGCGACACGGAGGCACGCGCGGACATGTCCTATGGGTCCATGCTCGCCGGGCTCGCGTTTTCCCATGCGGGCAACGGGGCCCCGCACGCTCTCCAGTACCCCATCGGCGCGGCCACGCACACGCCGCACGGCCTGGGCGTCGGGCTGCTGCTGCCCTACGCGTTGGACGCGGCCAGGGATGCCATCGGCGACCGGTTGGCCATCCTCGCCAGGGTGTGCGGGCTCGACGTGACCGACGCCTCGGATACTGAGGCCGCCGATACGTTCCTCGCCTGGCTCGACGGGCTCCTTGCCGACATCGGCATCCCTCCCACCTTGGCGGACATCGGCGTGGCACGCGCCGACCTCCCACGCTTCGCCGAGATGGCCAGTGGCGTCACCCGCCTGATCCAGAATCATCCAGGCCCGACCGACACCGCGAGCCTGACCGCGATCCTCGAAGCGGCCTGGACCGGGGACCGGAGTCGACTCGTCCGAACTTCGAGCCGTGACAGTGACCGGCCTTTCACATGACGACGGGTCCACTGCCCCACCGGGCGAACCACGCCGCCTCACCGTAGGTGAGCTTCATCCGGGCCTTTTCGCTGTTCTGGACATCCTAGCCGGCTCGCGGCCGGTGAGCCGAGCACGGAAACGGTTCTTCGGCGACCGGAAAGAGCTGCTTCCATTGAACGTTCGAAACAGACAGGTCCAATCTCGGGCGGCGCCGTCAACATCTCATGGAGGCTCGCGACCTGGGATGACGCGGCGTGACGGTGAACGCTGTGGCACCAGGATTCCTCGAGACCGAAATGACCATCGCCGTCACGTCGGAAAGCACCTGGAACGCATTAGACGATGGAGCCCAGTCGGCCGGTTCGCAAGTATCGGCTAAGTGGGCCGCCGCGCGGTGCATTGCGACGACGGCACCGCGACCAACCCGTGATCTGAGCGTTTACTCCCACGCCTGAGAAAGAGCCTCAAAGGTCTCCGGATCGGTGTGGGACGGAATGACGCACACGAGGTGACCGCCCGGGGCCCGTAAGGTGACGCACTCCAACCAGCGGCCGATCTCGACGGCGCCGTGAGCGACCAGCCGGCGGGTTTCCGCCTCAACGTCGTCGGTCTCGATGTCGACGTGGTAGCGAGCCTGGTCATCCACGGCCTGCACCGCCAGAACCAGCCCGGGCAGTGCGCCGTGCAGAGAGGTGAACTGCTGCTCGTCGGGAACTGTCCGTGCAGGCACGCCAAGGGCTTCCGACCAGAAGGCGGCAGCCGCGGCTGCCTCACCGCGTGGTACGTCAATCAGGATGGTCAAGAGTCTGCTGCGATGCGCCACGATCGACCATTATCCACATCCACTCGGAGGTTCGCAGGTCACTCCCACCACCACCAAATCGGACAAAGGCGAGCGCTCACGGCCATCCCGGCCGATTACCCAGCAGCGAGCCACCTCGATGCCATGGTGTGAGACAACTTTCACTGACGACTATTCGTTGATCTTGCCCAACGGGCTGAGATAGCCCTTGGTCTCGCCCTCTCGCTTGCCACCTGGCACAAGCCACCTGGAAGGCGGCGCGGGCGCGGCGGCCGGGAGGATCCGACGCCCAAAGTGGACTGGACTCGCGCTGCGGATCCGGCGTAGCATCCTGCTCCAGAGAGATCGTCAAGCGATCGCCGCTGGTGAATGCAGACAGCGGAACGGGGGGCTAATGATCCTTGCGCTGCCACCGCAACGCCATTTTTCCTGCACTGCTATAGCGCCGCATCCCTGGATTTTCGCCTTGGTTCCCGAGGAATGCTGCGGAACAAGCTGCGGAACAGGTCGACAAGGCTAGCGCCGATCCGCATGAGCCCATTTTCCTGATGTCGGCCAGTGTTCGGCAACCATGGACCGAATTGCAGACAGCGGTGGCCCGGCTCGCACCCGAACTCCAGAATGGTCAGACGACGATGCCGGCGAAACGGCCGGCATCGCATCCGGCGGCGTATCCAAGGCCGGGAGCCGTGTCGGTGCCGTCGCTCGTCGGGCGGGACGGCCCGGCCGGGCATCAACATCGCCTCCGGCCGTCTTCTACGACCAGGCGGCCACCACCTGCCGGGGACGAGGAACGCCCTCGCGCCGTGGTTCACCGAGTCCAGCCGCGGCGTCCCTGGGCCGGCTCAGCCCGCGAGCTGGCGGCGCCAGCGGTGGGAGAGACCACCGGCCACCTCCCTCCACACAGCGGCTACGTGCTGGCCGATATCGATCGCCGGTGCGCCACTGTCCAGAGCGATTGTGCCGACTACTGGAACAGCAGGTCCGTCGAACGGCCCGATGCACACGGGGCACCAGATGAGAGGGGTTTCGCGAACCGTGGTGACAGTTGATATCTTCGGTCGCTGCCAGTCATACACCGAGAGCCGGGAGGCTCGCGCAGCCAACCTTTACCCGTACTTCATTCCCTTCGAGGGGCACGACGCGACCGTCGCGCAGACACTCGACGGCGACATCCTCATGTGCGGCTCGAACAACTACCTCGGGCTGACCTCTGACCCGCGCGTGAAAGCCGCGGCGCAGGCGGCGATCGAAGAGTACGGCACGTCGCGCACGGGCTCGCGGCTGCTCAACGGCAACACGCCACTACACGACAAACTTGAACAGGAGCTGGCCGACTTCGTCGGTATGCCGGCGGCACTGGTGTTTCCGACCGGCTACCAGGCAAACGTCGGAGTGATCGCATCGCTGCTGTCGCGTCACGACGTGGTCATCCTCGACCGCGAAGCGCACGCCTCGGTCTACGACGGCGGCGGCATGAGCCGGGCCAAGACCCGACGGTTCGCCCACAACGACATGGGCGACCTGGAGCGACAGTTGGCAGCCAGCCCCTCGGACGCCGGCCGTTTGGTGGTCGTGGACGGGGTGTACTCGATGGCCGGCGATCTGTGCCCGCTCACCGAGGTGGTACGGCTGTGCCGGCAGTACGGGGCCCGCCTGCTCGTCGATGACGCGCACGGTATCGGCGTGCTGGCCGACGGCCGGGGCACCAGCGCGCACTTCGGCGTCACCGATCAGGTCGACCTCGTCACGGTCACGTTCAGCAAGTCGCTGGCGTCGATCGGCGGTGCCGTGCTCGGCCCGGAGGATGTCATCGAGTACCTGCGCCACCACGCGCGCAGCCTCATCTTCAGCGCATCCGCCCCACCGGCCAGCCTGGCCGCCGCGTACGCCGCGTTGGGCATCCTGAAGGCCGAGCCGTGGCTGTGCCAGCAGGCGACAGAGAACGCGTCGTATGTGCGTCGGGAGCTCACGGCCCTGGGCTACGACCCGGTCCCGAGCGAGACGCCGATCGTGTCGGTACGGCTCGACGACGTACCGCAGACCCTGCTCGCGTGGCGCAACCTGCTGGACCGCGGCGTGTATGTCAACGCCGTCATCCCCCCGGCGGCTTCGCCCCGGCTGCGAGCGAGCTTCTCCACCACGCACACACCGGAGCAGCTCAAACGCGTCGTCGCCGCTTTCGCCGAGGTCGGCGACCTGATGTCCCTGGAGGATCAATGACCGTCAACCAGCTCGAACCCACAGTCAGGACCCGGGACCTGGTGGTCGCATGGGCGCGGATGTGGCGCCTGCACTTCGTGCCCTTCTCGCTGTCGGCAGGTCTGGTCGGTATGACCGCGCCACCGGCCGGGGCCAACGCCGCGAGTATCGTGATCGGGCTGCTGTTCTGCACGTTGGGATACGGCGTCGGCGTGGTCATCAACGACTGGTTCGACCGTGAGGCCGACGCGGTCAATGCGCCGGACCGCCCGTTCGTCACCGGGCTGATCAACCCCCACATCGGCTTGGCGCTGACGCTCACGCTGTCCGCGGCCCTGATGGTGGTGGCCGTCGTGGTCGCACCGACGCTGGCGTTGTGGAGTGTCATCGCGATCGGTGGGCACCTGGTCTACTCCTGGACCAAACGCATCCCCATGCTGGGCAATCTCGTCAACGGCGTGGACATGGCGCTGTTCACGGTACTCGGCGCCGTGGCCGTCCGACCCGACGCAGGTTGGCTCGACATCCCGGCGGTGACCTGGTTCCAGACGGCGCTCGTCGCTGTCACGTTCAGCGGCTTCTGCCTCGTCGGGTACTTCAAGGACATCGAGGGCGACCGGGTCGCGGGCTACCGCACGCTGCCGGTGGCCATCGGCACCAGGGCCTCCAGCCGGATTGCCGTGGTATTTCCGATTGTGGCGGTGGTAGCGGCGGGTACAGCCGCTGTGGCGGAGGCCGATAGCGCGGGTGCCTACGCCGAGATCGTCTGCTGGGTGCTGCTGATCGCGTCGGCGCTCGGCTTCACGCAGAGCCTCGTGACACTCAACCGGGCGCCAGAGACCCGGGCGTACGAGGCACTGGTCTGGTTCATCCGGGCGACCACACTGTTCTTCCTGTCGCTCGGCGCGCTGCACCGACCGACGCTCTTCCTCGTCGTCGCCGTTCCGATGATGGCCTACCTGGAGCTGACGCTGCGTGCGACCCAGTCCTCCCGGCAGGCGTGACATGACCTCTATCGCCGGGAACCCGTTGTTTCTGAACGCGGCCGAGGGCAGCCTGATCATGGCGATGCGCGAGCGCATGGTCCGATCGCCACGGCAACTCAACAACGCCTTCGAGGCCGATGCCGAACTCCTCGACCTGGGTGCCGCCGGGCTTCTGGCGGTTACGGTCGACACGTTGAACGACGGAGCCGAACTGGCCACCGCCACCACGCCGTACGCGAAGGGATGGCTGACCACCACGGTCAGCGTGAGCGACCTTGCCGCGGTGGCCGCCGACCCGGTCGCTGTGCTGGTCTCCTGCTCGCTGCGCCGGGACAGTTGGTCCCTCGATGATGCCCGCGAATTCGGGCGCGGCGCATCCGAGGCCGCCGAGCGGTACGGCTGCCACATCGTGGGCGGTGACACCAACTGGGCCAACGAGGAAAGCTTCACCTCGTGCGCCCTGGGAACCGTCCCACGCGGATCCGTCCTGAGCCGGACAGGTGCTCGGCCCGGCGACGCGCTGTATGTGACCGGTCCGATCGGAGCCGGCAACGCGGTCGGATTCCGTGCGTTGGCACTGGGCGGTACGGGGGTAGGCCAGCCGTGGCTGCCGGAGGCGCGGGTGGCCGCGTGCGAGCCGCTGCGCCGCTACGCCCGGGCGTGCATCGATACCAGCGACGGTCTGCTGAGCGCGGCGGTCAGCCTCGCCGAGGTCAACGGCCTGGGGGCCGAGGTGGTGCTGCGCGACGAGGTGTACGCGCCGATCGTCTCCGCGGTCGCCGACTCGGCGCGCCTGCCCCGGTGGTGTTCGGCTGCCGCCGAGTGGGGCGAATTCGAGCTGCTGTACGCGGTCGATCCCGTCGACGCGGAGTCGTGCTCCCGGGCGCTGTCGCAACGCGGACTGTCTCCCCTCCCGGTCGGACAGCTCGTCGCCGATCCGGAGCTGCTGCTGTTCGACGAGTCAGGCCAGCGCCAGGAGCTGCGGAACCTGCTGCTGCGTATGCGGGCACTCGACCCGGCCGGGTCGTTGCTCGCCGATCTGCGTGCCCTGCTGGCGGGGGGTTCATGATGGGGTCGGGTCTCGCGCTGGTGACGGGTGTCACCGGCTGCGTCGGCCGCGCGGTCGCCGCCGCCCTGCGGGAAGAGGGCTGGTCGGTACGCGGGCTGGTGCGGGCACCCGCTCCGGACGACGCGACGTACGCGGCGCACCTCGGTGACCTGACCGACCCGGAGTCGCTGCGCGGTTCCTGCACGGACGTCGACCTCGTGGTGCACGCGGCCGCCGATCTCACCGACTGGCGACCCGGCCCGCGCATCTGGCAGGTGAACCGGGACGGCACCCGAGCGTTGCTGGACGAGGCGCGGCGCTGCGGCGTCTCCCGATTCGTCTATCTGAGCACCGTCGACGTCTTCGGTTTCAACGCCAGGAAGGTCATCGACGAGGCATCACCGCGGCGGGTGCCGCGATACCCGTACCCACTGTCGAAAGCTGCCGGCGAAGACCTGGCGTGGTCGTACCACGGGAACGGTCTTGATGTCACTGTGGTTTACCCCGCCTGGGTCTTCGGCCCCGGCGACCGCAACTTCCTGCCCGAGCTCGTGCGCGGGCTGCGCGCCAACCAGCTCGTCCAGTTCGACCGCGGCGCACCACCGATCGAGTTGACGTACAGCGCGAACCTGGCCGACGCGATCGTGCTGGCCGGCACCACTCCCAGCTGCGCCGGCGGCCGGTTCATCGTCGGTGACTCGTACGGCCTCACCCTGGGGCAGCTGTTCGCCTCGGTGGCCGAACGGATCAGGGCCAGGCCGCCGACCTCCTCGATCCCGTTCAGCGCTGCCCTGGCCGCGGGAGCCGTGTCCGAACTCGCCGGGATGGCCGGCATCGGGGTCAGATCCGGCCGGCCGCTGCTCACCCGCTACGCGGTTCGGTCCGTCGCCGGGGGGATGCGGTACGACGTCAGTCGGATCCGGTCGATCGGCTATTCACCCCGGTACGGCTTCGCGGAGGCGCTGAGCCACGCCATGGCGGAACTGGAAATGGAGCAGGCGCATGGCAGCCGATGAGAACGACCCGGTCGTCTGCATCATCAACCCCGCGTCCGGGGTCCAGCGCCGGCGCACGATCGTCCAGCGGATCGCCGCGGAACTGCCCGAGGCGGAGTGCTGGTCCACCCGCCACCCCGGGCACGGCATCGCCCTCGGACGGCAGGCGGTCGAGGAGGGGTACGGCACCGTGGTGGCGATCGGCGGCGACGGCACGCTGTCCGAGGTCGCCAACGGGGTACTGGAGGGTGGCGGGGGGAAGGTACGGCTGGCGTACGTGCCGGCCGGCACCTGCAACGACTTCGCTCGCGGCCTGCGGCCGGTCACCAACCTCGGTGGCCTGCTCGACCGCACCCGTGACCGGGAGACAGACGTCGGCCTGGTGACCTTCACCCGGCCCGACGGCACGCGGGACCACCGGTACTTTCTCGTCAGCTGCACGGTCGGGCTGATCAGCGTGATCGGGCAGCGGTTCACCGAGAAGACACCGGTCAACCGGGTGCTCAAGCGGCTCAACCTCCAACTCGCCGAGACGGCGTCGAGCATCCGGACGCTGGCCCGCTGGCGGCCCGTCACGGTGCGGTTGGAGCTCGACGGCGAACCGTCCAACCGGAGCATCACCAATCTCGCCGTACTCAAGGTGCCGTACTTCGCCGGTGGGCTGACCTTCGGCCGCACGGAGCCGCCACGGGCGGGTTACCTGGACGCGGTGTGGGTGGCGGGTGTGGGCCGCGTCGGCGTGACCGGGCTGATGTGGCAGCTGTTCCGCGGTGCCGCCGAGGGGCATCCGGCGATCCACCGGCAGGAGGTCCGCACCGTGGGCGTCGACGCGGACAGCCCGCTGCCGGTAGAGGTCGACGGCGAGATCGTCGGATACACCCCGGCCGAGTTTTCGATACATCCGTCGTCCCTGACGACGGTGGTATGAACCCAGCGAGGGAGCGACACGTGCCTGCCCCGAACACCTTCCACATCGGACTCGTGGTTCCCGACTACACCGGGCAACTCAGCCCGATGGCCACGCTCGGCAGAGAACTCCTTCGGCGGGGTCACCAGGTCACCCTGGTCTCCCTGCCGGACGCTGGAACGAAATCGTTCACGGCCGGGTTCGCCTTCGCACCGATCGGCGAGCGCGAGTTTCCGGTCGGCTCACTGGCCCGTTTCTCCGAGGAGCAGGGTCGGCTGACCGGCCTGGCCGCGATCCGGTTCATCGTCCGGGGGTACGTGCGCGAGGTCGAGGTTCTCCTGCGAGATCTGCCGGGCCTGGTGAAGAGGCACGGCATGGACGCGCTGCTGGTGGACCAGGTCTACGGCGCTGGCAACTCCGTCGCGGAACACCTCGACATTCCGGTCGTGAACGTGTGCAACGCGCTGGCGCTGAACACCGAGCCCGGTGTGCCACCGTTCATGACGGCGTGGCCGTACCATCCCTCGTTGCTCGCGCGGGTGCGCAACATGCTGGGCGACCAGGTGATCGCCCGGGTCATCCGGCCGGTGGTGCAACGGATCAACGAAAGTCGTGCCGCGTGGGGCCTGCCGCCCGTCAACGGTGTGAACGACGGCTCCGATCTTGCCCAGATCACCCAGCAACCGCCGTTTTTCGACTTCCCCCGCACCCGCCTGCCGGACTCGTTCCACTACACCGGGCCGTTCCATGACGAGGACAGCACCGAGCCGGTGTCATTCCCGTGGGATCAGCTCGACGACCGTCCGTTGATCTACGCGTCGATGGGTACCCTCCAGAACCGCCTCCCGCACATATTCCAGGCGATCGCCGAGGCTTGTGCCGGGCTTGACGCGCAACTGGTCATCTCCCTCGGCAGCACGGACGTCGAGCCGCCGACGAGCCTCGCCGGAAACCCGATAGTGGTCCGGTACGCGCCACAGCTCGACCTGCTGGCGCGGGCGTCTCTGGTCATCACGCACGCCGGCATCAACACCGCACTGGAAACGCTTGCCCATGGCGTACCGATGGTCGCGCTGCCGGTGGGGAACGACCAACCGGGCGTGGCCGCCCGGCTCAAGTACCTCGGCGCTGGCGAGTTCATCCCGGTGCACAAGGTGACCCCGGCGCGGCTACGGGCCGCCATCGACAAGGTCAGCGGCGACCCCGCCTACCGCGCGAAGGCGCAGCACTACCAACGCCGGATCGCGGAGTTGGACGGCGTGCGGCGTGCGGCCGACATCGCGGAGGAGGCGTTCCGGACGCGCCGGCCGGTACGCAGACAGGAGATGTCCGAAACCACGGAGGGTGGCCGCCGATGACACAGCAGGCAGGACGCATGGCCCGGCAACTGCCGACGCTCAACGGTTTGCGGGGGGTCGCCGCGGTCACGGTCTTCTTCTCCCACACGACGTTGTTCGGGTTCTTCGCCGACGAGCGGATCGACGACTGGTGGTACGCCGTTCTCAGCCGTACCGGATCCGCCGCGCTCGGCTTCTTCTTCATCCTCAGCGGTTTCGTCCTGACCTGGTCGGCTCCCGACCACGAGCCGAATCGCCGGTTCTGGCGTCGACGGGCCGCCCGGATCGTGCCGAACCACCTGGTCGTCTGTGCCGTGTTCATCGTTCTCATGGTTCTGATCCGAGGGGGCGCGCCGCTCTGGCCAACGCTGGCGAACATCACGCTGGTGCAGAGCTGGATTCCGAACGAGTTCATCTTCAACGGGGTCAATCCGCCGAGCTGGTCGCTGAGCTGCGAGATCTTCTTCTACGCATCGTTCCCGTGGTTGCTCGCCGGCGTCCGAAGGCTTTCCGCCGCCTGGCTCTGGTCGATCACGGGCGGCATCGTCGCCGCGATGCTCGTCGCACCCGCGTTCTCCACGGCGTTCCTCCCGGCCGAGCCGACGTACACCTACGCGGACGCGGCATTTCCGCAGTTCTGGTTCGTCCAACAGTTTCCGTTGATCCGGATGCTGGACTTCGTCCTCGGGATCGTCATCGCCCAACTCGTCATGCGAGGGTTGTGGATCAGGGTGAGCCTGCCCGCCGCCGCGCTTGTCACGCTGGCCTTCTACGGCATCTCGGAGGTCGTGCCGCTGCTCTACTCGGTGGTCGCGGCGATGGTCATCCCGCTCGCGTTGCTGGTGGCTGCCGCGGCGCGGGCGGACGTCGAGGGGCACCGCTCACCGCTGCGTGGGCGGGTCGCCGGCTGGCTGGGCGACACCTCCTTCGCCTTCTACCTCCTTCACATCCTGGTGCTCTACGGCGCCGGCAACATGTCCCCGAGTGGCTTCGGCGTCGCCGCAGCGCTGGCCGTGATGGTCAGCGCCTACCTGGTGACGCTCGGCCTTGCATCGTTGCTTCACATCGGCGTGGAACGGCCGATGATGCGCCGGTTCGCCAGATCCCGGCAACCCGCCGCCGGCCCTCAGCCCGCCGCGGTGGCTGCCGCTTCACCCGCCACTGAACCGATGCCCGTCGCGACGGGTGACGGGACGCGAGTCACGTAGCGACAGCCGGACGTCGGAACCGAACCGGTGCCCTGGCTGATCCTGTCCGGATCAGCCAGGGCATCAGTTCACCGGACGGTCAGTGTGGCCCGGACCGCGCCAGCCGGACGCAGAGTCACCATCGGTACGACCTCCGGCCGCTCATCGGGCGCGGCGACACGGTAACGGGCGAGCAACGCGCTCAGCAGTACGGTCATCTCCAGCAGCGCGAAGTGTTCCCCGATGCAACTGCGCGGCCCGCCACCGAATGGAAAGTAGGCGTAGCGCGGCCGGTCCTGCTGCCCGAGGAACCGGTCGGGGTCGAAGCGCTCCGGGTCGGGCCAGAATTCCGGATGCCGGTGCGTGACCCAGGGAGCGACCACCACCTTGGTATTGGCCGGAATTCGGTGACCGGAGACGACGACGTCCGCTTCGGTCATCCGCTCCATGCTGTAGACGGGCGGGTACAGCCGCATCCCTTCCATGACCGCAGCTCGCACCAGTTCTTCGTCACCCGTGCCGATCCCGGCAGCGACCCGGTCCTGCACCTCGGGGTGCCGACCCAGCAGGTGCATGGTGAAGGCCAGCCCGGCCGAGGTCGTCTCATGCCCGGCGAGCAGGAACACCAGGATCTGGTCCCGGATCTCCTCCATGGACAGCGACTGCCCGGTCTCCGGATCCTTGGCCGCGAACAGCCGACTGAGCATGTCCTCGTTCTCCTCGTCGCCCACCCGCTGGCGGGCGGCGATGATGCGGTCGACGATTTCGTACTGGGCCGTGCGTACCTGCGTGATCCGGCGCGACCGCGGAGTCGGCCAACTCAGCGGCAGCTTGACGACCTGCAGGGCGCGGGCCAGCGCGAGGTCACCCAGAATGGGCATGAGCTCCTGCAGACGGGGGACGACCTCGTCGATGTCGTCGCCGAACAGCGCCCGGCCGACCACCCGCATCGTGTAGCGCTGCATGACCTGGTACAGGTCTACGACGGATCCCGCCGTCACCGCCATGTCGTCGACGACGCGAGCCGCCTCCTCGGCCATCAACTCGGTGTAGCGGGCCACCCGGCGCGGCGTGAACAGCGGTTGCAATGTCCGCCGCTGTTGCAGCCAATGGTCTCCGTCGCTGGTCAGCAGGCCCTCACCGATGAACTCCCGAAGGATCTCGTACGCGCTCGCGCGACGGCTGAAGACCTGCGGCGTGGTGAGGACCTGATGGATACCGTCGGGGTGGTGCACGTTCACCACGTCGACGCTGACGGCACGTGGCCCCCGAGGCAGTCCGACGTGGTAGGCCACCACGTCGCCGTAGGTGTGGAAGCCGTCCAGGATCGATCCCAGCAGGTCGTCGCGGAGCGCCGGCAGCATGCCGAGGAGCGGATGCCCGACCGGACCCGGCACGGCGGCGGCCTTGGACAACTGTGTCGTCACGGTGATCCCCCGTTCAGTTGATCGACGTACGTCGACTATATGTCCACGCACCACCCCCCTTTCCAGTCCCTTGAACGCGGCAACACGGGCAGCCGGGCGTGGCGCCGTTGGACGGCGCGCACGCCCGGCTGCGCGGGCAGGCGCGGCTGCTGCGCTCGCGCCGGCGGCTGCTCACCAGTGGCGGTACGACGTCCAGTCGACGTCCGCGTAGACACCCTCGGCGCCCAGGTCCTGAACCCACAGGCCGACGAACGCGCCGGTGAAGCCCCAGCCCTCAGGCTCGCCATCCACGAGGGTCGCGGCGTACTCGTCGGACAGGATGGTGGCGTCGAGGTCTGCCGGCAGGTCGACCCAGCGCGCCTCGCCGGCCAGTTGATAGGCGAACGTGAGACGCGGGCCGTCGAAGGTGACCCGCAGCGTGATGTCACCCGCGCTCGGCAGGTCGACGCGGCACGCGTCGTGGATGACACGCCGACCGTTGTCGCATGACATCACCTCCAGCACCGGCTGGCCCTCGTCGTCGGCGGTCACATAGGCGTAGTGCCAGTTGCGGGTGTTGTAGTAGGCGGTGACGCCGGCGAGCTGGCGGTAGTTGGCCGGCTCGAAGTGCAGGTGTGCGGTCAGCTCGCACTGCTTCGACGTCACGCGGCGCGCGACCAGACTCGGACGCGACCGGCCGACCGGCGACTGGCCGCCGTGAATCCGCAGGAACGAGGGCCGCGACGTGAGGTCGACCCAGTCCGCAGTGGCGGGACGGCGCAGCGTCGACCACTCGGGGCCGAGCACCGGCGCGGTGAAGTCGTCCCGTTCCTCCGCCAGATCCTCTGCCGGCTCAGCGTCGCCCGGCACGGGTACGAGCACCGCCGGTATCCCGTCCTCGATGCGCGGCCACTCCCCCTCCGGCCATTGCACCGCCTGGATGGCGGTCTCCCGGCCGAGCACGCACCGGCCGAGGGGGGTGTACGGCCGGGCCGTCAGGTGGGCCAGGTACCAACGCCCGTCCGGCGTGGACACGAGGCTGCCGTGACCGGCCTTCTGCAGCTCCAGCTCGGGACGGCCGTACGAGGTGAGCAGCGGGCCGTCCGGATGGGCCTCGTACGGCCCGAACAGGCTACGGGAGCGGGCCATCGTCGCCTGGTGCGTCCAGGACGTGCCGCCCTCCGCGGTCAGCAGGTAGTACCAGCCGTCCTTCTGGTACACGTGCGGAGCCTCGGTGACGCCGGCGGTGGTCCCGTGGAAAATTGTGCGCTCGGTGCCGACGAGGCGACGGACCTCGCGGTCGTACTGCTGGATCTGAATGCCCGCGAACCGATTGCGGCCCGGCCGCCAGTCGGCAACCATCGACAGCATCCAGGTTGTGCCGTCCTCGTCGTGGAACAGCGACGGGTCGAATCCGCGCCCATGCAGCATCACCGGGTCCGACCACGGCCCGGCGAGGTCGCGCGCGGTCACCAGGTAGTTCTGCGGATCCCAGTACCCGCTGGCGAAGCTCGCCACCTCGGCGTACAGGAGATGAAACTCACCGTCCACATAGGACAGATTGGGCGCCCAAACACCATTGGAGTCACCTGCTCCGGTGAGGTCGAGAAGCCGCCGCTCGGTAATGACGCCACCGAGCGGGCGCCAGTGCACCAGGTCGGTCGAGTGGTGCAGCCGAACGCCCGGGTACCACTCGAAGGTCGACGTGGCTATGTAGTAATCAGTGCCGACGCGCAAGATCGACGGGTCGGGGTTGAAGCCGGGAAGGATCGGGTTTCGGATCAGCCGGCCGGGCACTTCGCCGCCGTGCGGCCCGGCCGCCGCCGGACTCTGTGTTGCGGTCGTCATTTTCGGTTCTCCGTAACGGTAGCCTCGTCGAAAGTTTCGGCGAAGTTCGATCGCCGGATCGGCACAGACTAGCCGTTGGAACGGCCTAGTGACAATGTCGACCGCCTGTACAGCTGTGTCTTTTCAGCACTCCTTGTGTCCGGAAGTTGCGCCGATATTTCGCCCCCACAACCCTCTTGGTGGCCCCGGATGAGGGCCTGACCTTCGGGTCCGGTACGGCTGCTCCCGGCGCCCGCGCGCGCGAGCGCCTCATCGACGTCGGTGACCCTGAGCGGCTGGTTTTTCGGCCCGGCGAGGTCGGTCGAGGGCGCGATCGTGACGGTCCGGCGCCCGGTCGCGTGTGGCGGGACGGTCTCCGGGCCGCCGGGTCTGCTGCACCGGTAGGTGATGGCATGACCGGTGTCAGTGCCCGCCAGACGCCACGCGGTCCAGGGCGGGGTGGCTGAACATGACCGTCACGGCGGTCCTCCAGAGCATGTGCAGCGGAGACGGGGCGTTCCCGATGGCCTCGATCCGACGGGCAATCGTTTCGAATTCGAGCCAGCCGAGACGTTTCACGTCAAGATTCCAGCCGAGGAAGATTTTGAGCAGCAGGAACCATACAAGCGGATTAGGCAGGTCGTGGTCACGCACGATTGTGGAGAGGGAGCGACGCCCCACCTGCGGGCTTGACCCGACGAGGGCATTCATCGCCTCGAAACGGGCTCGGAAACTCATCGCCGGGTTGTCCGCGATACGGGCGAGCCGATCGGCCGAGTCGCCGAATGGCAGAAGGAGCGTCAGCGCGGCGCGCAGCGAGCGGGGCGTGTCCGGGTCACCAGCCAGGGCTGCGCAGAGGTCGAACGAGCGCTCTGGCACGGCCGGAATGAAGGAGGTGTATTGAATCGGCGTCGCTGGGATCCCGCAGACGGTTTCGTAATGCAGTTCGCCATGACGTTCGAGCTGCCGTAAGGGCTCGTCCGCGGCGGGGCCGAAGAGCATCGCCAGGGACGTCGCGGCTGCCACCCGGAAGCGGGCCGGCATGCTGGGGTTGGCCACGACGCGTTCAAGCTCCTCGGGGTCGCTGAAGTGTCGGCCGAGCCAGGTCGCCGCGTGCAGCTCCCGCCTGGGCCTCCCCCGTACGGCGAGATCGTGCAGTGCGTGTCGGCGCTTCGCTGCTGCGGCCCGCACGTGCGCCCAGGCTTTTGTCTCGTAGCCCCTCTCGTAGCCCCAGGGCTTGACCGAGCGCGGTTCACCGGCGAGACGTCGAGCAGCGGCCCGAGAGAGATTCGCCCCGACCGCAGGCGACTGGAGCCAGGGAAGTTGGGAGACCGGCTCCCGCCAGAAGCCCGTCGCATTCGCTGCCGCGAGACTCGCCAGCTCGGTGATGCTCCCCGCCTCGGCAAGACGGGCGGCGCAGCCGTAGGTCCGAGGCAACGGCTCGTGCCGGTCGAAGATCGCCCGCAGGATCGGCACGCCACGGGTCTGGTCGCGGGCGAACACCTCAGCCGCCGCGAGATATTGGAGCCAGTCACTCCCCGTGTCCGCGGTCTCCTCCTGTCTCGCGGTCATCGTCACCAGCGGTTCCAGGTCACCTAGGTCGGCCAGAATCTTCCCGCCCGCAAGCTGGACGAGCCGGCCCACACCGGCTTCCTCTACCAAGGCTCGTAACGGGGTGAGGCTACCGTCGTGGGCCAAGCGCTCAGCGGCTACCAAGCGCTGCATGTCGCTGAAGTCGGGGTCACCGGCCCGCCGGGAGAGTGCTTGCCGCCCCAGGCCGCCGAGCGCTCCGCGTTCCCGACCGGAAGGGGGGCCGAAGAGGTTCTTCGTGCGCGGGTCGACCTGCAAGCCGCGGGCTCGCAGAGCGTCCACGGCCCAGGTGGCCGGTTCGGACGCGAACTGTTCGGCAGCATGCCGGAGCTGAGCGACGCCGACCGGGCGGTCGACGTCGATGACCACGTCGGCCAGCACCACCCGCGTCCACTCCGGCACGTCATTGTCCCCTGCCATGGCGATCAGACGCCGCAGTACGTCTTGGTCGACGCTCAGCTCGCGCAGCACGCGCAGGGCTTCCGGCGCGGTGGGGGTGTCGTCGCCCAAGTGAGCGGAAAGGCCGTCCAGCACTGTGGCCCGTGTCGGGTCGTCTACCGGAACGCCGACGGCAATCATGTCGGCGGCCGTGATGATGCCCTCTTCAGCTACGAGAGAGCGGACCATCGCATCCGCGTCGGGGCGGCGGGCCGCAACGAAGGCGGCCAGGCTGCGGGCCGCGGGGTTGGCGGCCATGACACGCCAACGCGCGGTGTCGAGCCTGCCGGCCATAGCCCGCGCAAAGAGGAACTCGGCGAAACTCTGGTGCAGAAACGCGAACTGCCCGTGCCGCATCCCGAAGAGCCCGGTGCTACGCAGTAGGTCCTCAGTCTGCCTGCGGGCGTCGGGAACGGTATCGGTCAGACGATGGGGCGCGTTGGAGTCAAGCCAGGCAAGGGCGGCGCTGCACAGGTCGGCGTTCGGCTGGGCGACGCGGGCCACGCCGACGGCGTCGAGCATGCGAGCGATCACCTCGTAGAAGTCGTCTTTCAACCACGTGGCGATCGCGAGGCCGGCACGGCCCCGTCCCTGCAACGCATCCACCAGGGACGCTTTCGCCTCCGAAAGTTCGTGGCGGCCGTCGAGGAGGTGCTCGACGAACCTCGCGTAGAGATGAGCGCGACTGGCCGGCAGGGCACCCCCGTCGGCCTGCTCGTAGACCATCACCGCAATCGTGGCAAGCAGCGGAACGCGGGCCACCGGGCCGAGCCGGGCACCCGCCACCCGGGTGAGGAAGAGGGCGGCCTCGCGCGCGGCGGCCTCCGGGTCGTGCGGCAGGCGAGCGGTGAACCAGCGCCGCGCGAAGTCGGCGAGATCAGCCCGGTCGAAGGGGCGCAGCTCGTACTCGGCGACCCATGCATTCCTCAGCGTGGCGAGTTCGGCGTCGGGCAGGGGGCGGGACGTCACCAGGAAACGATGAGTGACGTCACCCTCGCGGAGGAGGCTGCGCAGTTCCCAGAGCAGGCGTGAACGATCGTGGGCGTTCACCACCTCGTCGACGCCGTCGACGATCACGTGCCAGCGTCCGCCGGGCACCGGCGGCTCCGCGAACAGCTCGGCATCCACGGTGATACCCAGGTCGCGGGCGCAACTCAGCGTGAGCGCATCGAGCAGCGACCGCCCTACCAGGTCGGTGGCGGTGACCGAGATCGCGAGCGTCCCGAAGTCCCCGGCGGTCAGCGCCCGACTGGCGATCGCGGCCGTAACGGTCGCGGCAAGGGTGGACTTCCCCGATCCGGCTCCGCCGAGCAACAGCCCGTGCCCGTCACTGGTAAGCACGTCGTCAACGCTCACGAGCGCTCGGTGCTGCCCCACACTCACGCCGCCGAGCGCGGGACGCTGTCGGACGTAGACGTCAGGCAATGCAGGCGCCGGCCAGCCGACGAAGAATCGGTACCGATGTCGGGCACCATCGTCTTTGAGTCGCCGCGTCAGCCCGATAATCTGCGGATTGACTACCGGAGTCGGGCCCGGACGGCTACGTCGCAGAGCGACCATCAACGCCGCCGCACCCACCGCCGAGGCCGCCCACGCCGACGGCTCGACCAGCCAGGCCGGCACGGCCGGAACGAGACGAAGGGCGAACAGGGCGACGCAAAGCGTCAACAACGGCCAGGGCAACCGGCGTGGGCGACCGGTAGCTCCACGGGCACGGAGCTCAGCGCGAATTGCCACGAGCAGCGCGGCGACCCCGGCGGCAGCCCCCACCATGGAGGCAATCTGGTCGCCGGTCTCCAGCCAGGCCGCCGCGCGATCCATGCCCGGATGGTAGCCGCGCAATGACGCGTAGGCCGGACGGCGCTCGGCGACATCGCCGCCGTGCTCCACGACGCCGGCCCCCGCCGACAAGGCCGAGGTCTACCGGCAACACAGACTCCGGCCGAACTACCAGCCTGAACACAAACGGTGCGCGCCGCAGTGGATCTCAGCGCACACCGTGGGCACATTGTTTGTGTCCGAAGGGGGCGTCGCGGCTAGACGGTCACCGGCGCGGCCACCGGTTGCCCGTCGGATGGCGCCTGGTCGTATGCGTGGCGGCGGACGCCGCGCGTCAGTAGGTAGCCGATCATCCAGAACTCACCGATCGTCGCGGGAGCGACCAGAAGGTCAGCGATGGCCTGTGCGTCGGGGGCGAGGTATCCGATGAATGCGCTGAGCAGGTATCCGATGCCGCCGCCGACGAGGATCCAGCCGAGTGGGCGGGGCATCCAGTTCGAGCGGAGCACGCAGCGCCCCATGGGGATGAGCCAGAGGCCGAAGAACAGCGCTCCGACGCCCCACAGGTTGCCGCTGGTCAGGTAAAGAAGTTGGACGGTGGCCGCCGCGTCGCCGACCGGGTCGAGCGCGAGGTCGACAGCCGTGGCGAGCAGTGCCGCGCTGACCAGGACCACGACCGCGTTGATGAGGCCGAAGGCGGCGATGGCGCCGGCGGCAAGCCGGTCCGCGGTGCGGAACAGTCGGTAGAACCATGCGGCGGCGAGGGCCTGGCTGATGACGATGAGCAGCTCGAAGGCGACTCCGACGCGCGCGAGTGATTCGTGCTGGACCAGGTTGGCGAGCGTCGCGTTGGGGTCCTCGGCACTGAAGAGTCGCGGCCGGATGAGCAGAAAGCCCAGTGCGCCGGCGAAGGCGAGGGCGAGGTAGAGCAGCCCGGTCACGCGGGCCGTACGGACAAGCGCGGGCATGGTGGCTCCTTTGGGGCCGTACCGGCGTGGTGGTGGTCGCGCTCCGACCACCATCCTTACAATGTAAGGTAACCATACGATGTAAGGTGCCGGCAAGAGGTGGGAGGACAGGTGGCAGCGAAGGCAGTTCGGCAACCGCTCAGCCGCGAACGCGTACTGGCAGCGGCGGTTGCCCTTGCGGACGCTGAGGGGGTCAAGGCGCTGACGATGCGTCGCCTCGCTGCCGACCTCGGTGTCGAGGCCATGTCGCTCTACCACCATCTGCCCGCCAAGGAGGCACTCCTCGACGGCGTCGTGGAGACCGTGGTCGCCGAGATCCATGCGGCGGTTGGCGGCAACGCCACGAGCGATCGGGATGAAGACTGGCAGACCCGGCTGCGCCGACAGTTCCTCGCGGCGCGTCAGATCATGCTGCGTCACCCGTGGGTGCCCGGGCTGTTGGGCTCGCGTCGCACCATCCCCGTCGGTCTGTACGCGTACTACGACGGGATCGTGGGCACCCTGCTCGGTGCAGGGTTCTCGCACCGCCTCGCGCATCGGGCGATGCACGCGTTCGGCAGTCTGCCGCTCGGGTTCGCGCAGGAGATCTTCAGCCCGTCGTCAGCTGGCGGGAGCATGGAGGACGACGTCGCGGAGGCGGACCTGGCCGCGATGGCCGATGCGCTACCGCACCTGACGGCCATGGTGGCCACCGAGATCCACGACGTCACCGACCCCACCCTCGGTTGGTGCGACGGCCAGACCGAGTTCGAGTTCACCCTCGACCTGCTCCTGGGCGGGCTGGAACGCCTCCGCGCCTGAGGACGATCGCGAACTCGTAGCGGGCCGTGACGAGCACCGGGAACGAGCCGAACGAGCCGGCGCCAATCCTGCCGTACTGACAGCGGCGTACCGGTACGGCTGGGTGAAGGCGTCAGCTATCCGTCGCGCCTCTGCCGCGCTGGAAACCCGCGTTGAACGCCTTCGCCATCACCTTCAGCGACCGCTTTCCAGCCGCTGAAACCTACTACCCAAGATCACCGGAAACACTCTTAGCGAGACAGGCGGCGCGCTCCCCGATTAGGCGTTCAGGCGGGCCCTGCGGTCTCAAGGTGGTCCGTATGGAACCAGTTTAGTTGCCACCTCATAACTGGATAGGTTTCCGGGCGGATTGAGTGTCTGTTGTGGAGGCTGGTAGCTTGGCCGAATGTGTCCGTCTGTCCAGCCGCCGCCGTCGTCGTCGTATGACGATCGTTGAGCAGTACAAGACTCAAGAGGAACGATGACATCAGTACTCATCGTTGAACCGGTATCTTCCGGCAACGAGCTCGTCGTCCGAGCCGCAGCCATGGGTTGGAACATCGTGGTGGCGAGCTTCGATGCCGAAGACCGAACTCTGACGGCGGCGACCAAGGATCTGGCATCCACCCTCGTCCAGGTAGATACGAATGACGCACACGCCATCGTTGAAGCGGTGAGTCGCTCGCCAGTGGGGGCCGGGCTCGATGGTGTCGTAGCCGGTTCGGAGTTTCACGTCGAGATCGCGGCCCGAGTTGCGGAGAAACTCGGTCTGCCGGGCCTGACCACCACCGATGTCGCGCTCGTTCGGAACAAGGCCAAAATGCGTGAGGCGCTGCAACGCGCCGGCGTCCGGTCGCCCCGGCACCGGGAGGTGGCCTCCCGCGCCGAGGCGGAGCTCGCGTGCGCGGCGCTGACGTTCCCGGTGGTGGTCAAACCGGTTGAGTCGTCGAGCAGCATCCATGTCTTGAAGGCGCACGACACGGCCGAGGCTGTGCGGGCGTACGCAGCCATCGAGGCCGATGGCATGATCGACCTTGGCAGGCCGCTCGGTGACGAGGTCGTCATCGAGGAATACGTTTCCGGCGACGAGTACAGCGCCGACGGATACGTTTGGCGCGGCGAGGTGCGCATCGCCGCAGTGACCAGGAAGCTCCTCGGCCCCGAGCCGACCTTTGTCGAGCTCGGTCACATCACACCCGCTCCTCTGGGACCCAACGATCTGGGCGCGATCGAGCGGTACGTCGGCCAGGTGGTCCGGGCAGTCGGGCTGGAAAATAGCGTGTTCCACTGCGAGATGCGCCTGTCCGCGAACGGACCGGTACTCATGGAGATCGCCGCACGACTGCCGGGAGACCAGATCGTGCACCTGGTAGCCGACGTCACAGGTGTGTCGATGGCGGACGCCGCCTTGTTGATGGCGGTCGGCGCGAACCCGGAGACCTGCCTCGATGAACACGCGGCAATCGGGGGGGCTGCGGGGATTCGCTTCGTGGACCCCGGCAGCATCACCGCCTACACACGTATCGAGGGATGGGACGACGTGCCGCGCTACGCCGATGTCGTGGAGCGAAAGGTGCTCGTCCCCGCCGGCGAGCAGATTCCCTCGACCTATGAGGCCCTCCGACGCGTGGCGTATGTCCGCTATCGCGCTTCCGATCCAGACGCCGCTATGACGGTCAACGAGCGACTGGGCCGGGAACTGCGACCGGTTGCAGCGTATTTGTCGTGAGTATCGCGAAGTACTATGCGATGCGGTTCGCCAGCTGGCTGTGCGACTACCTGGTCCTGTTCGCGGTACCAGTGTTCGCCTACAGCGTGACCGCCGATGTGCGCTGGTCGGGCGCAGCGGTCTTCTTCCAGTGGGGACCGAGGCTCCTGGGACTGTCGGCAGCGATCCTGCGGCTCGACAACATACGGCAGCGGACCTTGATGGTCGTGGCGGATCTGACCAGGACCGCGACGGCGCTGGTGGCTGGGCTGATGATGGCGGTGTATCCCGGTGCGGTGTTGCCGGTGCTGATGATATTCGCGATGGTCGTGGGCCTCTGCTTCGAATTGACCTTCGTCGGGGGCGAGAAGATCGGACTGTACTTGGTCCGCCCCGAGGGGCAGGAGCGATTCCAATCGCAGCTGACCGCCTTCGAGCAGGCGGCGATGGTCCTGGGGCCGGCGGCGGCGGGCGTGGTGCTGTCGTTCCCACCGCCGGCGCTGATGTTCGTGGCGGCGGGCCTGTTCGGGGTCTCGCTGCTGATGTCGATATCGGTCCCCTCGGGCGGCACGGCGCCCACTTCGACAGCGAAGCGCACCCTACGCGCGACCGTACGCGGTGCGCTCGAGGACCCGGTCCTGCGCCGGATCGTCCTGGTCACCATGGGCCTGAATTACGTGCTCGCGCTGATCAACGGGGCTGCGCCCCAGATCGCGTTCGGAACGTTCGGGACAAGCAGCAGTGAGCTGGGCCTGATGTACGCGGCGAGCAGCGTGCCGGCCATCGTCGGCCTGTTGGCCTTCCACCGGCTGACCTCGCGTGTGTCGCTGTCGACGATCGGGATCGCTGTCGCGGTGGGGATGTGCCTGGCCGCGTTGGGCGTCGCGCTGGCGGCCCAGCTGTGGGTTTTCGCTGGATGCCTCGGTGCGTTCCTGCTGCTCGACTCGTTCTTCAGCGTGTACATCCGGGTCGTCAGAGCGCGTCGGGTGCCACTGGAGAACTACGCGGCGACCGTGGGGCTTTTTGGCATGCTGCTGATTGTGCCGATGCCGCTCGCGGGGCTCACACTGGCCGCCGTCGGGAATCTCATTGACCCAGCGGTGCTCATCTCGACGTCCGCTGCGGCCGTGTTCATCGGCGCCGTCATCACCTTACCGAGAGGGCCAGCCCTCCTAGTGGCCCCCGTCGCCCTGCGGTAGGGACGACCCGCACCAGTCACGACTCCTGGCCCCGGTCAGGCTGCTGCGAACTTTCCGGACAGTGCTTGGAGCCCTGGAGCGGGGTGCGGCAGGTATGGGCCGCCTACTCCCCCGCGGCCCGCAACGGCGCCGACGTGACCCACACGCTGAACGAGGGACTGGCGTCGTTGCGGGCGCACGAGGAGTACCTGAAGGGCCTCGGCCAACCCGCTGGGCCGGCCGGGCGATCAGTGCCGCCCGCCGATCCCGGATTGCGCCTGCTCGAGACCGGTCAGCCTTTCCCGCACCGTCTCGGCGTCGGGGTGGTTCAGCTCGTCGAGGATGACCACGGCCTGCTGCCAGCATTCCTTGGCACCCGCGAAGTCGCCCATCGTCATCAGAGTGTTGCCGAGGTGGTGCTGGCTGTCGGCCTCGGCGTAACGGTTCGCGGCGTCCCGGTTCAACCTGATCGCCTCGCGGTAGCACTCGATCGCCTCGGCCGGATGACGCAGTTGGTGGTTGATGTAGCCCAGGCTGTCCCAGGTCGCCGCCTGCCCAGACAGGTCGCCGAACTCCCGCAGCACCACCAGGGCCCGGCCGCAGTGGTCCTTGGCGGCCTCGTACTGCTCCAACATGGCCAGCGACCAGCCGACATTGTTGAGCGAGACCGCGTGCGCCAGCCGGTCGTTCGCGATCTCGGCCAACATGAGGGCGGCCTGATCGTGGTCGAGCGCCTCGCGGTGGCGGCCCTGCCGCTCGAAGACGCGCGCCAGGGCCAGATGCGCCTGGGCCTGATCACTCGTCGAACCGACCTCGCAGGAGAGGTCGAGCGCACTCCGGCTGTGCGTGTAAGCGTCGTCGTACCGGCCCAGCCAGGCATGGGCCACCCCGGTGCCGCGGTGCGCCTGACCCATGGCGCGCCGGTCGCCGAGCCGCCGGGCGGCGTCCAGGGCAAGCCGCTGCGTGTTGATCTGGTCCCGCCAATGGCCCTGGCGGTTGAAGTACTCCATCAACGATCGAGCGAGGCTGCACAGGCTCGCGTCATGACCCTCGTCCCCGGCCCGGCGAACGAGGTCGAGCAGCATCGCGTGCTCGGCGGTAAACCACTCCACCGCCTCCCGGGCCGTCGTGATCCGGGGAAACCCGGCGTCCGGGCCCTCCCCAGCCTCCTGAGACAGATGCGGCTCGAGCAGTACGGCGGCGCGGCGTGACAAGGTCACGTAGTGGGTGAGCAGCCGGCGAACAGCGGCGGACCGCTCCTCCGCGCTGTCCACCGCGTGGACCAGCTCCATCGCGTAGCCCCGGAGCAACTCGTGCAAGGACAGCCGGGTCAGCTTGTGCTCGCTGACCATCTGAGCGTCCTTCAGCTCATTGAGCAACGTCCGCGTCGCGGGCAGGTCCAGCGCCGCGAGGTGGGCCACGGCCAGTTCGTCGATGTCCGGACCGGGCGAGAGCGCCAGCAGGCGGAACAGTCTCGCCGCGGCCGGGCTCAGCGTCCGGTAGGTCCACACGAATACGACGTGGACGTCCCTCCCGGCCTCAGCCTCGGCCGGCGCCCCGGCCGATCCAACCGCCGCGTCGAGCTCGTCGGCGAGCGTACGAAGGTCCAGGTCAGGGTGGGTCGCGGCGCGTGCGGCGACGAGGGCCAGGGCGAGCGGCAACCCGGCGCACCGGGCGATGAGCCGGTCGACGGCCGCGCTGTCCGCCGTGACCCGGGCGGCGCCCAGCCGGTTGGAGAGCACCCGCCTGGCCTCGTCGCACGGCAACGGGCCGACCGCGATGGGATAAGCGCCCTCGGTCGCCACGAGGCTGGGCAACGCACGGCGGCTGGTGACCAGGACCAGGCAGTCGGGGGTGCCGGGCAACAGGGGCCTGACCTGGTCGACGTCACGCGCGTTGTCCAAAACCACGAGCATCCGGCGACCAGCGACGCAGCTGCGGTACAACGCCGCCTGTGCCTCCAGGCTGACCGGGATGCTTTGCGGCGGCACCTGGAACGCGTCTAGGAACATGCGGGTGACCTCTTCCGGCCGCACCACCACGCCGCTCGGCTCGAAGCCCCGCAGGTTGGCGTAGAGCTGCCCCTCCGGGAACTGCTGCGCCACCCGGTGTGCCCAGTGCACCGCCAGTGAGGTCTTGCCTGATCCAGCGGCACTCCAGAGGACGCACAGCGCGGGCTGCTTCTCCGCCTGGGAAGTTTCGAGGATGTCCGACAACTGGGCCATCTCCGAGTCGCGGCCGGCGAACCCCCGGACGTCGATCGGCAGCTGCGCCGGGACGACCAGGGGCCGGCGCGGTGCGGGCCCGGCGACGGCATGGGGCGGGCGCCGGGGCGGGATCCGGACCTGCGGTGCGAGAACGGCGTCACGGCTGATCGCCGGGCCGGTCGGTCCCATCCGGTCGCCCTGCAGGATCGCCTGCTGCACCCGCTGCAGCTCGGGGCCCGGCTCGATGCCGAGCGCCTCGACCATCTGCCGGCGCACGGCCGCGTAGCGGTCGAGGGCCTCGCTCGTACGCCCAGCAGCGTACTGGGCCTGAATCAGCGTCGCCGCCAGGCTTTCCACCAGCGGATAGTCGTAGGCCAGCACGTTCAGCTCCACGATGACCGCCTGGGGGTCCCCGATCGCCAGCTCCGTCCGGGCCCAGGCGACGACGGCGTCCAGCCGCTCCAGCGTCCACGCGTCCCGAGTGCGTTCCGCCCAGGCGCTGGTCAGGCCGGCCAGTGGCTCGCCGCGCCACAGGGCGACGGCTTGCCGGAGCAGCCCCCGCGCTTCGGCCTCGGAGCACAGCCGTCTGTCGGCCCGCTTCACCAGCCCGCGGAAACGGTGCAGGTCGATGTCGTCGGGCGCCATGTCGAGGCGATAGCCCCCGGAGCCCAGCAGCAGCCGGGCCGGATCCCCGGATCTCGTGTCGATCATCTCCAGCAACCGCCGGATGCGGGTGATGTGACTGTGCAAGGTGCGCCGCGCCCGCTCGGGTGGCTCCTGGCCCCACACCCGCTCGACGAGCACGTCGGCCGGCACCGTCCGTCCGACCTCCACGGCCAGCGCGGCCAGAACCGTGCACTGTTGCGGTCTTCCCATCGACGAAGGTCGACCCTGCGAGCGACCTTCCACCGGCCCAAGAATCATCAAGCCCACAATGCCCCCGTTGATCGCCTAAGCCGGACAACCCCGCGGCTCAGGCCGTACCCCACCGTGTCAACGCCACTGTCAACTCGCCGTCAAGAAATCAGCCTACATCACTGACCATGCTTGTCCAAGGCAGATGGAGGGGGGCCATGTATGTGCCTGAATCACGGTGGTGCCACCAAGTTACGGGGTATTTCAATGGCTCGACAGGATGAGTTTGTCCAGAAACCTGGACTTCTGACATCAGCATTCGAGAATTGGATTGACGGCACCACTTTCTCCTGCCTCGGTGCACGCGCGTCGGTACGCCAGAAGCAACTATCTTGCGTCGAACTGAAGTCGATGCTCGACGCCGACAGCACCCGTGAACTGCACCGAGAAATTGTCGGCTTCGTCGACCAGACCCGGCTGCACGAGACCAGGTTCAGCTCTTTCGCGGCCATCTTCGAAAATCCGCGGCGGCTGAGCGAGACGGAATTCGAGCACACCCTCTGGGCGCAGCTCGCCATGCTTCGCCAGGTGGATCGGGAGAAGTACGCGTGGGCGCCGGGCGTCTCCAGTGATCCCCATTCCCTGGACTTCGCCTACAGCGTCGCCGGACATCCGTTCTTCGTCGTGGGTCTGCACTCCCAGGCGTCGAGGATCTCCCGTCGGTTCACGCACCCGGTGCTCGTCTTCAACTCCCACGTCCAGTTCGACCAGTTGAAGCAGGAGGGGCTCTACGCCTCGCTCCAGGACAAGATCCGAGCCCGCGAGCTGCGGCTTCAGGGGTCCATCAACCCGAACCTCGCCGACTTCGGGGAGCAGCCGGAGGCTCTCCAGTACTCGGGGCGTCCGCAGCCGGCGGAGTGGCGGTGCCCGGTCTCGGGCGGGTCGGCGACGTTCGACGAGAGTTCTCGGTGAACACCTCCGTCAGTCAGGCTTCCCTCCTGTCTCTGCGACGAGCCCGCCGGGCGGACGCGGAGGCCCTGCACGACCTGTCCGCTCCGTTCGTCGCGCTCGGTCGGCTGCGTCATCGCGACGTCGTTGAGTTCGCCCGGCGTCACGCCGACTTCCTGGTCGTCGAGGACGACAACCGGATAGTGGCCTGCGCCGGCGTCCAGCGCTTCGGGGGCGACTGGGTCCTGGACAACCTGTGCGTCCACAGCAGCTTCCAGGGCCGCCGGACCGGAAGCCTTCTGCTCGAACGGACCCTCCAGGAAGCGGCCCGGTCATCGGCGCGTGCGCTGTACGCCGCGTCCAGCCCGACCAACGCGTGGTTCCTCGGACACGGGTTCGTTGAGGTCGAGCCGGCTGCCGGGCCTCGGCGCTGGGTGAGCCAGCTGGATCCCGCGCGTAATTCCGTCGTCTACCGCCGCTGGATCAGACGGTCGTCGGCCTAGGGAAAGGGTAAAAAACAGTGACAGAGCTGCCTTCTGCGATAGTGACCGGCGCGTCGTCGGGTTTCGGCCGGGCCGTCGTCGAGCGACTGGTGAAGACCGGTCGGCCCGTCGTGGCGCTGGCCCGTCGCACCGAACGGCTCACCGAGCTCGCCGACCGCCTCGGCCACGACCTGGTGCATCCGCTGACCGTCGACGTTCGGGACGGCGACGCCGTCGCCCATGCTTTCGGCGACCTGCCCGCACCGTTCTCCGATGTGGGCGTCCTCGTCAACAACGCCGGTCTCTCGAAGGGCTTCGGCCCGATCCAGGACGCCGAGCTGCGCCACTGGCGCGAGATGGTCGACACGAATGTGCTGGGGCTCCTGCACTGCGTCCGCGCGGCCCTGCCCGTCATGCTGGCCGCCGGCCGCGGCCACGTGGTGAACATCGGCTCCATCGCCGCGGTGTACCCCTACCTCGGTGGGAACGTCTACGGCGGCACCAAGGCGTTCGTCCACCAGCTCAGTCTCAACATGCGCACCGATCTGGAGGGCAGCGGCATCCGCGTCAGCTGCATCGCCCCCGGCATGGCCCGTACGGAATTCGCTCTGACCCGGTTCGACGGGGATCAGGAGCGGGCAGACGCCTTGTACGACGGTAGCGACCCGCTCACCCCGCAGGACATCGCCGAGGCGGTGGAGTGGTGCATCTCCCAGCCTCAGCGAGTCAACGTGAGCCTCATCGAGCTCATGCCCACGGACCAGCCTTTCGGCCTCAGCTTCCGCCCGAGTCAATCCAAGGAGCAGTGATGACGCGCACCGTCTGGAGTGTCAACGACTGGGATCCGCTGGAGGAGGTCATTCTGGGCTCCGCGGCCGGACTCACCCCGCCTCCGGTGGACGTTTCACTGAGGCACTTCTTCGAGCCCCCGGCGGACGCCAAGGACGAGCGGATCGACGCCGGCACGCTGCAACGCGTGGTGGACGAGACCGAGGAGGACTTCGCCCTGCTGACCGAGACGTTGACGAGTGCCGGTGTACGGGTGCGCCGTCCGGACGCGACCGCCGTGGGCCGGCGTTACGCCACTCCGGAGTGGGAATCCGTCGCCATGCACGCGCTGATGCCGCGGGACTGCCTGCTGGTGATCGGCGACCGCATCATCGAGGCACCGATGCCGATGCGTGCCCGCTACTTCGAGACCGCCCCGTTCCGGCGCCTGCTCCGGGAGTACTTCGACGCGGGCGCCTCCTGGTTCTCGGCGCCGAAGCCCCTGCTGCCCGACGAGACCTACGTGTACGAACCTGGTGCCTCGGTCGTGGCGGAGCATGAGCCGTTGTTCGACGCGGCCAACATGCTCCGGTGCGGGACCGACATCTTCTTCAACGTGAGCAACACCGGCAACCGGCGGGGGGCGGCCTGGCTGCGCCGGCAGCTGGGCTCGGACTTCCGGGTGCACGAGATCTCCATCTGCAGTGATCACGTCGGAACGACGTTGCACATCCTGCGGCCGGGGCTGCTGCTGGCCAACTCGGAACGCCTCACCGCGGATCAGATTCCCGCCCCGCTGCGGTCCTGGAAGACCATCTGGGTGGACACACCAGAGAACGACGGCTATGCCTTCGACTGGCCGCGCGCGTCCGTCTGGGTCGGTATGAACATTCTTGCCCTCGGCCCCGACACGGTCGTGGTGCCGGCCAACCAGACCCGGGTGATCAAGCAGCTGGAGAACGCCGGCATCACCGCGGTCCCCACCAGCTTCCGGCACGGCCGCACGTTCGGCGGCGGACTGCACTGCTGTTCCCTGGACGTCCGCCGGCGCGGCGAGCTCGAGACGTACCTGTGACTCCGTCGCGCCGGCGACGCTTTCCTGAACAGAAAAGGCCAGCGAGTTGACGCTCACCATCCTTGCCTCGTTCGCTCTCAGTGCGTTCCTGCTGAACCTGAGCCCTGGGCCGTCGATCCTCTACGTGATGTCGCGCAGCGTCGTCAACGGGCGGATCGCCGGAGTGTTCGCGGCCTTCGGGCTGGCTAGCGGGAGTGCGATGTGGGCGCTCCTGACGGCGATCGGCGCGTCCGCCCTGATCGCCTCGTCCGAGCTGGCCTTCACGGTGCTGCGGTTCGCCGGTGCGGCGTACCTGCTCTATCTGGGCATTTCGGGGCTCCGTGACCAGCCATTCACGGTACGAACCGAGAGACCGGCCAGGGTGTCCGGCTTGCGAAGCTACCTTCAGGGCTTCCTGGTGGAGGGCACGAATCCGAAGACGGTCACCTTCTTCCTCGCCCTGGTCCCGCAAATCATCGTCAGTCTCGACGATCCGGGCCTGCTGGTCCTGATCGGGTTCTGCCTGATCGTTCCGCTGACCGCCCTGCCCATCGACGTCACCGTCGGGGTGACCGGAGGCACCCTGGCCTCCAAGATCGCCACACGTCCCCGGGTGGGGCGTGCGCTCAACTACCTGTCGAGCGCCGTCCTCATCGCCCTGGCCAGCCTGGTGCTGTTCGACCGATGACCCGGCCCGGCCAACCGTCCGGGCCTCGCGCGAAGGAGTCTCTCGTGTTCGCTGTCGAGGCGACAGTCGAAGCGCTCTACCGGTATCCGTTCAAGTCCATGCGGGGCGAGACGGTCGATGACGTACGGCTGGGCAGCCGCGGAATGGCCGGCGACCGCGAGTGGGCCGCCACCTTCCCGGATGGGCGGGTGGGCAGCTGCAAGACCTGGAAGCACGTCCGTCGCCTCGACGGCCTGCTCGCCTACGCGGCGCGCACACGCCACGGTCGCGTCGAGGTTCACGCGCCGACCGGCGCCGTGCTGACTGCCGGCGACCCCGACCTGGACGCGGCGCTCACGGCGTTGGCCGGTGAGCCGGTGCGGGCTTCCCGGGAGTCGGGCACACCTCACTTCGACATCGGCGCGGTCCACCTGATCTCACGGTCGGCCCTCACCGCGCTGGCGGCCGAGGTGCCGGGAGGAAGCGTGGTCCCGGTGGCCCGCTTCCGGCCCAATATCGTCATCGCCGGGGAGTGGGGGCCGGGATTCGAGGACGACTGGATCGGCCGCGAGGTGTCCATCGGGGAGACCACGAGACTCGAGATCACCGAGCAGACCGAGCGGTGCGTGACGGTCACGCTGCCGCAGCCGGGCGTGCCCCGCGACAAAGAGGTCCTCCGGGTGCTGGCGGAAAGGAGAAACACCAACTTCGGGGTGTACGCGAAAGTCATCCGTGAGGGCTCGGTGCGGTTCGGCGACCGCGTCCGCGTGAGCTGAAGGCGGTCTTCTGACGCCGGTGACAGCCCGGCTACCTGCCACCTGATCGAGGGGATTGCCGATGTCCGTGAACGCTGTGTGGAGCAGTAACGACTGGGACCCGCTGGAGGAGGTCGTGCTGGGTACGGCCGTCGGCTTCACTCCCCCGCCCGTGGACCCCTCCCTCCGCCACTTCTTCGAACGACCCGACGAGGCGGAGCGTGAGAAGATCCCCAGCGCGATGCTGGATCGAGTCGTCGACGAAGCGGAAGAGGACTTTCACGAGCTCACCGCGGTACTCGAGTCGCACGGTGTCGCCGTTCGACGCCCCGAACGCCCGGTGGCGGGACAGCAGTATTCGTCACCGAACTGGGCGTCCGTCGCGATGCATGCGCTCATGCCGCGAGACTGCCTGTCGGTCATCGGTGACATGCTGATCGAGGTCCCGATGCCGATGCGGTCCCGGTACTTCGAGGTCTTCCCGTTTCGCGACCTGCTGCGCGAGTACTTCGATTCCGGAGCCCGATGGCTGTCGGCGCCGAAGCCGAAGCTGCCTGACTCCACGTACATCTACGAGTCGAATGCCTCCGTAGTTGCCGACGATGAACCCTTGTTCGATGCCGCGAACCTCTTGAGATGCGGGTACGACATTTTTTTCAACGTCAGCAGCACCGGTAACCGGCGAGGTGCGACTTGGCTCCAGCGAACTTTGGGGCCGGATTTCACGGTGCACGAGATGTCCATCTGCGCGGATCACGTGGACACGACACTGCACATTCTTCGGCCGGGCTTGCTGTTGGCCAACGCCTCTCAAATGACGCCCGAAATGATACCGAGCCCGCTGCGGAGCTGGAAGACGCTGTGGGTCACCGATATCGAGGATGACGGTTTCGCTTTCGACTGGCCACGAGCTTCTCGCTGGGTCGGGATGAACCTCCTCGCGCTCGGCCCGGATCGTGTGCTCGTCCCGTCCACCCAGGTTTCCCTAATGCGTCAGCTGGAGCAGGCCGGGGTGGAGCCGGTACCCGTGCGGTTCCGGCACGGCCGTTCTCTCGGGGGCGGACTGCATTGCTGTTCTCTCGACATCCGGCGGCGGGGAGAGTTGGCCAGGTATTTCTGACCAGGTCGGCGGCGGTCCTCGATGCTAGCGGCACCGCGTGCTTCCGTGCGCCCATTTGCCGTTCAACATTTTTCGCTAAGTAAAGTTTCGTACGGACGGTCTTGACGTCAACGAGGTCCACTGGCTACCGTTTACATAGTCCAATGTAAATGCTTGGATCTTTATGGGGTGAGGAACGAGTCGGCGACGAATCGGGTTGCCAACGACGGTCCCTGAGTCATCTCGTCGCCACCCAGATTCGGCCAATCGGCACTTCTCCCGAACAAGACTGCTGAACAGAACGGAAGACTTGCATGTCAACACTCGCCGACGGCTATGACATCATTGATCTGCCTCCGATCTCGCAGGAGGTGCTGGACAGCTACGACAATGTCCCGCTCGATGTCTACATGGGAAACCAGACGCGTTACAAGCGCTTCTCGCAGTACAAGCTCGACCACACCTCCGACGCCTGGACGTTCGAGCTGCTCGCGCACCGCCCCTACGGCCAGTCCCGCAAGTACAACACCGTCGCGGGCGGCATCATGCGCGAGTACGAGCCATTGCAGGCCGACTTCCTCCCCTACCTGCACGCGGTCGCCGCCAGCCTGCCGCTGGACCGTTCCGAGAGCTGGCAGGTGAACGTTCATCAGAACCGCAGCCGCGCCACGGAGGCGAAACCCGGGCTGGTCACCCCGGAGGGCGTCCATAAGGACGGGCACGAGTACGTCGCGATCCTGGTCTTCAATAGGCACAATGTGACCGGGGGCGAGATGCGGCTGTGGAAGTCCCTCGACTCCTCCGAGCCGTTCTGGCGTGGCACCGTCCAGCCTGGCCATGCTGCGCTGCTCGATGACCGCGCCGTCGCACACGACGTCACAGATCTGCACCCGGGTATCTCCGGCCAGGAGGGGCACCGCGACATCGTCATCGCCGCGTTCTCGCGCTGGTCAGAGCGTTGGTACGGTGAGGAGCACGACCAGGCGGTGCTCGACAGCGAACCCTTGGCGCCATGAGGGCGACGGGTGGACGTGTCACTGTGGTCGACCGTGAGGTTTCGGGTGGATGCCCGTTGGACTGCCCGGATGCCTGCAGCTGGATAGTTGGCGTCCGCGACGGTGTCGCCGTCACGTTGCGTGGTCGCCCCGAGCACCCCTTCACCCACGGCACTCTCTGCGTGAAGGTCAACCAGTACCTCGACCACGCGGCGTCGCCCGATCGTCTCCGTCATGCACTGCGTCGCACCGGCCCGAAGGGCACCGGCAGGTTCACGAGGATCAGCCTGGACGTGGCGTTCGACGAGATCGCCGAACGGTTCGACCGGGTTCGTCACGAGTACGGCGGCGAGTCCATCTGGCCGTACCAGGGAACGGGCAACCTGGGGTACCTCCAAGGGCTCCAGGGCCAGGCCGGCGCACGGTTGTGGAACGTGCTCGGCGCCTCCGAGCACGACATGACGATCTGTTCGGCGGCGGGGCTGGTCGGCGCGGACCTCGCCACCGGCACCCACCGGGGCATCGATCCGGAGTCGCTGGCCCACTCGCGGTTGATCTTGCTGTGGGGCGTCAACACCCTCACCACAAGCCATCACCAGTGGCGGTTCATCAACAAGGCACGCGAGCAGGGCGCGTACGTCGTCGCGATCGACCCAGTGGCCACAAGGACCGCCCAGCAGGCCGACGAGCACCTGGCACCGCGGCCCGGTACCGACGCCGCCCTCGCGCTGGGCCTGCTCAACGTGGTGGTCGCCGCCGGCGGGGCGGACCGTGACTACCTGGCCGACCACACACTGGGGTGGCCCGAGTTCCACGCCCGCATCGAGCAGTTCCCTCCGGAACGGGCCGCGGAGTTGACCGGCGTTTCCCGCGCGCAGATCGAGCGGCTGGGGGAACGGATCGCCACCACCAGACCCACCGGCATCCGCGCCGGCAGCGGGATGCAGCGCCACGCGGGCGGCGGCGCGGCCGTCCGCGTGCTCGCCTGCCTGCCCGGCGTCACCGGTGACTGGGGCAGGCTGGGTGGTGGCCTCACCTACTCGACCGACGGGTACTTCGGCGGGAACCGGGAGGCGCTCCTCCGCAGCGACCTGCGTGCGGCGCCGGTGCGGCGGCTCTCCATGACCAGGCTCGGCCAGAACCTCCTCGACCTGACCCCGCCGGTCAAGGCGCTGTTCGTGTACGGGGCCAACCCGGTGGTCAGCAACCCGGATCAGCAAAGCGTTCGCCAGGCCCTCGCCCGCGAAGACCTGTTCACGGTAGTCGTCGACCACTTCCAGACCGACACCGCCGACTACGCCGACATCGTGCTGCCCGCGACCATGCAGACCGAGCACCTGGATGTCCTCGACGGCTACGGCCACATGTACATCGCGTGGAACGAGCCGGCGACGGTCCCTCCGGGCGACTGCCTGTCCACGACGGAGATGTTCCGCCGAATCGCCAGGCACATGGGGTTGTCCGAGCCGAGTCTCTACGATTCGGACCAGGAGTTGGCGGCCCAGTTGCTGGCCTCGGACCATCCATCGCTGGACGGTATCGATGTCGAGTCCCTACGCCGAGACGGGTGGGCGAGACTGAGTTATCCGGCCGATTTCGTGCCGTTCGCCGACGGCTTCCCGACACCGTCCGGCAAACTGGAATTCCGGTCCGAGCGAGCCGTGGAGGCTGGGTTCGAGGCAGTGGCGGGATACACCCCGCCACGCGAGTCGACCGACCCGGAACTGGCCGCGCGGTACCCGCTCTCACTGATCGCCGGTGCCTCGCACTTCTTCCTCAACTCGGTCTTCGCCAACAAGCCGGAACTGCGGCGCCGGGCTGGTCCGCCACGGGTCGAGCTGCACCCGGGCGACATGGCGGCTCGTGGGCTCACCGACGGCACACCGGTCGTGGTCTTCAACGACCGCGGTTCATTCGTCTCCACCGTGTACGCCTCCGCACACATCCGCAGCGGAGTCGTAGCGACCACAAAGGGCCATTGGATGAAGCTCACAGGCGGCTCGACCGTCAACGCGACGGTGAACGAGCGGGACGCCGACATGGGCGGCGGTGCGGTGTTCCACGACAACCGCGTCGAGGTCGAGGAATGGCAGCCCTCCGCGGCGCGAGACTGATATCAGACGACACATTATTTCCATGGGGGTACGACCGTGCAACGAACAGCTTCTGTCGTCGACGACATCTCGGACTGGCTGTCGATATCAGCGGATCAGCTTGACCGCGCGGTGCGCGGTGCGCTGCGGGAGCAGGTTCTCGAACGGGTGGGAGATCTGAACGACCGCGCTACCGCGGGTGACCCGGATGCATTTTTGCAGCAGCAACAGCTCCTCGCCCGAATCTATGATCTGGGGTTGCGGATCGCTCCGGGTGAACCGAGCGCCGAGGGATCGGTCGTGATTCACGAGATCGCCCGCCTGGTGGAGTCCGCCACGGGCGCCGCAGAGGACGCCCGCATCGAAGCCGGCCTGCTGGACGGCATGCCGACCGAACCAGCCGCTTACGTCTCCTGGTTGAAGTCGCTGGCCAAGCAGCACCGGGTGTACAAGCATCCCTACTACACCGATTTCATCAGCAACCACGCCGACTCCGAGGACCTGCGTCTGTACATGATCCAGGAGTCGGTCATCGACGCGAGGTTCGACGACCTGCTCGCCCTCATGCAGGTCGGTACCGACGGTCCCGCGAAGATGGAGATCGCGGCGAACTACTGGGACGAAATGGGCAACGGCCGGCCGGACGAGGTGCACACCACGCTCTTCAAACGGATCTTCGAGGTCTTCGACGTGCGGGACGACGAGGTCGCCGACCGGCTCACGGGCACGGCGCTGCTGTCCGGGAACCTCGCGGTGATGCTGTCGCGCTACCGGTGCCGGTACGCCGAGGCGGTCGGCTACCTCGGGATGACCGAGTGGCTGGTGCCGGACCGGTTCGTGTGCGTCGTACGCGCATGGGAGCGACTGGGGCTGCCGGAGGTCGGGATCACGTACCACAGGCTGCACATCACTGTCGACTCCCAGCACGCAGCCGGGTGGTTCCACAACGTGGTGAAACCGGCGGCGACCTCCGAGGCCATGCGTATTGGCATCGCACGCGGGACCGTGTGGCGGCTCAACTCGTCCGCTCGCTACCTTGACGAGCGGCTCGCCGAGACCGCCCCGCGGTGGGCTGACGGCAGCCGCAGGTGACCTCGCCGCGAGGGACAGGCCTTCCGCGCTTCGCGAAGTACCAGGCGATGGGCAACGACTACCTGGTCGTGGATCCGGAGGACGGGCTGCCCGCCGCACCGGCGACAGCGATCGCGATGTGCGACCGGCACTTCGGGATCGGCGCGGACGGAATCGTCTTCCGGGGACCGCCGGCGGGCGCGGGCCAACCCATGCCGACCCGGTTGTTCAACCCGGACGGGAGCCCCTGCGAGCTGAGCGCGAACGGGCTGCGCATTCTCGCCCTGCACCTGTCCCGAGGCGGCGCTACGGAGTTCGTGCTGGACACGGGGTTCCGCCACACCGGTGTCCGGGTACTGGACCGGTCCGCAGGGCTGGTGTCGATCGACCTGGGTCGTCCGGACTTCGACGCGGACGCCGTCGGCCTGGTCGGGGGTTCCGGCCCGGTCGTCGACCACCCGTTGCCCGTCGCCGGGCGGACCCTTGGGGTGACCTGCGTCCACAACGGAAACCCGCACGCGGTCGTCGTCCTACCGGCCGAGGACGAGTCGGCCGCGCGGGACCTGGGGCCGCTGATCGGCCGGCACTCTGCGTTCCGCACCCGGGTCAACGTGGAGTTCGCGGTGGTGCGTGACCGGAGTTCGCTCGAGGTCGTGGTGTGGGAACGCGGTGCCGGGCCAGTGCTCGCGTCGGGGAGCGGGGCCTGCGCGGCGGCAGCCGCGGTGCGGCGTCTCGGTCTGGTGGGCGACGAGGTCGACGTCCGGATGCGCGGTGGCGCCGTCACCGTGTCCGTCGACGCCGGCGGCGCGGTCCGGCTGACCGGACCGGTCGAGGAGGTCGCCACCGGACGGGTCTCCGCCGGACTCGCCGCTCGCGCGGGTCGACCGACCCGCCCGGTGCCGACATCAAGCTCCTCCTGACGAAGCAGGAGCCGCCACGGTGGCGGCGTGGCGGGCGCACGGAAGTCGCCGGGGGTAAAACCCCGTTTGTGCGGCCCATTCCGGCAACGTTGGCGGAAGGGTGATCACCGTGTTGATGAACGAGTAATCAACGTGTTTAACCCGGGGAGAGGCGCGATTGTCTGCGCCATCTCGCACCCCGAAAAGTCATGGAGGACCAGCTTGATGAACAACGCTGTCGACATACAGCCCCGTGACACCTTCACCGTGATGACGAAGGACGGCGTCGCGCAGGTTACGTTCGAGGGCTCGCATCACTCGAACGCGATGAGCAACGGCCGGATGCGCGCACTCACCGGGATCCTCCGCGAGCTCGAGGCCGACGACGCGGTCGCCGCCGTGGTGCTGCACGGCGGCGAGGGCAACTCCTTCGCCGTGGGCGGCGATTTTCACGAGGTCAGCCACTTCTCGGGCGGTGACGAGGTGGACGAGTGGATCGACAACATCACCGAGCTCTACGTCGCCAGCCTCGAAGTCACCAAACCCACAGTGGCCGCCGTCGAGGGTTACGCCATCGGGATCGGCCTGCAACTCTTGCTGACGTGCGACTACCGCGTCGGTGCGGACTCGTCGATCCTGCGCATGCCCGAGTTCAAGGTCGGTATCGCATGCAATTTCGGCGCGTTCATGCTGGAACGCTCGGCCGGGCGTTCGGTGATGCAGCACATGCTCCTGTCGTGTGACGAGTGGCCCGCCGAGTCCTCCCTGCGGGACGGCCTGCTGCACCAGGCGGTGCCCGCGGCCGAGGTGCTGCCGACCGCGCTGGCCCGCGCGGCGGCCTTCGCCGACTACAACCCGGCGGCCGTGCGCAACACGAAGCCGCAGATGAACCGCGACTACATCCAGGGGTTGCACGTCCTGCGGGACAACGCGAAGAGATCACACCGGGCAGGATTCGCCTCGGGGCGGCCGCAGCGGGAGATGCGCCGGATCGTGGGCAAGGCATGAGCGGCGGCTGGGTGGTCGTCGCCAACCGGCGCATAACCGGACTTGAGTCGATGGGTGCGTGCGTCGAGGTCGGTGATCTGTTCGTCTACCACCGTGGCCTCGCGGCGGGGCTACCCGCGACCGCGCCGTTCGATGTCGACGTCCGTACGCTGACGGCGGCGCCCGCGCTCGGCGAGCTGCCCACGAAACCGGCGCAGCGGACCGTGCTGCAGGTGGCCGAGGACGCCGTGACCGCGTTCACCTCGGTGTTCAACGAGGACGCCATCTACGTCGCCGAGGACCCCGCGACCGGCGGCTTCGCCTTCTTCACCGACCTGCTGCTCGCCGCGGCTATTTTGCCCGCGTGGGGCCTCGCCGCCCGGGTGCACTCGGGTCCCGTGGGCACCGATCCGGAAGCCACGCTGGTCGACGGGATCCGACGGTTGGACCACTCGGTCCGGCAGCGCCGTGCCCGGACCGCTTCGGGCTGGCTGACCAGCACCACCCCCCAAGCCGAGGACTTCCTCGAGCGGTTCCGCACGCCGTTTCGGGACGATCCGCTCGCTGCCGGGCAGGCGCAACTGGCCGAGCTGGATGCGGTGATCGCCGGCATCGCCGCCGTCCGCCCCGAGGCCACGTACGCGTCTCTGCTCTCTGGCGGGATCGACTCGGGCACCGTGACCTACCTGGCCGCGGCGCGGAACCTCGACGTGCGGCCGTACAGTGTCGGCACGCCCTGGGGAGACGAGTTCTCCGACGCCGCGGAGCTGTGCGAGGTCGCCGGCCTCAAGCTGCATCCGCTGCTGCTCGACGAGGACAGCATCATCCGTGCCATCCCCGCCGCCGTCCGCTGGCTCGGCGTGACCACGCCGGAGGTGGTCGAGGTCGCGCTCACGGCCACGGCGTTCTACCAGTCCGGCGTCGTCGAACCGGGTCGCGTGCTGCTCACCGGGTACGGCAGCGACCTCATCAATGCCGGGCTCTTCACCCCGTTCGAACACCCGGACGAGCTGATCGACCAGGGCATCGAGGCGGTCGCGCGAACCCGCACCAGCGGTGAGCTGGCCAACCGGATGGCGCTGGCGTACGGCGTCGAGACGTTCCACCCGTTCTGGACGCTCCCGGTGATGCGCACCGCGCTGGAGACCACTCCCGCGTGCAAGGTCCGCGACGGCCGGGAGAAGTTCCATCTGCGGACCGCGATGGCCGTCCACGTCACCCCCGCCATCGCGTGGCGCCGCAAGATCGCCGTACACCACGGCGGGAACCTGCAGGACGGGGTGCGGCGGCGGCTCACTGCGGACTCCGGGCAGAGCGACCCCTCCCGCATCTACCAAGCATGCTTCGCCGACCTTCTGGCGCTGGCCGGTCAAGGACACCTCGACGACTGGAGCGCCGACGAGGTCTACGCACGCGCGCTCGCCGCGATCCGATGAACGAGGAGATGATGATGGCCGAGAACACACTGACCGACTCGGGTTTCGGCACGGTGTTGACGTCGCCGCCCGGGGAGACCGTCGAAGAGCTGGCCCGGCGGTCCCAGGAGGCGGCGTTGACCAGCGGGGTCGCGCTGACCCGCGGCCTGGACTTCACCGAGAATGCCTTCCAGCGGCTCGTCCACCTCCTCGGCCAAACCGTGGATCACAAGTTCGGCGAGGGCCAGGCCGATCTGTTGCTGCTCAACGCCTCAAGGGACGTGGGAAAGGTCGTCACCGGCCGCGGCCCCCTCCCGCTACACACCGACGGACTGTTGGTGGGCGAGCAGGTCGACCTGATCGTCCTGTACGCCAAGGACTTCGCCGACGAGCCTGGTTCCGGCGAGACCACGGTGTGCGACCAGCTCGCCGCGTGGCGTGAGATCCCTGCGCACCTCGGCAAGGTTGTTGCCGACGGCCGACTCGAATACCTCGTCGAGGAACGCGGCTACTTCCCGCAGGTACCCGCCGACTGGTACGAGATCCCGACCACCCGCGACTACGGCCGGGTGCGCTCGCTGAACCTGGCACTCGGCTTCCCGCCGGATGTGCCGCAGGGCTGGCAGGTGCGCGTCGCCGGCGTGAGTGCCGACGACTCCGCCGCATTCTTCGCGGAGCTGTCGGCGCACCTGCATTCGCCGCGCTACCTCTATCAGCATCGTTGGCAGACCGGTGACCTGCTGGTGATCGACAACCAGCGGACGCTGCACGGCCGCACCGCGATCGGGTCCGACGGGGTGCGGCTGCTCTATCGCGGCCAGGTCACTCTGCCGACGACCGCCTGAGGAGAAACGATGCTACTGACCGAGTTCCGTTCCGTGGTGGCCCGCAGAGCCGATGCCCTCGCGGTGGTGGTCCCCGACGGCGATCGCGTGAGCTACGGCGAGCTGTCGCTGCGGGTCGACCGTGCCCTCGGCTGGCTGCGGGCCCGGGGCATCGGCGAGGGCCAGGTGGTGGCGACCTGGCTGGACAACGGGATCGACTACGTGGCATTGGTGTTCGCCCTGGCGGGCAGCGGCGCTATCCACGTGCCGATCAGCCGGTCGGCGACGCCGGAGCACATCGCCTGGCTGGTTGAGCAAACGAAACCGGCACTCGTCGTCGGCGCGGAGCCGCTGCCGGACGTCGTCGTCGAGCAGGTGACGACCGCAGAGCTGGCGGGCGGCTCCGAGCTGATCGGCGTGCGGCCGTTCGCGGCGTACGGGGGCGCGTTCCGGCTGCTGGAGACGTCCGGCTCCACGGGGAAGCCCCGGCTCGTGACCTGGCGCCAGGATGACCTGCTTCACGACCGGCGACAGTGGATCGCCTACACCGCGACGACCGCCGCGGACGTGCTGTTCAACCGCCACACCCTGGACGTCGCACACGGCTGCGACGTCCACCTGTTCCCGGCGCTGCTCTCGGGCGCCCTCCTGGTGCTGGCCGATCCGTCTGCCGCGCCCGACCAGTTGCTGCGGTGGCTGGAAGAGACCGGCGCCACCGTGTGCAGCGCACTGCCGAGGCACTACGAGTTGCTGACGCAGGCGGCACGCAGTCGGTCCGTCGACCTTTCCGCGTTGCGGATGCCGCTCTGCGGCGGTGCGTACCTGAGCGGCCAGGTCGTCGCCGACGCGGCCGAGGTGCTCGGCATCCACATACGACGCATCTACGGCTCGACCGAGTTCGGCATCGTGCTGGGCAACATGGACGATGCCGTGCAGGACACCCGCGGCATGACCCCGGTCACCGGAGTGGAGATCAGGCTCGCTCCCCTCGACGCGGCTTGGCCTTCGATCGGTGAGGTGCTGGCCCGCTCGACGCACACGAGCGTCGGCTACTTCGGTGACCTGGGGGCGACCTCCGCCACGTTCCGCGACGGCTGGTACCACACAGGAGATGTCGCCGAGTTCGACGGCGAGTACCGAGTCCTCGGCCGTGTCGCCGACCTGCTCGGCGGCTCGGCCGGTCCGGTGTTCAGCCCGGGCGTCGAGGCCGCGCTGACGGCCGCGTGCCCGATCACCGAAGCCGCCGTACTGGCACCGCTACCCGGGGAGGCCGAGGGCGAGGCGCTCGTGGTGGCGACGCCCGCGGCCGGGGTCGAGGACGAGCGCGTGCGCGCGGCGATCCGTGCCGTGCTCGATGACCTGGGTGTGCGTGCGGAGATCGTGCTCGCCGCCACCATCCCCCATACCGCCGTCGGGAAGGTGGATAAGCCCGCCCTGCGCAAGGGGCGGACGTCGAACGTGCGCCAGCACTGACCGATGACGGACCGAGATCGAGGGGGCGTTCCCGCTGGGTGCGGACGATCTGCGCGGCGCCGTGATGCGCCGACGCCGGTGTGTGGCCCGATCCCGGAATGGCGGTGTTCGTGGTTGTAGTAGCTGTAGAAGGCCTCGCTGTGATCCGGGCGTGCCGCCAGGGACCCAACCCTGTCGGGGTACGTGAGGTCGTACTTGACCGCGATGCGACGAGCCGTTGTCCACGATCCAGAACCCGCTTCGCCGACACGTACGGCGGGCGGCCGGCCCGGCCGCCGCCGATCGGACCGGCCGGGCAGTCGGACGGGCGGGGCGGACGGGCACCAGAGCTCGCTATCTCTCGGTAACCCACACAGGACCGCCGAGGTTGCCGGCTGACCAGCCGGCAACAAGCTGATCAGGTCGTGTAGTCGGCGTTGATGCGGATGTAGCCGTCGGTGAGGTCGCAGCCGTAGACGGTGAACGAGCCGGCGGCGATCCCGAGGTCGATGTCGATCGTGACTTCCTTGCCGCGCATGTATTCCGCGGCCCGGTCCAAGATGTCGTCGGCGGAGCTTTCGGGGAACATCAGCAGATCGCCGAAGCGGATCGCTACCCGGTCGGGGTCGATGTCGGTCTCGTCCTCCAGCTTGCCGATCGCCATCGCGACCCGGCCCCAGTTCGGATCGGCGCCGTGCACGGCGGTCTTGACCAGCGGCGAGTTCACGACGCTCTTGCCGACCAGCTTCGCCTGCGCGTCGTCGCGCGCGCCGCTTACCCGGACCTCGATGAGTTTGCTCGCGCCCTCGCCGTCGGAGGCGATGTCTCTGACCAGGTGTAGGGCCGCCTGGTGCAGCGTCTGCTCGAACTCTGCGAGGTCGGCCGGGCCGGCAACGCCGTTCGCGAACACCGCGGCGGTGTCACTGGTCGAGGTGTCGGTGTCGATGCTGAGCGCGTTGAATGTGCGGTCGACCACCCGGCGGAAGATCGCGTCGAGGTCTTCCCTGCCGACCCGCGCATCGGTGAAGAAGAACGTCAGCAGCGTCGCCATGTTCGGCTCGATCATGCCGACGCCCTTGGCGATGCCGACGATCACGGCGTCACCACAGCGCAGCCGGACCACCTTGTGGCGCGTGTCCGTCGTCATGATCGCGCGCGCACTGGCGTCGAAGTCGGCGGCGGGGAACGGCCAGGACAGCTCGTCGAGCCCTCGCCGGATCTGCGCCATCGGATAGGGCCGCCCGATCACTCCGGTCGAGCCGATCAAGAGCTCGTCGGCGGGGATCCCGGCGACCTCGGCGACCCTGCGCTGGATCTCGGCGGCGTTCTCGGCGCCGACCTTCCCGGTCGCGACGTTGGCATTGCGGGAGAGCACGACCATGCCTCGGAAGCTCCCGGCCGCTGCGGACTGCCGGCTGAGCTCGACGCTGGGCCCGGCGAACCGGGAGCGCGTGAACACCGCCGCCGACGTCGCGGGAACCTCGGACACGATGGCGGTAAAATCGTCATCGACGTCTTTGAGGCCCAGGTTCCTCGTCACGCCAAGGAAACCCTGTGGCACAAGAGAAGATCGCGGCCCAAGGAAATCTTGCGATTCAGCTGTCGACGACATCCGCTCACCAGTTTCATCCGTTGACGGCATTGTCCCATAACCGCGTCCGGCCGCTACGGATCAGAAGGTTAGTACTGCCATGGCGGGTCGTAGCTTCCGGGGCGTTCGAGTCGTTTGCGGTAGCGGGCGGCTCGGGCACGGTGATTGCTGAGCCGCCGGATTTTGACCAGGCCAGGACGTGGCTGGTGGTGTGTTGTGCGGCCAGGTTCAGGATGGCGAACAGGTGCCTGATCTCGTTGACGGTCAGCGGATCAGGCTGTCCTGGTCGCTGTCGCCGGTGGCGCCCCCTGGACTGTCTCGCAGGCTCGCCGAGTGAGCATCGGGCCCCGTGGTGGCACCAGTTGCAAGGCCGGGCCAACCGACGGCTCCGTACCGCCTTGACCTGCGCACGCTCCCCGACCAGTCGGTGAATACTGCGAGCGTCGCAGGCAGCCGCTTCCTCCCGGCTAGTGCCGTTGCGTGAAAGACAGCGACGAACCGCGGACGACGAGGTCTGGAGCGAGTAGAACCCGCTGCGGTGGCCGGCGTACACCGTGGAGAAGGCGGGAGACCATCAGTTCGACGGCAAGGCGGCCGACGTGACCCTTCGGTGGTCGGACCGCGGTGATGGCGGGATCGGCCAGGTGAGCGATCTCGTCGTCATAGGACACGATCGCCAGATCGCCAGGGATGTCGATGCCCATCTCAGTGCAGAGCTTTGTGATCGTGATGGCATGCAGGTCACTGTGGACAATCAAGGCCGTGACCCCGGCGAGTCGGCAGTTCCGGAGGATGCCATCCATGACGTCCCGCCCTCCGGGCGCCACGGCAGTTTCCTCCATGGCGAGGACGCCGGACAACGTGGGATCGGCGGCCGCAGTCCGCCAGGCGTGGCGCAGGTGGACCGAAGTTGGGCTGCCCTGCGCGACGACGAGTCCGATTCGACGGTGCCCTTGCCGTCGGAGGTGATAAATGGCGATCTCGATGCCGAGAGAGTGATCGCTGCGTACCCATTCGATATGCCGCGTGGATGGCGTCCACCGACGTGGCTGGCGTTCGACGAGGATGGTTGGAACCGGCAGGTGCCCGATCCATTCGAGGATCTCGTCGGCGTCGTCGCCGTCCAAGCTCGGTGCCAGCAACAGACCTTGGACCTGCTGCGCCTCGACGAGATCGCGCATCTGGCGGCGGTCCTCCTTGGCGTCGTAATTCGAACCGCGGAGTTGGATGCTGACCCCGAGCGCGGCAGCGGCAACCCGCGCGCCGGCCACGACAGGTGGCCAATAGAAGTCGAGCGAGGGCACGACCATGCCGACGGCGAACCGGAGGGGGGCTTGTCGGCGCTGGGTGACGGCGGTGCCATGGGATGGCAGCGTGGCACCACCGTGGACCTTCGAGACGAGACCCTGTTCGGCAAGGGCGGCGATGTCGCGCCGGACGGTGAGCTCGCTGACGCCGAACTCGCGGGCGAGGTCGCGAACCCGTACCGCTCCCTGTCCGCGTAGTTCGGCGAGCAGGCGCTCCTGCCGCTGTGCGCTGAACAACCGACCAGTTCCCACGATGCGAATGCTCCTAACGGGCGAGCCAGCCTCCGTCCACCGGAAGGACGGCCCCGTGCACGTACCGGGCGGCGTCGGAGGCGAGGAAGACCGCGGCGCCCATGAGATCCTCGGGGGTGCCCCAGCGGCCGGCCGGGATGCGGTCGCGGATGGCACGTTCCCGATCTGGGTCGGCGCGCAGGGCCGCGTTGTTGATGATCTTTCCGCGCCCCTGGTCGAGCATGATCCGGCCGGCCGCCTAACACATCACAGGCCCAGGTTGCGCAGGGTCGGGACGGTCTGGCCGACCCAGGCCAGGTCGGCGTCCTCGCGGGCCCCCTGGGTGCGCTGGGTGCCGCCCAGGAACCACAGGAAGTACGTGGTGTAGCCGGGTGCGCTGACGACGGTGTGGTAGCCCTCCGGCATCATCTGCATCACGTGATCCCGGATGGTGACGTTCTCCTCGTATCCGTCGTCGGTGTAGACCCGGCTGATGCCGAACCCGTTCGGCGGGTTGACCCGGTAGTAGTACATCTCCTCGTGCGCCGCCTCGGCGGGCAGGTCGTCGACCCGGTGCCGGTGCGGCGGGTAGGTGCTCCAGTTTCCGGACGGCGTGTAGGTCTCGCCGACGATGAGCCGGCGGGCGGGCAGGTCCGGTTGGCTGACCTCGGTGAGGATCTGGTGGTAGGTCCGACCGAAGTTGGCCGCCCCCCAGCGCCCGCTGGCGACCTGTTCCGGTGCGATGACGTACGGATCGGTGGCCAGGTCGCTGGGGGCGCTGGGCAGGGCGATCTCCACGTCGGTGACCGCCTCCACCATGATGGTGGCGCCCGCTGGGACGTACACCGAATGCGGCTTGCCGGAGAAGACGTCGGCACGCTGGCCGACCTCCGGGAAGTGGTGGTCGGCGACGGTGAAGTTCGCGGTGCCGCCGAGGATGACCGCGAGGATCTCCCGGTCGCCGGACCCGCCGGTCCAGGACTGACCGGCCGACAGCTTCAGTAGGGTGAAGTCCAGTAGCCGGCAGGGGTTGACGGGCAGCGTGTTGTGGCCGTCGACGGCGGGAATGGTGCAGTGGTATCGGTAGTTCATGGTCACCTTTCGAGGAACTGTGGGGTTGGGGCGGGTCACCAGGGACTGGTCCAGCCGGGGATGGTGGCGCGGGTGAGGGCTTCCAGGTAGAAGTAGTCGCCCCAGAGGGTGCCCTCGTCGACGCCGATGCCCTTGGGTTTGTCGTAGACGCCGTGCAGGAGGAGCGCGTTCGAGTCCATCGGGCCACCGGCGGCGTAGTTGTCGACCAGGGAGCGCAGGATTCGTTGGGCCGCATCTCGGTAGCCCTTCGCGCGCGCCGCGTCGGCGACGCTGCCAGCGAGCTCGGCCAAGCCGCAGGCGGCGATTGCGGCGGCGGAGCTGTCGCGCTCTTCGCCACTGCCGTCGCCGAACTCCAGGTCCCAGTAGCCGACGTGGTCGGCCGGCAACCGTGCGAGAAAGTGGTCAGCGCAGGTTGAGGCGGCGGCAAGCAGTGTGGGGTCGCCGGTGTACCGGTGGTTCAGGGTGAAACCGTAGATGCCCCACGCCTGTCCGCGGGCCCAGCAGGTGTCGTCCCCGTGGCCCTGTTCGGTCTCACCGCGCAGCGGCGCACCGGTCTCCGCGTCCCAGTAGAAGGTGTGGAAGGTGGTGCCGTCCGGCCGCAGGATGTGCTCACGCAGTTGTGCCGTGTGCCGGCGGGCGGCCGTGGCGTAGCGGTCGTCGCCGGTGGTCTGGCTGGCCCAGTAGAGCAGCGGCGTGTTCATCAGGCTGTCGATGATGGTGCGGCCGCGTTGGCGGGGGTCGGCCAGGTCGCCCCAGGCCTGGATGATGCCCGCGGGTTCGAGGAAGCGGGTCATCAGGTGGTCGGCGGCGGCCAGGGCCGCGTCCCGGGCACGCCGGTCGCCGGTGCGTCGCGCCGGCGTGACGCAGGCGAGGGTGTAGAGGAACCCGAGGTCGTGGGTGTCCAGGTCGATGCCGCCGCGCACCCGATCGGCAAAGCTGTCCACGTGCGACTGTGCGGCCTGCAGATAGCGCTCGTCACCGGTCAGGTCGTGAGCGAGCCACAACATGCCGGGCCAGAAGCTGGTGGTCCAGCCGACGTTGGCGCCTTCCGGCTGGCCAGCGGTCGGTGGTCGCAAGGGGTAGCGGTTGGCGACGGTGGTGTCTGCCGGGTACCGCGTGCCGAAGGCGTCGATGTTCGCCTCGACGGTACGTATCGCGGCGGTCACCGCGGCCGTCATCGCTTCGGCGTCCGGGCTGGGACGGACGTTGGTCGCCGTCATGGATGCTGTTCTCCCTCGTGTGTCCGGTCCGGTGCCGGGCAGGTGTTTCGTCGGCGTCCCGGCTCGATCGCCGGGAGGGCGGGGGTGATCAGGTGCTCCGGGCCGCAGCCGTCGGTGGGTCGAGCGCGGCCCGCAGGCTGTACCGGCTGTTGGACCACACGACGTACAGCAGCGGCGCGGCCGCGACGCCGAGCGCTATCGCGGGACGGGCCGCGAAGAGCTGCGCCAGCAATGCCAGTACCAGCAGTGACGCGGCGCTGAGGTACCAACGGCGCACCGCCAGGTAGGCGCAGGCACGGGCCACGTCGCGCAGCCGCGCGGCCGGTCGTTCGGCGATGGTCACCAGGCCGAGGAGCGTGGTGGCGGCGGTGAGCACGGTGAGCACGGCGAGGATCGGCAGCGTGAGCGCACCCACCCGGTGACCCCACGACGCGTACGCGTCGACGCCGAGGACGACCAGGACCGCGGTGGCCGCGGAAGTCCAGAGGATGGCCCGACGGGCGGTGGCCCGCCAGGTGCCACCGAACGTGCGTAGCAGGCTGCGGGACCCCCCGGACGAGTAGTCGGACATGACCGCGAAGATGCCGCACAGGCCCGGCGCGCACAGCGGGGCGGCCAGCGCGTACAGCGGCCAGGATCGCGCCGCCTCGGTGGTGAACGTGAGGGCCACCAGTGGCAGGCAGCCGAGCACGAGCAGCAGGTTGCTGACGAGCGCGGTGTAGACGCCGTCGAAGACGGCGGTGATGGTGTGGTGGCGCGAACGCATGGACCTCAACCCTTCAGTCCGGTCGTGGCGATGCCCTCGATGAAGTAGCGCTGGCCGAGCAGGAAGATGACCGCGACGGGCAGCACGGACAGCACGGAGCCCGTCATGATCAGCGCGTACTCGGCGTTGTACTGGGAGATGAACGTGTTCAGCCCGAGCTGGATGGTCCGCAGCTCTGGGCTGCGCAGGTAGATCAGTGGGCCGAGGTAGTCGTTCCAGGTGGTCACGAACGTCAGCAGGGCCAGGCTGGCCAGCGCCGGTCGGGACAGCGGCAGCATGATCCGTCGGTAGATGCCGAACTCGCTGAGCCCGTCCACCCGCGCCGACTCGCTCAGCTCCTCGGGGATCGTCTCGTAGAACTGCTTCATCAGGAACACGCCGAACGCTCCGAACGCCTGTATCGCGACGATCGACCACAGCGTGTTCGACAACTGCAACTTCGACATGAGGATGAACTGCGGGATCATGTACGACTGCCAGGGCACCGCGATCGTCCCGACGTACGCCAGGAAGAGCGCGTTGCGGCCGGGAAAGCGGACCCGGGCGAAGCCGTAGGCGGCGAAGCTGCCGGTCACCACCTGGAGGAGGGTGACGACCATCGACAGCAGCAGCGTGTTCCCCAACCACGTCGTCATGTCCGAGCGCTGCCAGATGTCGAGGTAGTTGCGCCACACCACGGGATCGGGGAGCCAGGTGATCGGGATGGTGAAGACGTCGCTGTTGGTCTTCAACGACGCCACCACCATCCAGTAGAACGGCAGCAGCAGCCCGGCCGCCGCGAGCACGAGGGCGGCGTACCCGACGAGCCGCCAGCCCCGGGACGCGACCCGCCGGCTGGGTGGTCTGCCGCTGCCGGGCACGGTGATGGCCGGGGCGGGCGCGGCGAGGTCGGTCGTGGTCATCAGCTGTTCCTCCGCTTGTTGACCATGAACTGGATGACCGTGATGCTGAAGCAGATGGCGAACAGGACGATGGAGACCGCCGAGGCGTAGCCGAACTGGTTCTCCTCGAAGCTCTTCTGGTAGATGTACTGCGAGAGCACCAGGGTCGACTGGCCAGGTCCCCCGCCGGTCATCACGAGGATGAGGTCGAAGACCTTGAAACTTTCGATGGTGAGCAGCACGGTGACGAAGAAGGTGGTGTGTCGCAGCCCGGGAAGGGTTACGTGCACGAACCGCTGCCACGGCGTGGCACCGTCGGTCTCGGCCGCCTCGTAGAGCTGGGCCGGGATGGTCTGCAGACCGGCCAGGAACAGCAGCATGTAGTAGCCCATGTACCGCCAGGTGCCGACGATGATGACCGCCGGCATCGACCAGGTCGACGACGTGGTCCAGCCCGGCGCGTTGTCCACCCCGACGGCGCCGAGCAGAGCGTTGATCGGGCCGTACTCCGGGCTGAACAGCTGGTTCCACACGACCGCGATCGCCACGATCGAGGTGATGTAGGGGAAGAAGGCGACGGTGCGGAAGAACCGCACGCCGCGCAGTTTGCGGTTGAGCAGCAGCGCCAGCCCGAGTGACGCCGCGAGGGTCAGTGGGATGTGGAAGACGGTGTAGTAGACGGTGTTTCGCAGTGCGGTCCAGAAGCTCGCGTCGTCCCACATTCGCCGGAAGTTGGCGGTGCCGGTCCACTCGGCCGCCCCGAAGACGTTCCAGTTGGTGAAGGCCACGTAGAACAGCACGAGGACGGGTAGCAGGGTGAGCACGGCGAAGCCGACGAAGTTGGGAAGGATGAACGACCAGCCGGCGACCGTGTTGCGCGACACCAGCCGCCGGTTCCTGGGTCTCGTGCTCGGCAATGTTGCCATTGGGAGTCTCCGGGAGCGTTCGGCTTGGTGGTGGGACCGGCGTGCGGCTCAGGCGCGCCGGTCCCACCATCAGCTCACTGGTTGAGGATCTCGTTCTTGGCGCGGGTCTGCGCCTCGCTCAGCTCCGCGTCGACGCTCTTGCTGTCGGAGAGGATCGCCGAGTGCGTCTCGTTGAGGAGGTTCTGCAGGCCGGCGGTGTGCTTCGACACCGGGTTCTCCGGCTTGACGGTGTGCGTGGCGTAGGCGAACTTCGACAGGTCGTCCTGCGGTACGCCGTCCAGCCCGAACAGCGTCGCGGTGACCGCGTCGGTGACCTGGGCCGGGGTGATGCCGATCCCGGCCAGCGCCTTGGCGGCATCCGGGCCGCCGGCGTACTGGAGGAAGGCCTTGGCCGCGGCGACCTTCGACTTGCTGATCTTCGGGTTGATCCCCAAGCCGGTCGGGTCACCGAAGGTGACCGGGGTGGCGGAGGTGCCGGTGGTGGACTTGTCGAACTGCGGCGCCGGGGCGATCCCCCACTGGAACGTGTCGGCCTCACCGCTCTTTCGCTGGTTGAGCAGCGTGGCTACGTACCAGGTCCCCATCAGCAGCATCGCCGACTGCTGCTTGCCGAACTGCGCCTGGTAGGTGAGTTTGTTGGTCTTCGCGGTGCCGAAGGTCGGCTGCGCGCCGGCCGCCTGCAGGTCCAGTGACCGCTCGTAGTACGGCTTCAGGTAGCCGAAGTCCCCGGAGAGCAGGTCCGCGTTGGGGGTCTGGGCGAGCGCGAATCCCTGCACTGTTGACTGGAAGGTGTGCTGGTAGGCGCCGGTCGCGTTCGAGCCGGCCCCCTTCAGCCCGGTGTGCAGCCGCTTCGTCGCGTCGGTGTAGTCGTCCCAGGTCCAGCTGCCGTCCGGTGGCGTCACCTTCGCCTTCGCGAACAGGTCCTTGTTGTAGAACAGCACCCACGAGTCCTGCCGGTACGGCACCGCGTACGTCTTGCCATCCACCTGGTACGACGCCAGCGCCGGGACCGAGTCGAGACCGGCGGTGGCGTCGGAGACGTCGTACAGCTGGCCACCGCTCTGGTACGTGTAGAAGTTCTTGAGGTTCTTCATGACGTAGACGTCCGGGGCGGTGCCGGCGGCCAGGTCCGTGATCATCTGGGTGTCGTAGTCGTTGCCCGGGGCGTACTCCTTGAGCTCCACCGTCACGTTCGGGTGGGTCGCCTTGAAGCCGTCGGCGAGCGTCTTGAACTCGGGCGTGGACGACAGGCTCCAGCCCGCCAAGGTGATCGTCATCGGGGCATTGGGGTCGGCCGGCTCGTCCTCGCCGCCACAGCCGGCGAGGACGAGTGTCAGCGCCGTCGCGGCACTGACGGAAGCCAATATTGCGCGCTTCATCCCTTACTCCTTAGGTCAGGGGCCTCGATCGGGCCCGGACTACTACCTGGTCGCTGGACTGCGGATGTGGCCCGATCACGGTCCAGTCGGGTCATGGTGTTCGCCCCGCCCGGCCAGACGACCGCAACATGAAAACCGCCGGCGTCCTCGCCGAGCGCGACCCGGCAGCCCTGTCTGACCGTGACCGCGGGATCTCTGGACAGCTCGGCGAGGACGACGACCCACGCACCGGGCTGAACCGGATGATCTACCCAGGGCACCACCAGCCCACCGGTCAACGGCCCGCCGTCGGGAACGGACGTGGCACCGGCCGTACCACCGCCGTGCACGCCGTCGAGTCGGCTCGTCAAGCCCGCGCCGGTCACGCTGACCACACCGCCGCCGAAGGCTGCCGTCGCACCACCGGCAACGGCCCAACCACCGACCCGCAGGCGCACCTCGGCGGCGTCAACATCGTCGGCGAGATCGTCGACACGGACCAGACGCAGCTCCCAGGGCCCGTGGACCAGCGAGTACACAGTGAGGCTGCCGGCCGGCCGGAACGTGCCGGCACGGCCACCGCCGTGGTCACGGTGGCCCGGGTCCGGATCGACCCAGTGGGCGAGGGTGCGCGAACCAGCCACACCCACGCCATCGCCGTCGACATGCACCGTCAGCAGACTCATGCCGGCACGATGCGTGGCTCTGCCCCTTCGGTCGACGAGGGCGACGGACTGGTCGAGGGGGTTGGCCCAGCCGCTCTCGTCGAGCACCGGGCTGGTCGCGGTGGAGTAGCCGAGCCGGGCGTAGAGCGGCGAGTCACCCACCGAACTTCCCTCGACAGCGTGGTCGGTGCCGTGGTTGATCACCCGGACGATGCCGTCGGCGCGGGTGGCCGAGACCAGCCAACCCGGCGCGCGAACGACCCGGACGGCGTCCCACTCCTCGACAGGCAGCGGCTCCTCCGGCACCATCCACACGGGGTGGTCGGCGGGCAGGGCGATGCCGAGCAACCCCTTGCTGGCCCAGTACGGCGAGCCGGGCCCAGAGTAGGCCTGGGCCAAAGGCGGCCACGGCCCGTGCCAGCCGACGGTGAGCAGACCGCGATCATCGAAGGCGCCGCGGTCGACGAAGTGGCGCACGATGCCGGTGGCCGCGCGGCGCAGCTGGCCAAGACTGACCGACGGCACCCCCGCGATCGCGCCGACCCAGAACGGCGCTGCGGCCGCGAACCGGTAGATCAGGCTCCGCCCCTGCACCAGCGGCGACCCATCCGAGCCCACGAGCGCGACCGCGTCACGTAGGTACCGGTCGAGGCCGGCCAGATCCCGCTCGCGGCGTCCCGCCGCCAGATCCTCCGCGCCGACCATCCGGGCCCACAGCGTCGGATAGAGGTGCAGCGCCCAGCCCACGTAATGGTCGTAGGCGCGCTCGGACCCATCGGACATCCAGCCGTCCGCGCGGGCGAAGCTGTCGTGGGTGGCCAGGTCCTCCGCCATCTCGTCCAGTGAGTGCGGCCCGCCCACCGAGCGTAGGAAAGTCTGCACGACCAACCGGAACCAGACCCAGTTGATCTGCGGGTAGGTGGCGTCGCCGACCGCCGGGGCCAGGTAGTCCACCACCCGCTCCCGCACCTCGGATGAGAGTCGGTCCCAGATCCACGGACGGGTCAGGTCGAGGACGAGCGCGAGGGAGGCGGCCTCGACCTTCGCCTGGGGGTGCTCGTCCAGCCGCACCCAGCGGTCCGTAGATCTCGGGTCGGTACCGGCCGCGATTCCCGCCGCGTAGCGGTCGACCAGCTCGTCGACACCCACTCCGTGCGCGCCGGCGATACGGAAACCGGCCAGCAGAAACGTTCGGGCGAACCCCTCCAGGCCGTCGACGGCCCGTCCGTAGCCCCCTTGCCGGCCAGGAAGGACGATCAGAGAGTGGCCGGGCGACGCGAAAGGCTGGACGGCAGCAAGCATGCGGTCAGCCAGCGCCAACCAGTCATCCCGGCTCCAGGTCTTGCCAGCGCGGGCAACCCAGTCGGGCTCGGACCCCGGGGCACCGGTCCCGCCAGCCATCATCCGCGGTCCTGTCGCATCGATCCGCCTCCAAGAGCGCGTCGGAGCGGTGCGTTGCCCGCGCACGTGACGCGCAGGCAACAGCGAGGTTTCCGAAGTAAAACGCTCACAACAGAACAAGTCAATGCTCTTACCGAACTTGGATGACCACAACAGATCAAAAGGCCACAGGATGTCGCCATACCTAGACCGTCGTCTCCTCGATCAGCAAAAAGCGATCTGATACGGTCAGTTTCGCTCACATCTGCTCTACGTGCGAGGAGTCATGGCCGCTGCTGACCGCTTCACCGGCCCACTCGCCTCGGCCTGGCCGGATGTCGGTGTCGCCCGACTCGAAGGGCTACTCACGTCCCCCGAGCTGGCCCTGCCGGTGCCCCCGGCGCACCATCGCGACGTCTGGGCCGAACCGCACGTGCACGGTCCTACCCTGGCTGACCTGCGGGCAACCGCCGAGCGCGACCGGACCACCCCATGGCCGACCCCGCTGGCCAGCCAGTACGCCCGATACCACCGGTACGGCGACCGCGAGACGTATGAGCGGCAGGTCTTCGCCCGGCAGCGGCGGCTCACCCGCGCCTCTCTCATCGCCGCCGTGACCCTCGACAATGGCTGGCTCGATGAGATTGTCGACGGGGTGACACTGCTGTGCGAGCAGAGCAGCTGGTGTTGGCCCGCCCACGACGACACCCACACCGTGCACGGCACGGTGTTGCCCACCGTGACCGACCCGTACCTCGACCTCGGTGCCGGTGAGGTCGCCGCGCAGCTGGCCTGGATCGACCACCTGCTCGGCGAGCCGCTCGACGTGCGCGCGCCCGGCCTGCGCGCCCGCATCCGCTACGAGGTAGACCGCCGCGTGCTGACGCCGTTCACCACCCGCCGAGACTGGCACTGGCTCGGCCTCGACGGCGACGTACACAACTGGAACCCGTGGATCCACGGCAACGTCCTCGTTGCCGCGCTGCGGCTCGTCGACGACCAGACCCGGCGGGCCGCGCTGGTCGACCTGGTCGTCGAAGGGCTCGATCGGTACGTGGCGGCGCTGCCTGCCGATGGCGCCGTCGACGAGGGCTACGATTACTGGTGGAACGGCGTGTGCCGGGTGCTGGAAGCGCTCGATATCCTGGCCCACGCAGCGGGTGGCGCGCTGGACGACGTGCCCGGCGACGCACTGCGCCACAGCGTCGCTTTCCCGCACCGCATGCACCTGGGCGGCCCCTGGTACCTCAACCACGCAGACGGGGCCGCACGTCCGGCCATCGCCCAACCCTGGCACGCTCTACACCGCGCCGCCCGCCGCGTCGGCGACCGGGACGCGCAGGCCCACGCCGCCGCCCACCGCCGACCCGACGCACCGGTCGCCGGCGCGGAGCAGGGGCTCGGGCGGCTGCTGCGGGCGCTGACCGACCCGAGCTGGGTCCACGCCGCACCTGGCATGTCACCGCTTCCTCGCGACGTGTGGCTGCCGTCCACACAGGTCATGCTCGCTCGCCGCACCGCCGGCAGTGCGGAGGGCCTTACCCTCGCACTGAAGGGCGGCCACAACGGGGAACACCACAATCACAACGATGTCGGCAGCGTCGTGATCGCCCTCAACGGGGTGCCGGTTCTCGTCGACGCCGGCCGCCCCACCTACACAGCGCAGACGTTCGGCCCGGACCGGTACGGCATCTGGACCATGCAAAGCGCCTGGCACAACGTCCCGCACCCCCGTGCGACGGGTCAGTCACCCGGCCGGGGCTTCACCGCCCGCCAGGTCACCCACGTTGCCGACGACATCAGGTCCGCGGCCACAATGGACATTGCCCCTGCGTATCCGAGGTCCGACCTTCGGTACTGGTGGCGCGCCGCGCGGTTTGACCGTCACGGCGGACATGTCGAGATCGTCGATACCTGGGAGTTCGACCCGGCCGTCGAACCGCCGCCGACCCACGTACACCTGCTCGTCGCCGGTGAGGTGCGGCTCGCCGATGGTCGCGCCGAGATCACCGCGCTCGACGGTGCCGGCCGGATCGGGCTCAGCTGGCGTCCGGCGTCCGCCCTTTGCGCCGCGACAGTGCGCCCGATCGAGGACCCTATGCTCTTCGACGTGTGGGGAGCGCGGCTGCACCGGCTCGCGATCGACGTCACCGCGTTCGGCCCAAGCGGCGAGCTCGTCCTCACCGTGGAGGAGCTTCCACCGCACGAAGCGCTCCTCGGAGGTGCCCCATGACAAAGGACAGTCCCACCGTCGGTACGGCGGAGGCTCGAGGGCCGCTGCAGGTCGCCCGCCGCCAGCAACTGCTCGAGGCGTTGCAACGCGACGGGGCGATGCGCATCTCGGACCTGTCCCAGGCGCTCGGCGCCGCGCCGGTCACCATTCGCCGCGACATCGCGCAGCTCGCCGCTGAAGGCCTGGTCAGCCGGGTTCACGGTGGGGTTGCGCTGATCACGCCGGACGAGCCCGCGATCACCGACGAAGCAACCGGCGCCGGCTCCGACGCGCTCGGTGGCCGCACCCTCGGCATGCTGGTGCCGTCGATGGATTATTACTGGCCGGATGTGGCCCGCGGCGCCGAGGAGGCCGCACGCGAGCTCGACATGCGCGTGGTGCTGCGCGGCTCCTCGTACGACACGGAGGACGACAAACCTCAGCTCGCCCGGCTCGTGGAGCGGATGGCCGTCGACGGCCTGATCATCGCCCCACGCATGGACGCACCCACCTCGGAGCGGACCATCGAGTGGCTTGATCAACTTGGCTTTCCCGTCGTCCTGCTGGAACGCACGGCCACGCTGGGTAGCCATCACGCTGTGATGGAATCGGTGGTCACCGACCATGCGCTCGGCGCGGCCATGGCGGTTCGGCACCTCACCTCCCTCGGGCACCGCAAGGTCGGTCTCGTGGTCGCCGCCAACAGCCCCACCAGCCAGCACGTGAGGCGCGGCTGGCTCGACGCCACCGCGGAGTGCGGCCTGGACCCGAACGCCACAGTCGTGGCCGCAGTGCCGGACGCCCGGGCACCGGAGCGAGACGCCGCGCTCGACGCCGTCCTGCGCCAGTGCCAGGTGACCGGTACCACCGCGCTGCTGGTGCATGCCGACCCTGAGGCGATCGCGTTGGTGCAGCACTGCGAAGAGCGGCACCTGACCGTGCCCGGAGACCTGTCCATCGTCGCGTACGACGACGAGGTGGCCGAGCTGTTCAGCCCACCGCTGACCGCGGTCCGGCCGCCACGGCGTTCCATTGGCCGCGCCGCCGTGCGACTCGTTGCCGACCGGCTCACCGACCCCGAGCGTCCCGCGCACCGGGTCGTGATCAGCCCGTCCCTGCGCGTACGCGAGTCGACTGCACCGCCGACGGCATAACGGGCCGCCGGCGTCCCGGACGGGTCGCCAGCCCGAGTCCGCGATCGCACCGCAGCGCGGCCTGGCCAGCCATCCCAGCCAGCCGGCATCGGACAGCCTTGCTGCCTGGTTCCGCGCGGGCGAATCCGGCGGCGCTACGGCGCACACCCCGGGCACCGGCTCATGTTCGGTGTGCCCGGGTGTGCGTCGTAGCGAGGATCCGTGGTGACGATCGTCAGACGGTGGTGCGTGACCATTGTTGGTTGGTGCCGGTGTTGCAGGTGTACTGCTTGAGGACTGCCCCGTCAGTGTTCGTCGCGGCTGGTACGTCCACGCATTTGTTGCTGTGTCGGGCCCGTAGTTGGAAGTAGGTGCCGTTGGTGAGCATCTGGAACTGTTGGTTGGTGCCGGTGCCGCAGGTGTACTGGATGAGTTCGGCGCCGTCGGCGGTCGAGGCGCTCACCACGTCGAGGCATTTTCCGCTGTGTCGGCTGATGATGCGCCAGTAGCCGCTGCCGGCGTCCTGGAACTGCCACTGTTGCCAGGCGTTGCCGCCGTAGGTGTACTGGCCGACGCGCGCGCCGTTGTCGGTGTTCGGTTGCTGCACGTCCATGGCCTTGCCGCTGTGCCGCACCGTGACCCGGTAGAACGTTCCCGCAGAGGGCGGTGGCGTGGTCGGGCCGCCGCCGATGGTGTCGCCCCACGCGTAGCGGATCTGGTCCGCGCCGGAGGTGTTGCGGACGGTCAGGGTGAGGTCGGTGCCACTGCCGCCGAGGGCGAACATCGAGTACCAGTCGTAGCCGATACTGCCGGGCTTGCCCCCGAGAGCGGGCCAGTACGTGCCACCCATCTGGTTGTCCCGCATGACCTGGGCCATCGCCCGGATGTAGCGCACGAAGTTGTCGGTGCTACCCGCGTCGGCGTAGTTACGGCCGTCGTTCATCGGAGCGCCGAACTCGGTCGCGACCGCGCGGGACGCGCAACTGCCCAGCCGGGTCTGGATGTGGCTACGGAAAGCGTCGTAGGTCATCGCGCCGTAGAAGAACGCGTAGTAGTGAAACGACAGCAGCGTCGCGTTGAAGCGGCTGTCGTTGCAGATGTCACGCAGGTCCTGACTGAAGCCGGTGCCACCGATCAGCACCCGCCCCGGCACCGCCGAATAGTGGTAACTGAGCCAGTTCGCCGCGACGGTGCGCCACTCCGCCGAACTGTATCCATGCGGTTCGTTCATCGGCTCGAAATAGACATTGGTGTTCGACCCGTACGTGTTCGTCACCGTCGACCACATCGCGTTCCACGCCGCGAGGTTCGTGATCCTTCCACCGGACGCGGCGCCGTCCTCCCAGTAGGCCAGGATCACCTTGAAACCACGGGCCGTCGCCGCGTCGATCGCACCCCGATACGCCTCCCACCACGCCGTCCCCACCGTGTGGGTGTTGATCGGCAACCGGACGGTGTTGACCCCCATCACCGACGCCATGTCGTCGTAAAGCGCATTGGCCTTCGCCCGCACCGTCGCATTACTGTCAGACGAACTCAAACCCTGCACGACCAACGGCCCGGTACTGAAATTGTCACCCAACACCGCCCAGTTCATCCCTCGGAACTGGCTGGTGGCCGCAGCGGCCGGCGACGACGCGACGACGACAACGCCAACCATCGCCGTCAGCGCGGCCACCACAGCGATCAACAGCCGGCGAAGCGGCCGGATACTCCGTGATGCTCCTGAAGGATGGCCGCCAGACGACGTCTTCTGTTTCGTGAACTGTTGAATCACTAGATCTAGCCCTCTCTGCGTTCGGACACCAGACTGATGCCGTTGGGGTTACATCGGTATCGGGAACAACATCGGGGCAGCCCGCATTCGAACCGACACGGTCCAAACCATTCGGATTCGAACACGGGCCCGCCGGACGGAGGTAGCCCGCGAACCCGTCAGGTCACTTCACGACGACCACCACCACAAAAGCCGCCGCAGCCACGGCGGACAGCTACGAGGAAGGCACGTAAACGCATGGTCAGTGCTCCCGACAGTCGATTGGCAACAGGTGGGATCAGATGAAGCGCGCCCAGGGGTGGCCGGCGTGACATCTGTCGGTGACATCTCTATGTGAGCGTTCACATCGTCGAGGCGTGAGCGGCTAGGAGCTTCATGATTTCCGACAATTTGCGACCTGACGCGCGGTAGCTCCGACGCGTCACGCCTGTGCGGAGCATTGTGTTCTGCCCGTTACGTTCGTGTTGCGGACAAGTGTTAGCGATCGCATCTGAGGTGTCAAGAAATCGAACATGCTCGTTCAATCCGGCCCGTCAACCAGGCGAGCCGCCTCGGAGGCGGACAGTGTCCAGGCAATGCCGTACGGGCGAAAAGGGCAGCTACGCCGACGGTCTGCCGTCGGTGACCGATCGCCGCAAGTCCGCCCCACGGTGCTCTCACGTACCTTCCATCTGGGATCGCTCGTGGGTCGGCCACGTGCAGATCACCGTCGCCGAGACCCCGGCGTCGGCAGCCGCGGCGGCGGCTTCTACGAGGACGCCGGCGCGATGCGGGACATCGTGCAGAACCACGTGCTCCAGGTCCTCGCGCTGGCACTGATGGAGCCACCGGCCCACGCCCGGGCAATTCCACCTTCGCCCGGTCGTCGACCACATGCGCCTGCCCTATCGCGTGCGGCCCCTGACGGGACGGCCACGGGCAAGGTAATCGATCTCAATGGTGACTCCCACAGTCGACCGCTCCCCCAGCCGGGTCGCAACCCGGCGGGACGCGTTGACCGCCCTGAGCAGGCCATCCAGGCCAGTCAGGCGACAGCCCTGCTCCTTGGACGCCCGGACCAGCTCGACGGTCGCCTCTGCCGAGGGCTCAGGCCGCTTCTTACGTCCGGGTCTGGTCGTTCACGCGGTCATCACGACACCCTCCCCACCAGGCACAAAGCCCGATGGGTCAGGCCGGAAATACCGTTACATCCACAGACCAGGATCCGACATAGACGTCTCGCTATTCGCTGGTAGAGTCCCGACAGGAGGTGGTCCTGTGGATGGATTTGCCGTGGACCCAAACCAGATTCGGGGACAGGGAATCGCCCTCGGACATGTCGGTCAGTCCTTTGGTGACCAGCTCGGCCAGTTTCGAGCGGGGCTTTCGGCGTACGAGGGCGCGTGGGGCGACGACACCATCGGTGGACTAATCGGCGCGGCATACAACGTGGTCTCACAGTGGGCATTCGAGTGCTGGAAGGAGGTCGCCGACGAGTTGTCCTCCGCCGGCCAAGATCTCGCGGGCATGGCCAGTGCCTACGAGGAGACCGATCAGAAGGCGGCTGAGGACCTCGGTCGCCTTCAGGAACTCCTTGGGTAGGCCGTCATGGGATTGCAGTTGCCCGGTGAATTGGTCAGCCTGTTGAGCATGTTGGGCTACGACTGGCCGACGTCGGATGAGGAAAAACTGTTCGAGTTGGGGCAGGCGTGGTTGGGCTTTTCCGAACAGATGGCTAACGCCACGCAGTCGGCTGGCGGGGTGGCGCAAGAGGTGTGGGCCTCCAACCAGGGCTTAGCGATCAACGCCTTCCGGGAATGGTGGACAGCTCAGGACAGCGCCCCGGGGGTACTGGACCGGGGGGCAAACGGCGCCGCGACGGTCGGCATCGGTCTGATCGTGTGTGCCGGCGTTGTTCTAGCGCTGAAGATAAGCGTCATCGTGCAGTTGGTGATCCTTGCAGTCCAGATCGCGCAGGCGATCGCCACCGCAGTGGCGACGTTCGGCGCCTCGCTGGTGGAGATCCCGATCTTCAAGATCATTACCTCGAAGATCCTGGACCTCCTGATCGATCAGGCCGTCTCGGCGGTTCTTGGTGGCTAAGCGCCCGAAGCCCGACCTTCCGCCGGGTGCCGCCAAGAAAATCGCCGAGGCCTTGGACGACATCGACGCTCCGGAACCGCGCAAGGCTGCGCCGAAGCCTCGACCCAAGCCGCGCAGCGCCAGGGACGCTCCCGTGCCTGCTCGGTACCGGCAGCTGGGCTACGGCACCACGGACGAGAGCAAGCTGGCCCAGGCGGAACGGCTCAAGGACGGCAACACGAAGAACATCTACGGCGGGGCCACGTTCGATCACAACGGCCAGAAATACTCGGTCGCTGGCCGTTCCTCGTCCGAAGCCCATGCCGAGGGCGACATGCTCGACCGGATGCGGCAGGAGATCGCCGCACGAGAGGGAATCAGTCCTGAGGATGTCGACCTCAAACAGGTGACGAAGGCCAAGGTTTTCGTGGAGTTCTCACCCTGCGACACGAGACCAAGACGGTGCCAGCAACTGCTGGACGACGAACTCCCCGCCGGCACGGACGTGTCCTACAGTTGGCCGTGGAACCCCCGCGACGTCCGCGACGCTTCCCGGCTAGCACAGACGAATGCGGTGACCAAACTCTTTCAGAGAGGGACCCCAGGGCCGATATCATGACCACATACCCCGCCGACCAGGTCGCGTCAGTCGCTGTCGGCGAAGCACGGACGATCCTGACCGACTTCGGGCTGCCCGACGGCAGGCCCGCGCCCTTCCATCCCGCTCACACGCTCCATCAACTCGACAGCGACCCCCGTTACCTGGTCATCGGCGCCTGGGGTCGCGAAGGCGTGCTCATCGCATTAGACATTGAGGACGGTCGCGTGGTGGGCTACACACCCTGGGCGAACGAGATCTATCAGGTGAACACGTCGCTTCACCGGTTTGTCGACTGCATCAACGCCATCAAGGCCGCAGCGCCGCTTTCGCCAGACAATCCCCGGTACAACAGTTATGACGCGGCCGGAGACCATGTACTGGCCGCGCTCGCCGCAATCGACCCGGACGAGCTCAGCGACTCCGACTCGTTCTGGCTGGACATCGCCGACGACATCAAGGTCGGTGACTACGACACCGAGTAGCAGGGAGCAGCATGGCCGCCGCCGACGACATCCGCCGCATCCTCGACGACACCGTCACCGCGCTCAAGCAAACTGCGCCGGACCCGGAAACGGCCAGCATCGCCGAACTTCGCGGAGAAGGCACCGCCCCCGACGGGTTGGTCGCTGCGGTGGCCACACCCGACGGGCGGGTGGAGTCGCTGACCATCGCCCCACGGGCAATGCGCCTGGACTCCTTCACGCTCGCCGAGCACGTCACCACGGCAGTCAACGCCGCCCTCGGCGACTTAGCCGCCAAGGCTAGCGACGCGACGCCGGCCACCGACCCAACCGCACTGCTTCACCACCTGCAGGACCTCCAGATCGCATCGGTCCAGCGCCTGGAGACCTTCCTGCGCACGATCAACGAAGCGCGCCGGCCGGGACGGTGAGCCTGGCCACGAGCCAGCCAGTCCCGGTCGACCACCACAAGCCTTGCTCGAAGTCGTCATGTCCGTCTTCGGCGGCATGAGCAAAGGCGAACGCAACCGCACCAAGCTGCGCGTGCGCACCGCCATGGCCGCCCAGACACTCCTGGAAGGCCGATACCTCGGCGGACGCCCACCCTGCGGCTACACCCCGCATGATCTCGGCGCTCACCCCAACCCCGCGAAGGCCGCCGACGGCAACAGGTGACGCTCCAGGATGGTCACAGCCAGTCGTGTTCGCGGGCGTAGCGGGCCGCTTCGTGGCGGGTCCGGGTCTGGGTCTTGCGCATCGCGTTGGAGAGGTAGTTGCGGACGGTGCCCGGGGCCAGGTGGAGCCGGGCGGCAATGTCGGCGACCGAGTAGCCCTCGCCGGTGACCCGCAGGACGTCGGCCTCACGGTCGGTGAGGGGGTTGTCCTCGGTGACGGCAAGCGCGGACACATCCGGGTCGATCCAACGTTTGCCCGCGTGCAGGGTGGCGATGACCGAGGAGATGTGCGCCGGCTCGGCGGATTTGCTGACGAAGCCCTGGACGCCGAGCTTCAGCGCCTTGCGCAGCACACCGGGACGGGCGTGCCGGGTCAGCATGAGGATGACCTGCTCCGGGCGCGTGCGGCGGATCTCGGCGACCGCGCCGAGACCGTCCACGCCCGGCATCTCCAGGTCGATGACCAGCACGTCGGGCTCGTGCCGCAGGGTGGCCTCGACCGCCGTCCCGCCGTCGGACGCCTCGGCGAGAACGGTGACATCGCCCTCCATCGGCAGCAGCGCGGCTAAAGCGGTGCGCAGCAGCGCCTCGTCGTCGGCGAGCACGATTGTGGTCATCGGCCGTCACCCCGCTCCGTGTCGGCACGCGCGGGGGGTAACGTCGCCGCCGTCCGGAAGCGTCCCTGCTGCTGTTCCACTGTCAGCTCACCTCCGTCACCCGCCACCCGTTGCCGGAGCGCCGCCAGCCCGCGCAGCTCCGGGGGCGCGGCGGCCGTCACCCCGTCGTTGACGATGGTGATGCCCGACGCGGCGAGCGTGATCTGCACCTGGCTGGCCTGCGCGTGCCGCAGGATGTTGGTGGTCGTCTCCCGCAGCACCTGGCCGAGCAGTTCGCTGGCGCGGGCATCGACCTCGGCCTCCCGCGTCACCCGGACCCGGATGCCGGCGGCCTCGAACAGGTTCTTCGCGTTCTCGATCTCCGCGGTGAGATTGAGCCGTCGTTGTGCGTAGGCGAGTTCCTTGGTCTGCGCGATGGTGTCACTGACCAGCAAGTACGTCTCCCGCAGCTCCTGCTCCGCCCGCGCGGTGTCCCGGAGCAGCAGTCGCTGGGCCAGGGCGATCTTCAGCTTGACCACGTGCAGGGTGTGGCCCTGGATGTCGTGCAGGTCGCTGGCGAACCGCACGCGCTCCCGCACCACGGCCAGCTCCGCCTCACGCTCCCGGGTCTGTTCGAGTTCCCGGATGAGGTCGAAGAACCGCTCGCCCACGATGGTTAAGACCGTCACGAAGATGGTGAGGACGGTCGGGACGAGAACGTAGGTGACCAGGACGTGGCCGATGTCGTCCCGCTGCACCAGCAACCGCGCCGCACCGACCGCCGCGACATAGCTGAACAGCCCGGCCAGCAGCAGCTTCCGGTGCCGTCGCACCTCGCGCATGGCGAGGGAGCCCACCGCGCAGAAACCCCAATAGGCGTTGGGGCTGCCGCTCACCAGAACTCCCAGTGGCCACACCACCGCGGCCACGACCAGGCAGGGCAGCACCACTCGGGCGAGGTCGTTGGCCGTCCACCGTTCGAAGGCCACCAGCGCCGCCATGGCCCCCGGCGCCAGGATGATCAGGTGCCACCAGGTCCGCGCGTCGATGTAGAGCAGGACCACCGCGGCGAACACCACCGGCGGCAGTGACGTGGCGAGGTTGAGCCGGCGCAGCCTTCCCTGCGTCGACTCGGTGAAGCGCGGCGAGCTGGCGGTCACCAGACCAGTATCGGGCAGCCGGACGCCACGACCAGTGACACCACGTCACATGCGGTGATGACATGGCGCCACTGACGGGACGGCCTTGCCCGCGCTGTGATGGGTGCATGTCCACCACACCCATCATCGAAGTCGAACGGCTGAACCTCACCTACGGCGACTTCCACGCCGTGAAGGACCTCTCCTTCGAGGTACGACCCGGAGAGCTCTACGCACTGCTGGGCACCAACGGAGCCGGGAAGACCTCGACCCTGGAAGTCGTCGAGGGTCACCGGAGGCCAACCTCGGGCACGGTACGCGTGTTGGGGCACCGCCCCGACGACCGGCGGGCGGTACGTCCCCGAATGGGCGTGATGCTCCAGGAGAGCGGTTTCTCCCCGGACCTCACCGTCCGTGAGTCCGTCGGCCTGATCGGCCGGCTCACCCGGCGCACCGACGACGTCGACCGGGTGCTCGACGTGGTCGACCTCAGCGGTCGGGCCGGACGCAAGGTCTCGCAGCTGTCCGGCGGGGAGAAGCGGCGGCTGGACTTCGCCACCGCGGTCTACGGCACCCCGGAGCTGATCTTCCTGGACGAGCCGACCACCGGCCTCGACATCCAGTCCCGCGACGCCGTCTGGGCAACGGTGGACCGGCTCCGCGAGAACGGCTCGACCATCGTGCTCACCACGCACTACCTGGAGGAGGCGCAGCAACGCGCCGACCGGATCGGGCTCATGCACCAGGGCGTCCTCCATCGCGAGGGCACCGTCTCCGAGCTGACCCGCACCCTCCCCGGCGTGATCCGCTTCTCCCTCGCCACACCGGTGCCGCCGCTACCGCTGACGGCCGACGTGGACGCCGACGGGAAGGTCACCGTCGAGTCCTTCGAGCTGCAGAAGGACCTGCACCTCCTGCTCGGCTGGGCCCAGGCCCACGCCGTGGACCTGCGCGACCTGGCGGCCGGGCCGACCCGGCTCGACGACGTCTTCCGCGCCATCAGCAACTGATCCGCGCATCCCGAAGGAGCCTCACCCGTGTTGTCCATCGCGTCCAGCGAACTGATCCAGATCTTCCGCAACCGACTGATACTGATCACCAGCCTCATCATCCCGGTCGCGGTCAGCGCGTTCTTCGTGCGTCAGCACGAGACGTACGCCGCCCTCGGGAGCCTCGGCTACATCGCCGCGATCGTGACGTTCACCGTGGCCGCGTTCGGCCTCTACGCCACGGCCGTCACCACCCTGGCCTCCCGGCGGCAGAACCTCTTCCTCAAGCGGCTGCGCTCCACCGCCGAAAGCGACCCCAGCATCCTCGCCGGCCTACTGCTGCCCGTACTCGTCATCGCGGCGGTGCAGGTGGCCGCGATCCTCACCGCCCTGGCCGTGGTCGCCGGCGGACCGTCGAACGTCGCCCTGCTGGTGGTGGCGATCCTCGCGACGCTGGCCATGCTGATCGGCCTGGCGCTGGCCACGGCCGGGCTGACGAACTCCCCCGAACACGCCCAGGTCACCACCCTCCCCGTTACCCTCGGGTTGATCGCCGTGACCACCTGGGTGGGTATCTCCGGCACCGAGAACCTCGCCTGGCTCAAGCGGCTGCTGCCCGGCGGCGCGGCCACCGAACTCATCATGAACGCCTGGAACGGCGGCGTCGCCGTGACCGACTCCCTGCTCCTGCTCGCGCCCACGCTCGGCTGGGTCGTCATCGCCGTCAACCTCGCCACCCGACTCTTCCGCTGGGAGCCCCGCCGATGACCACCGAACCCAGCTCGCACACCCCGACCCTCGTCGAAGACCTCCTCCTGCTCCTGTTCCAACCCAGGTCCGGGACCATCGCCGGCGAGAACACCCTCTTCTACGTCCTCGGCGGAGCCGTCCTCGCCGACCTCGCCCTCGGCGGGCACCTGACCCCGACGGATCGGGGGCGGGTCAGCAGCCTGCCGGGTCACCCACCGTCGGACAGCCTCCTCCGCCCGGCCTACGACTACCTCGCCGAGAAACCCCGAGGGGTGCAGACGGCACTGGCCGCGATCGGTCCCGTCCTGCGCGAGCCGGTGCTCCAGCGGCTCGTCGCGCGCGGCGACATCGACCAGGAGCCCCGTAAGGTGCTCGGCCTGTTCCGGACGACAGCCCTGCGTGAGGGCAGAACCGAACGACGGGCGCGCCTGCTCGCCGAGGTTCGGCAGGTTCTCGTGGACGGTGCGAAGCCGCAAGCCCGGGTCGCCGCGCTCACGGCGCTGCTCTCGGCGAGCGGGACGCTCCCGCAGTTCCACCGCGAGATCCCGTGGACCTCACCGGTGATCAACCGAGCCAAGGAACTCGAACAGGGCGACTGGGGCGCCGATGCCGCAGGGGCAGCCGTGACCCGCACCGTGACGGCCACCGTCGTCAACAGCGCCATCGCGGCCATCTCTGTCCTTCCGCGAAGTTAGCCCGGTTCCGGGCGGACCTGCCGCTGGCGGTCGCGGCCAGGCCACCTACTCCGCCGGCGGCGACGACGGATATCTCACCTATCCGCCGTACGCCCACTCACGCGCGGACCGACACGCAATCCATCTGACCTGGATCCCGCACTTGAAAAGGAGGCCCGCGTGACCGCGCCGCCGCACCCGCCGCGCCGATCGGCGCCCGCGACCGGATCCAGGCGGTGATCTTCGCGTACGACAACGGCCTGGTCCCCCCTCGCTGACGGCGAAAGGACAGGAATAGGGGCGCCGGCGTCTCCGCCGTTACCTCGTGCGCTTCGGCGAGCCCGGACAGGGTCTCCGCTGACAGGCGACTCCTCACCGTGCGCCCGCCAGTGAAGCGCTTCGCGCGAACATGTGTCGGTTCTCAAAACAGCAACAGGAGTGAAGAGTGGGAAGCGAGTGGCAACAGCGCCCAACCGGTGTCGTCCAGGCGGGCGCCAGGTCTGGTGGGCGCCGACGGTTTGCGAGGTCCCTCCGCCCCTGGGTCCCCCTGTTCCCGCTGACGGCTGTCGCGTTCGTGCTCGCGTGGCTCAACCGGAGTCCGTGGTGGGGTTGGGTACTTGTCGTGGGGCTGCTCGTGGTGGTCGGTGCGACAGTGCGCTCGTGGGCCCGAGGGCACGCGCTGCTCCGGATAGGTGCGTGGCTGCTCGCCGGGGCGATCGTTCTCGGGGCGGCGGTGTTCGCCTATCCATCACCGCAGACCCGCATCGCCGGCGGAGTGGACCGCTCGCCGTCCGGGCCGGTGCAGACGCAGCAGGGACCGATCACCGGCGTCTACAACGACGAGCGCACAGTCGAGGTCTTCGCGGGCATCCCGTATGCGCAGGCTCCGGTGGGGGATCTGCGTTGGCGTGCGCCTGAGCCGCTGAAGCCGCGCGAGGGCGTGTTCACCGCAGACCGGTTCTCCGCCGTTCCGGTTCAGGGCACCTCCAGGTTCTTCACGCGGGCGCTCTCGCAGATCGTGGAGGTGCCCCTGGAAGGCACGCTCCTCAATCCCTATCCCGTGAGCGAGGACAGTCTCTCCCTCAACATCTGGCGGAGCACGACACCCGCCCCGAAGAACCTTCCCGTGCTCGTCTACATCCCGGGCGGCGGCTTCGCGACCGGCTCCGGCGCCCTCCCCCTCTACGATGGCGAGGCGCTCGCCTCCCGGGGCCAGGTGATCACCGTCACCATCAACTACCGGCTGGGGGTACTCGGCTTCCTCTCCCATCCCGAACTGTCCGCGGAGTCCACACACGACGCGTCGGGCAACTACGGGATCCTCGACCAGATCGCCGCCCTGGCGTGGGTGCGTGACAACATCGCGGCATTCGGCGGCGACCCCGACCAGGTCACGATCGCGGGCGAATCCGCCGGGGGCGAGAGCGTCTGCATCCTAGGTGCGACACGGCTCGCCGAAGACCTCGTGGACGGCATCATCGCCGGCAGCGGAGCGTGCATGGGCACCACGGGGAACAGCGAGCGCGGCGACCAGACCGACACGCGCGAGGCGGCAGAGGATGCCGGCCGTCGCCTGAGCGAGCGACTGGGAGGGGCGACCATCGAGGAGATGCGCGAAATGCCCGTCGAGCGCGTCGTGGACGCGGCGGGCGCGCTCGACGCGCACTGGCAGCCCTCCGTCGACGGCCACGTGCTCGAACGATCGCCGGCGGAGACCTACGCCTCCGGAGAGCAACTGGACGTGCCGACCCTGGTCGGCAGCAACGCGGACGAAGCCTCGCTCGCGCTGGCCAGTCCACCGGACACGGACGTCGACGAGTACCGGTCGTCCGCACGCGAGACATACGGTGAGGATGCGGACCGGTTCCTCGATCTGTATCCAGGGGAGACAGCGGAACAGGTTCTCGAGTCGCTCCTGCGGGTCGAAACCGACAGGATCATGACCCGAGCGATGCGGCGCTGGGCTCAGTTGCAGACGCAGACGGGTGAATCGGACGCCTACCTCTACTTCTTCTCACACATCCCTCCCGAGAAGGGTCTTGAGAAGTACGGCGCCTACCACGGCGCCGAGGTCGCGTACGCATACGACAACCTCGGCGCCGACAGCGCCGCCGACTACACGGAGGCCGACTACCGGCTCCGCGACCAGATGAGCGCGTACTGGGTCAACTTTGTCCGCACCGGCGACCCCAACGCACCAGGCCTGCCGGCCTGGCCGACGGTCGAGCAAGCGCCCGACCGCGTTATGGAGTTCGCCGGCGGCAGCGGGATGGCACCCCGCCCACGCCCCGACGCCGTCGACTTCTGGATGGACTACGACGGGCCGATCCCCTAGACGAGTAAGTCCACACGACCCCGGGTTGTTGGCCTAGACGAAGCGTGGTGCAGATCCGTTTGTGACGCCCGGGTTGGGCCGGGTACGGCTACTGCGCCCCGCACTCGACGTTCTTCTTGGGCCTACGCCCGCATCTCATCTGCACCCCGTCCGGTCTGCCGATCGCGTGGGCGCTCATTACCCCGAAAGTCGACGAGCGGAAGGTGCTGACGGCGGTCCTCGCCTCACGGTCCAGCTTCCGGACAGGATCAACGTCCTGTCCAACGGACCACACACCCAGGTCAAACGCGAAATCTAGGCGGTCCCGTCTGTAACGGGCTCGTTCGGGTATGCGCGGCTGGCCAGCGCTTCGCTCCGAGATGTCCCAGCCTGCGAGGTAAGAATGCCGGAATCATCGCGGTGCCGCGCACGGGGTGGGTGCGACCCGCCCCCGCCGGGTGACGTCGTTGAGTTGCGGGTGCACGGCGTGATTGGTGCCAGCGCGGATGACATCCTGGATCGGCCGCACGTGCAGCGGGTCGCCGGCGACAGCAAGGGCGGCTTCTACCGGCCTCGCCGAGGCTATGGTGACTCCCGAGGTGCCTGCGGCGTGGTGTTGGAGACATACCGATGGAGCGATCTGCGGAGCGGAGCCGCCGCAAGGACGCTGTCGCTGGTGTTGCTGTTGCCGTTCATGGCCTGCAACGTGGCGGCATGGATGCGGCCGCGGGCGAAGGTCAGCGGCGGTGTGGTCTGGGTAGGCTGCAGGCTGGTCGGCCTGAGCCTCACGGCCCTGTACGTCTTGTCGTTCGTCGGCGTGGCGTTGGACCTGCTCGCCTGCAAGTGCATGTCCCTGGGTAGCTGCCTCGGGGGCCGGACCTGGCTGTCCTGGCTCGGCGGTCAACCGGTCGGATTGCGCATGGCGCTGCTAGCGCTGGTGCCCGTCGCCGCGATCTGGGTGTTGTGGGTGGTGGGTTCCCGGTGCGGTCGCTGGTACGAAAACTTCATTCCACCTACGGGTGAGCCGGCCGACACGCTACTGGGCTCGATCGGGACACATAACGCCACGCCGGGAGTGGTGCGACTTCGCTCCATTCATGTGGCGACCGGCCTCGCTGTGCTCGATCTGAGTCTGATCGCGGCGTTGTGGGCTGGGCGTGGACCGAGCCTCCTCAACGTCCTGCTCACGTTCTGCGCCGTGCTCACCCTTGTCGCCAGTGTCGTACTGCTGTGCGTACCTTCCGTAATCGACGCCGTAGCCGGCACCTCGGTGGTCGATGGGGTGGTCCATGCCCTGCGGTCGACTGCCGTGGTGGTGACGATCGCCGTCATCGGGTGGGTCGCATTCGACCGCAGCGAGTGGCCCGCCGAAAACGGACTGCCCGGCCACGACGTCGCGGTCGTCCTGCTCGTCGGAACGCAGGGCGTCCTGCTCGCGCTGCTCGGGATCGCGGCACTGGTGGGCCGGGAGGGCAGCCGTGGGAAGCTGCGCTGGTCGGGTCCGCTGCTGTTCGCGTGTCTGGCGGTGGGACTGGGGGTCAGCTTCGCCACCGAATTCAACTACCGCGTATCGGACTACCTCGACCGCGATCTGCCCACCCCCGACGTGCTGCCCACCAGCCCTGTTCTGCCGTACAAGTGGACGATGTTCGGTTTCTTCGTGTCGGTCATTGGCGCAGCGGTCGCGGGTGCGGCGATGGTGCTGTTCACGCGGAGGCACCGACGGCGGACAGCGGACGGCATCGTCGCGCGCGACTTTCCTGAGGCAGATGCGAGGACGGCCCGACGGCGGGAACAAGTCCGCGACGCAATCGCCCGGGCGCAATTCACGGAGCGACTGCGTCCACTCGGAGTGACCTACTGCTGCCTCGTCGCGCTGAGCCTGGGTTTCACAGCTCTGGCCCTGGACGAACTACAGCCGAGCGTCGCCGTGGAGAGCCTGGTCAGCCTGCCGTCCGATTTCGTCAGTGCGGGCACTCAGTTGGGCAGCTACCTGATGGCGTTGCTGTTCGTCGGTTTGTTCTTCGGAGGACTGTTCGCCTACCGTACGACCGCTTTTCGTCGCTACATCGGTACGCTCTGGGACCTCGGCATGTTCTGGCCGCGTGCCGCTCACCCCTTCGCCCCACCGTGTTACGCCGAGCGCGCCGTGCCCGAACTCGCGTGCCGTATCAGCATGCTGGTCGGGCAAGGGAAGTACGTGTTGGTGGCCGCGCACAGCCACGGGTCGATACTCGCTCTGGCGAGCGTCCTGCAACTAGAGCCGTCTGTGCTCTCGAGGGTTGCCCTGCTGACGCACGGTTCCCCGCTGAGACGCTTCTACAGCACGCTGTTCCCGGCGTACGTGGGCAGTGATGTGCTGAGTGAGGCCGGCCGCCGGTTGGGCTGGCGCTGGGTGAACTTGTGGCGAGACACCGATCCCATCGGCAGTTGGATCTTCACGCCGGGACGCGGGGCTGACGACGCGCTGCGGCAGCGGTCCGCGGTGGACCGCCGGCTTCGGGATCCGCAGGATCTCGATGCCCGGGGCCGTGACACGGTCTGGCCCCCGATGTGCGGTCATCAGCCGTGCGTGACGGACGACCGATACGAGGCGGCGGTCTGCGAACTGTCCGAGCGGCTCCGGACCGGCTGAGATCATGTAGCCGTCGCCGAACATCAGGCGCTGCGGAGTGTGGTTCCACCGGCCTGCGGTGTCCGAAGGAGCTGCGGTGTGCCGGTCACAGGTCTCCTTGAAGCGCGTATGCCGATCCGGTAGTGGCACGGTGTCATCACCCGCATGTGACGCGGTGTCACTGGTTGCGGCCGGTTGCTGACGCACACTGGATGGTGTGACCGCGGGATCGCCGCGTTTCACCGAGACGACGCGGAGATGGTCGCGCCCGCACAACTTGGCGACGTCCAGCGGCGCGTTGTCCACCAAGTCCTGACAACGGGTCGGCCAAGAGGCCGGTGACACCAAGTGACGCATCCACTAGACCGCAGCGCCGTGGCTGAGATCCACACCACGACACATGGAGGACACATGGCAGTACGAGTGAGTGACGTCCCCGAGGCCAGACGATACGAGGCCCGCGTCGACGGAGAGTCCATGGTCGCGGGCGTCGCGCAGTACATCCGTACCAGCGAACTCGTCGCGTTCGTACACACCGAGGTCTCACCGGAGTACAAGGGAAAGGGAGTAGGGGCAGCACTGGCCCGCACCGCCCTCGACGAGGCACGCGCCGCGAACCTGCTGGTCCTGGCCACCTGCCCATTTATCGCGGGGTGGATCGCCAGGCACCCCGAGTATCAGGACCTGGTGTACCAGGCCTACAGCAGAGTCAGTGACTGACGGCCGAGCACGGCGACGACGGAGGCCGTTGTGAGCAGCGGAAACAACAAGAAGGCGTACGAGGGCCAGAAGATCACTGTCACGTTCGAGGCGAGGCGTTGCTGGCACGCCGCCGAGTGCGTCCGCGGCTTGCCGGAGGTCTTCGACACGGGCCAGCGCCCGTGGATCCGCCCCGACGCTGCCGAGGCCGAACGCTTGGCCGAAGTGATCCGGCGCTGCCCCTCCGGAGCGTTGCAGTACGAACTCGTGGACGGCGGGGCCGAGACCCGGACCGGCCCACACAGACCACGCGCAACTCCGTCGAACAGTTGATTCTGCGCGGCGAGCTGAGCGTTGCGCCGAGATCTCCCCGGTCGTCAGGCCTTTCGCATGCAGCGACAGGATCGCCTCGTTGAACCCGTCCAACCGGCGGACGTGCTTCGGCACGATCCGCGGGGCGAACGAACCCGCCCGGTCCCGAGGAACCTGAATCCGCACCGGCCCGACCTCGGTCTGCACCGTCTTCGCCCCGTGCCCGTTGCGAATGTTGGTCCGCCGGCCGGTCGCCTCGTCGACGCCGACCTCCTCAAGGTGGGCATCCAGTTCGGCGTCGAGCGCTGATTCAAGGACCGTGCGGGTGATCCCCGCGAGGAGCCCACCCGGGCCGACCAACGAGACTCCGTCGGCCTTGGCCCACTCGACCAGCTGCTGCGCAAACTCGACCTCAGCCGCCGTCGGTTCAGGCAGCTGAACCGCCTTCTTCTTGTCTGCCATGACGTGGTCCTTCCCGGACAGGATCAACGTCCTGTCCAATGGACCACACCCAGGTCAAACACGGAAATCTACGCAGTCCCAACCGCCGCCCTCTCATCTGGGCTCTGTCACAGGAAGTGTGGTCGGCGTTTTGATCAGGTCAGGTCAATGCGCTCCTGGATGATGGGGTAGCCGGCTTTGGCGAAGGTGGCAGCCATGGGGATGTTCGTTTGATCGGTGGCGGCGACGATGTGGTCTGCGCCCTCGTCGGCGAGGATGTGGGTGGCTTCGACGAGCAGGTCGTAGGCGTATCCGTGACCGCGGTGCTCGGGCACGACGCCGATGTAGCCGATGACCGGGTCGCCGTAGTTGCGGGCGGGGGCGCTCAGGCCGACCAGTTCCCCGACTGGGTTGTAGGCCAGGCGCCACCAGTCGCGTGGGCTCGGCTTCCACCGCAGGTAGTCCAGTGTTTCCAGGCAGGCGGCGTCGATCCCGGACGTAGCGATGGTGTGGCGGGCGTGGGCGTCGAGACTGCCCTGGTGTATCCGGCGGAAAGCGTCGTAGATGGCTGAGTCGTCGGGCTCGGGCCGAAATTCGAGGCGGCCTGGCCGTGGGGGCACCGCGCAGTCCGGCGTCCATCGGTATCGGAAGCGCTCGACCAGCGGCGATAGGCCAGCGGCGACGGCGGCGTCGATGCGGGATTGGGCCTGCTGTCGGACCGCGGGATTTTCGCGCCAACCGGTGGGCAGCAGTAGGGAGTACTCGGCGTGCAGCGGCGCGGTGCGCAGCAACTGCACTGCCGCGTCGTGGTCGGTGAAGTCGAACCAGTCCAGGGCCAGCGGCTTGTTGTCTTCGGGGCCCGCCCACCAGGCGGCACGAGCCACCACGACGCCGCCGCGTAGGGCGACCCAGGTCCACTCCGGGCGGTATTGGCCGGCTGCTGCCATGTCGGTGTAGGTGTCGCCGAAGGCGGCGAACCCGACCAGGCCCGGGTCGGGAAGAGATGCGAAGAGATTTTCCTCGCCCGAGGTGAGGGGGCGGATGACCAGGTCGGGCATGTAAGGTTCCTTCCGGGTAGCAGTGTGCTCCCGTTCAGATCCGCGACGCCCTCGGAGTCGGGTGGGAGCACGTGACAGTCACTCTGTCCACGGTTCCCACCTCCTTCATGCGATCGAGGGCGCCAGCGAAGGTTAGCAGAATGAGATCTCTGAGCGGTGGCCGGAGAAGCGTGTTGGCACCGTCGGGGCGGATCCACGGGCGCTGGCCCGTGTCGAAAACCTCCGGCAAGCCGCGGACGCACTCGGCGGCGTGCCAGCAACGCCTCGCCTCGAACGTGACAGTGATCTTCTCTGGCCCTCGTACGCCTTCTTCCCGTCTCCGCTGCTCGTACTCACCTCCATCGCCGCCGCGCCCTGTTGTTCAGTCGCTGACTCTGCTGCGGGACTGGTACACCAGGTCCTGGTACTCGGGGTGCCGGGCGATCCACCCCGCGAAGAATGGGCAGGTCGGCAGGACCAGCAGGTTCGCTGCGCGGGCCTCGTCGAGGCCCGCGCGGGCCAGGGCCGCCCCTACTCCTTTCCCTCGTACTCCGGTGAGACCTCGGTGTGAACGAACGCGATGAGTTCCGTGGTGCGGATGTACTGCGCAACACCCGCGACCGTGGACTCTCCCTCGACCCGAGCCTCGTACTGATTGGCTTCGGGGACATCCTTCACAGTCACTACCATGTGTCCTCCATCAGATTTCATCTCCGGCCGACCGGCGCGTCGCGCAGTTCGACCGTCGGCCGTGCCACCGGTTGCCGCCAGTCGTGTCCGCAGGGGTAACACGGCGATCGTGCGGTCACACAGTTTGTCCTACCGCGCAGGGGTTTTGTGCCAGCGAAGCGGGTCGTCCTCCAGCGCGGAGCGGTCCCAGTTCCCGAGGTCCGCAGCGGCCTCGTAGGTGGTGCGGAGGAACTCGGCGACCGCGCGGTCTGGGTCCGGTGCGGCACGGGCGGCCTCGTAGGGCAGGAGGAACTGCTGAAACTCGGAACTGTAGTACGCGCCTTCGGGACCGACCTGCCGCTCGGCGAACCCGTCGGGTGCGGGGTAGGCGTACGAGTAGAAGGCGCCTTCCTCGCCGCCACCGGGCCAGAACCCGCAGCTGGACAGCTCGCGCGAGTAGCCCTCGACCATGACCCAGTCCCCGCAGTTGGGCACGCCCCCGGGGTGCGGCGGAGCCGACCGGCCGGAGAAGCGGGTGCAGGCGAGATCCATCCCGCCCCAGAAGAAGTGCACCGGACTGACCTTGCCCACGAAATGCGACCGGAACTCACCGATCACCCGATTCGCCTGCAACAGCTGTCGCCAGAACAGGGTGGCCGCCTCGCCGTCGTACGAGGCGTGCTGGTGGTCCTCAGCGAACGGTATCGCCGGGTCGACCTCGTTGGGGTACGGCCGGATCGGTGCCTCGATCCCGAGTTCGTCGAGCATGGCCATGACCCGCGAGTAGAACTCGGCGACCGGCATCGGCCGGAGCGCGAGGCTTCGCGCGCCGCCGTCGCTGGTGCGCACGTCGAGCCGATGGCCGATGAAGTCGAACTCGATCTCGAAGACTCCCGTGCCGTACGGGATGGCGGACGTCGTCAACCCGCGCGGGCTCACGTACAGGGTGACCTGCCACCAATGGTTGAGAAACGGAGCGTGCGCCATGCGGATCTTGCCCACAATCTGGGTCCACATGTGCACTGTGTCGCGGGTGGCGGTCCAGTCCGAGACCCGCAGGCTCGGCCAGCTCATCGTTTCCGGGCTCGTCATCGCTACTCACATCCTTGGCGCTGCAACGGAAGGGTGGCTGTCGTCGTGATCGTGTCCGGCAGGCCGGTACCTACGGGGCGCCACCGGTTCACTGATTGGCCGTCTTGTCCGTTCCTGATGATTAGCGGTACTCCGGGTTGGCGTTGCCGGGTCGACTGCCGGCGTCCCAGGCGGTGCGCTGGTTGCCGTAGGCCGGGAATCCACCAGCGCGGCGCATCATCGACGCGAGGTGGAGCAGGTTGAAGGTCATGAACGCGGTACTGCGGTTGGTGAAGTCATTCTCCGGACCGCCGGAACCCCTCGTCGAGGTAGGAGGGCCCGGGGCCGACCTCTAAGCGTACTGGCCCTGCTCGTTGAACAGGCCGGAGTAGCCGTAGAGCCGCTCGGCCACCCGACGGTTGACCGAGCTGTTGTCGCCGAGCCAGATCGGTCCGGCGATGACCAAGATGTCAGCTTCCAGCACCCGGGTCAGCGGCGCGGGCCATTCGTCGGTATCCCATCCGTACTCGGTCATATCGGGTCGGACGCCGGTGGCGATGTCGTGGTCGACAGCGCGAATCTGGTCTATGGCGACGACGGCCTACCGCTGCGGCCCCGGCCCGTACGCATCCGCTGCCCGGCCGTCGGCGACCGTAGACGCACGGCGGCGGGCCGACCGGGTCCGATCGCGAGGCCGAAGCGGACGTTGGCCGACCGACGGCCCGGGCACGGTCAGTCGCCTGCTCTCAGGGCATTGAGCACGGCGGTCACCTCGGGGCGTGACGCGGCCGCCCGCCGGGCCCCGGCGGTGATGCGCCGGGTCAGCGGCGGGTTCAGCGGTCGGGTCACCACCCGGTATCGCGGGTCCACCGCCAGCTTCGGCAGCATGGTGATCGAGCGGCCGTTCTCCACGTGCTGGAGCGCCAGCATGTAGTTGTTGAACCGACAGATCACCACGGGTTCGAAGCCGGCCTCCCGGCACAGCCGGGTGGACAGCTCGGACATGTACGAGCCTGCGACGTCGAACGTCCAGCGCTGCTGCGCGCACGCCTCCAGGTCGACCGATTCGGCGCTGGTCAGCGGATGCTCCGGGGGCAGCACGAGCACTACCGGGTCGGTGGCGAGCGGCACCAGGTAAATCTCCGGGGAGAGCTCGGCGCCAGCGAAGTCGGCGGTCGTTACTGGCTATTCGGCGGGCAGTACCTCGGGATCGCCCGACGCACCCTGGTGCCGCTCGACCAGTACGACATACTCATCGTCGCCCACGTGGCGGGATCGCTCAGGATCAGCGTCCGTGACCGGGGAGGCGAAACTCCCAGTTCCACCGCCCCGACACTCCCCCGTCAGATGTCCGAAGGCGGTCGTGGTCTACCGATCATCGCCGCCCTCACCACCGACTGGGGCTTCTTCTCCTTCGGTGACGGCAAGACCGTCTGGGCCGCAATCGGCGGTCCCAACGGATCAACCGTCGGCGGACGAGCTGTCCCGATCTCGCCGCCAGGGCCGCAGCGGCCGCCGGGCGCGATGTAGCACGCCGAACCAGGCAGGCGTCTCCCGGGACTCGTCAAAGGCTTGCGCTATCACGACATCGGTCGACGAGTGCAACAAGATGGAGATCACGATTGTCAAAGCGACGAGGTGGAACACCTCGTCGCCGGCCGCGATGCCGGACTCCAGGACCAGCAGCCCGTACACCACGGAGGCGAAGCCCTTCGGCCCGAACCACATCGCCGCGGCCTGCTCCCTGGCACCGAGCCCGGAGCGGAGAAACGAGATCCACAACGCGACCGGGCGAGCCACGAAGATCGCCAGCACCGCAAAGGCCCAGCCGGTCCAGGAGATCTCGCCCAGGAACCGTACCGAGATCAGCGCGCCGAAGACCAACAGCGCGGCGAGTTTCAACAGCTCGGCGACGTTCTCCCCGAAATGCTCAAACGCCGCCCGCTCCCGCGGCCCGAACGTGGCCACGGTGATCCCCGCCGCGAACGCGGCCAGGAACAGGTTACCGTGGGTGACCTTGCCCAACGCCAACACCAAAAGCCCGATCGCCACCCCGTTCAGCGGCGCGTACGCGGCGGACGCCGCAAGCCAGCGGGTGCGCTCCAACGCGATCGCCAGCAGCGGCACCAGCACACCGATGAGCAGTCCCACCACGAGTTCGCCGGCGATCTCTCCCAGGTGCAGGTCCTCCGAGCCGGCGGCGACAGCCAGAAGCAGCACCACGAAGGGGAGGGCCAGCCCGTCATTGACGCCCGACTCCACGTTGAGCAGATGCCGTAGGCGGGCCGGCACCTTGTCATTGCCCACCAACGCCGCCGCGAACACCGGGTCGGTGGGGGCCAGGATCGCGCCGATCAGCAGCGCCTCCGGCCAGCCCAGGCCGGCCACATAATGCGCCAGCAGCGCCGTGATCAGCAGGGTAAGGGGCAGGCCCCACCCCAACGCCCGACCGGGCAGCCGCCATGCCGAGCGCAGGTCCGCCCACCCGACCCGCATCCCGTCGGTGAACAGCACCGCGAACAGGGCCAGCTCCGCGAGTTGCGCCACGATGGGGGAATCGGAATGCAGGTGCAGCAGCCCGGTGGTGTCCTCGCCGAGGATGAACCCGGCAACCAGGAACAGCGCCGCGGTAGACAGGATGGTGCGATGAGCCAGCGCCGAGAGCAGCACGGCCACCAGCAGGACAACGGCGAACGACAACAACAGCACCGGTCACGCTCCACTAACGTGCGTCATCACAATGCCGACCAGACCTCGCGCCGCCCCACTGATTCCGAACGATCATAGCTGCGACGGTGGGTCGCCTCGAAACCCAGCACGAGCGGCGGCTGGTGCCACGATCCAGAGCCGCTACTCCACGCACTTCTGGACGGCGCGAATCGTCACCTAACCGTCACAGGATCCGGCGGTCGTGCCGCGACACTCCGGGGAACTCCTTGACCAAGCGCCACGACGGCGAGGAGGACCCACGAATGGGCAACTGGTACGGCCGGGTGCGTTCGATGGCAGCGCTACCAGCGGTGGTCCTGCTCGTGGCAGGCTGCACCAGCGGGCCCGTGACTCCGCAGCCCAGCCCCGAACCGACGCTCACCACCACACCAGGCACGGTCGCGCGGGCCGAGGTGGGCGACCTGCTCACCGTGACTGCGAGCGTCGAGCGGGTCATCGCCGACACGGCGTTCGTCGTACGCGACGTGGATCTGACCGACGGCACCCTGCTCGTGCTGTCGACGGGCCCGTCGGTGCCTGCTCCGCCGCAGCTGGTGACCGTGCAGGGCACCGTGATCCGGTTCTCCCACCGCGAACTCGGCGACCGTTACCGGCTCGGGCCGTCGGGACCGTACCGGGCGTTCGAAGGCGGTCGGGCGCTCGCCGCTCGTGAGCTGACAGTCTGGTGATCACGAGTCGCGGCGGGAACGGGTTGTCGCGGTCCGCGGACCCAGGCACCGGCCGGTCACCTCACCCTCCGGGCTGAGCGGGCGACATGCCCATGACGCTGGCCCGCCACGGGACGGGCGTTTGCGAGATTCCACCGTCGGCTGCCGCCTATGGTGGAAACGACGCGACGGACCCGCATCGGCCGATCGCCGGGGACGATGGGCAAGCGGCATGGAGCGGTTCCTGGAGGCGTTCTGGGACACGAGCAGCGTGAGCGGTCGCCTCGTGACCAGCGTCGTGCTGATCGTGCTGGCCGTCGTCGTCGCCGCCGTCGCCGGCCGTCTGGCCACCCTGCGGGTAAGCGATACCAGCAATCGCTACTACCTGCGCAAGGCGGTGCACTACCTGACCGTCGTGGCGCTGCTGCTTGCGCTGGCACTGCTGTGGCGGCCGTTCGCCGGCCGGATCGGCCTGGTCGTCGGACTACTCGGTGTCGGTCTGGCGCTGGCCCTGCAGGAGGTCATCGGCGCGTTCGCGGGGTGGATCGCCATCCTCACCGGCCGGCAGTTCCGCGTCGGTGACCGGATACAGATGTGCGAGGTACGCGGCGATGTCCTGGACATCACCCCGCTGCGCACCCGCATCCTGGAGAGCGGATCCTCCACCGACCCGGAATCGTGGATTCGCGGCCGCCAGTACACCGGCCGGGTGGTGTCCCTGTCGAACCGCTTCGTGTTCTGCACACCGGTCTACAACAGCAGCACCGTGCTGGACCACCTGTGGGACGAACTGACCTTCCCCATCCCCTACCAGGCGGACTGGCACCTCGCGGAGCGCATCCTGTGCGAGGAGGCGCAGAACATTTCCTCGACGGCCGAGGCGCGGAACGCCATCGCGCAGATGCGCCACCGCTACCCGGTCGCCGAGGCAGAGGTCGATGCCCGCGTGTTCGTCCGCGCCACCCCGAACTGGGTCGAACTGTCAGCACGGTTCGTCGTGCCCGTCCGCGCCGCCCGTCAGGTCAAGGACCAGGTCACCCGACGGGTGCTGGACCGGTTCGCCGAAAACGGCATCCGGGTGGCGTCGGCGACCCAGGACATCACCGTCCACACACCCGAGGCGCCGGAAGCTGTCATCAACCGGGCGGACCGCCGCTAGCGGTCGCCAGCTCCGCCCGGTGCGCGTACCAGCGACGACCGGGCATCGCCGTGACACCGTGCACCACGGTGCTCGCCACCACCACCAGACTGCCGGCGGCCCACAGCCGAGGATCCCCGACTCCTTCCTCCTGGCTGTAGGTGAGATAGAACAGTGCCGACACACCGATCGGCCCGAACCAACCCAGGAACACCACACTGCGCCAGGACAGCCCCAGGGCCGGCTTCAGCGCGAGCACCACCGGCAGCCGGCGCAGCACCAACACCGCGATGACGAACGCCACCAGCGGCCAGCCCGACTCGCGCCACCAACGCCACGGCACCTCGACCCCGAGCAGGAAGAACAACGGCAACACCAGATAGCGGGTGAGCGCGTCGTCGAGCCTTTGCTCCGAGGCGCGAGATCGGTCCCCGATCACCGCGTTGTAGGCGAGACCAGCGACGAAGACCGCCAGGATGCCGTCGGTACGCGCCAGTCTGGCGACTCCCAGTGCCGCGACCCCGAGCACGACCGTGAAGACCAGCAGCGAGCCCTGGTCAACATCCTCCCGAGCCCCAGCCGCCACGACGGCCCGCCCGGCGGTGTAACCGACCACCACGCCGACCACCACGGCGCCCATCACCCCCCACACCGCCTCCAAAAGGCGACCCCCGACGGAACCAGAGGTCACGGCGCACAACGCGAGCACGACGAAGACGAAGGCGAGCCCGTCGTTCGCGCCCGACTCACCGCTGATCACCTGACGTAGCCGAGCCGGCAGCTGCCGCTCCGCCGGTCCTCCCGAGACGACGCTGGAAGCCAGGACCGGGTCCGTCGGCGTCACACAGGCGCCCAGCAGCGCCGCCAAAGCGACGGGAAGGCCGAGGACAAATCCTGCCAGGCCGGCGCTGACCACCGCCATGCCAACCATCGCGACGGCGAGGAGCACGCCGACCGGGCGTACCACCGACCGGTAGTCCGACAGCGGAAAACGCAGCGCGACCGCCATCAGCGAGATGGCCAACAGGACCCGGCTCGCCTCCAACGTCAACACGGACACCTCGTGATCCGGCAGGTCGATCAGCCCGAGAACCGGACCGACCAGCACGCCCACCAGCAACGCGAGCAGCGGCTCACTGACCGGGGCCCGACGGATGGCGCTGGACCAGAAGGCCAACAACACGCCCAGAATCCCCACCAGGGCGTAGCCGAGGTGCAGCGCGTCCATCCCTCGCCGCTACCCCGTGGTTGTCGGTTCACACCCGGGGCTGCGTACCTGCTCGATGACCAGTGACTGCACGCGTGCCGCCTCGATACCGGAGGCGTCGCAGAGATCGGCAGACGATGCGCGCGACGTCCGGCCGTGCGACACGATGAGCATGTGTTCACGAAGAACTGCGCGTCGTGAGGCGGCGCCGCACCGCGTCCGCGCGACTGGCCGAGGTACGGGAGAGCTTCTGGCTGGTGCCGGCGATCTTCTCGGTTGGTGCGGTGTTAGCGGCGGTCGGGCTGTCAGCGCTGGAGCTGCAGTTGGATCTTCCCTTCGGGGGGATCGTGCCCAGCGGCCCCGCCGGTGCACGCTCGCTGCTCTCCTCGATCATCACGGCGATGATCTCCTTCACCGCGCTGGTCTTCTCCATCACGGTCGTGGCCCTGCAACTGGCCAGCAGCCAGTACTCCCCCCGCGTCCTGCGGACCTTTCTGCAGGATCGGATCATCCAGGCGACGCTCGGCACGTTCGTCGCTACCTTCCTGTTCGCGATGGTGGTGCTGGCCGCACTGCCAGATCAGGAGGGCCAGAGGCTGCCGGAGCTGTCCCTCGCTGTGTCGATAGCCCTCGTCCTGGCCAGCAGCGCCACATTCATCTACTACCTGCACCACATCACCACGGTGATGAGGGTTTCCCACATCATCGGCTCCATCGGCGCGCAGACCCGACGGTCGATCGCCCGTCTCCCTCCACCCGACGAGCCACCGGCGGTTGTCCCCGGAGAGGTGACACAGACCGTGCCGGCCTCGGAACCCGGCATGGTCAGCAACGTCGATCTCGTCGTGCTCGGGCGGCTGGCACGGGAGCACGACTGTGCCATCACCGTCGTCCCTACCCCGGGTGACTTCGTCGTCGCGGGAGCGCCCCTGCTACGGGTGCATCAGACCGTCGGTGGCGCCGCCCGCCCGGTGCCGGCCGACCGCGCCTGGCTGGGCGTGACCGTCGGCGTGGAACGAAGCCCGGGCCAAGACCTCGGATTCGGCTTCCGGCAACTCGCCGACATCGCCGAACGCGCGCTGTCCCCAGGAGTCAACGACGTCACCACCGCCGTCCGGGCCGTCCAGGAGGCACACGACCTCCTCCGCCGGCTCGCGACCCGCCCCGATCCCACCTACGCCGTCCGCGACGACGACGGCACCGTCCGCGCCCGGATGAGCAGCATCTCGTACGACGCGGTCCTGGCCATGATCGTCGACGACATCCGGCTCGTCTCGGGCGACCAGCCACGCGTCAGGCGATTGCTGGACTCCATCGTCCGTGACGTGGCCTCCATGGCGCTTCCCGTCCACCGAGCGGCGATCGGTCGTCGGCTACCAACGGCAGTCAACGACAGTCACTGACAACCCGCCGGGGTGCCCTCCGGAGCGACGATCCGCGCGGGTGGGCATGTGAAACGGTCAGGCGGTGTCGGTACGGCTTCCACTGCGAGCTCAGCCCGGGATTGGGCCTGATCGGAGCCGCAGAGAACGAGCAGTGCCGCCAGCCGCTCGTCGATGAGACGAACCGCAGCTAGCTGACCACGCAGCAGCACTTGGACGCCAAGCGCGCCGCCGAGGAAACCAAGGACGAACTCAACCGGGCTTGTGGCGCCAACGCAGGCGCCGGCGTGCATTCCGGTGCAGCTCGGCTCCGTGCCGCCCAGCAGCGGGCCGGACGGCGTGCAGCGCATCCGACAGGTGCTGACAGACGGCGGGTTCACCGTCGTGACCGTGCGCTGGGGACAGCCGACCGGCCCGGCGTCGCCCGGCTCGGTTTTCTACGCCGTCGCTGCCGGCACCGGGTGCGTGCTGGGGTCCGTGGACTTCAACGGTGTCCGGCTCCCACGGGTTGTCGGCACGTTTCCCGGCGGGCGTTGCCTGGCCTGACGAACGCGGTCAGCGGGCCGGCCAGAAACCGATCACTATCCGCTCGGGGCCGACGGTGCGCCTGACCGGATCGAAGTCGGGCGAGCGCAGCAGCGCTCGCGTCCGGGCGCGGCCTGCGACATCGACGCGTACCCGGTAGCGGCCGGGAGGGCCTACCGGCAGAAGGTCGCTTACGGGGGCCATGTCGAGCAGGTGCGACAGGTACACGGTGCCGGTCCGCAGGGTGACCTCGGTGCTGTCGGTATCCGGCCACGTCGTGGAGTCGACGGCCGCGGGTTCTCCGTCCCACGCCTGCACGGTCACCGACGCCCGACAGGTGGCGCTCGACGGGCTGGCGACAAACAGTGCGTCGCGCCCGCTCCAGCAGATGCGGTCCTGACTGAAGTCGGGGTCGCCGATATCGTCGGCGCGCTTGTCGAGCACGAGGAACAGGCCGTGGTCGGCGGCGACCGTGCCGCTGACGCTGCCGAGCAGGCCTACCACCGTCACCCCCGGAGGATATCCCAGGCCGGCGCCGAGGTAAGACGCCTTCTTGGACGGATCGTCGGTCGGAGTGTGGCGTCAGTCGGATCAGTTGGGCACGTGTCGGGCGCGGGGATCGGGCCGTCCGGCAAGGATGGCGGCAAGGATTTCGGCGCCGTCGACGACCCGCGGACCGGGCCGGTTGAAGTAGGCCGGCCCGTCGACCACCCACACCTGTCCGTTGCGCACGGCGGGCAGGTCCGCCCAGCCGGGTTGCCCGGTTGCCACCGTCAGTTCGTCGACGGTGCGCTCGGGCGTGAACCCGCACGGCCCGAACACCACCACATCGGGGGCCAGGTCCGCGACCACCGACCACCGGTGCGGGGTGCTGTGCGCGCCGGGCCCGAGCAGCAGCGACCGCCCGCCCGCATAGGTGATCTGCTCCGGCACCCAGTGTCCGCCCGGCATCAGCGGATCGAGCCACTCGACGAACAACACCGTCGGCGCCCCGCTGACCGCGCCCGGCAATGCCGCGAGGCGGCCCTCGGCGTCCGCTCGGATCTCCGCTGCCCTGCCTGCCGTGTCAGTCAGCGCGGCGACGGCGTCGACGGTGTCCAGGATCCCGCCGATGGTTCTCGCCTCCATGGACACCACTGTGGTGTCGAGGTCGATCATCCGGACCGCGTCGTTGACCCGCTGGTAGGAGACCGCGCACACGTCGCACAGGTCCTGGGTCAGGATCAGATCCGGCTTCACCTCATCGAGCATGGCGACGTCGAGCTGGTACACCGACGACCCTCGGTGCGCGTCGCCGCTGAGCGCCGCCGAGATCTCCCGGCTCGTCAACGTCTCGGGCAGGCTGGTCGCGGTCACCTCCGGGACGTCGGCGAGCTCGCCCGGTGGCCAGTCGCACTCGTGCGTACGGCCGACCAGTTGCCCGGTCAGGCCAAGCATGGCGACGATGTCAGTGGCCGCTGGGAGCAGGGAGACGATTCGCACACCTGCGTGCCTACCAGGCGCGGCCGAGCGTCGTCCAATCCCCTCGAACGTCGCGACGACGGCGGCGGTCCGCACCGCTACGAGCCGAGCGCCAGCCGTACGCCGGGAACGACGAATGCCACAGCGCAGGTCCGGTTGATCCGCCGCGACCAACGGCCGTCCGTCAACCGGCCGGCGCCCGGGCGGCGTTGGCTATTACGAACATCATGTCCGGACCGGGCGTGACCGTGAGGACGACGATCCCGGCCAGGTAGCCGGCGAGCGCCACGACGGTGAGACCGAACATGTCTCAGGCCTCGTCGGCGCCGTCGAGCAACGCCCGCCGCAGCGCCAGCCGGTGTTCCCGGCGGATCTCCGCCTCCCGGTAGCGACGACGGTCCCCGTCAGTCTCCGGTTGCAGCGGCGGTACGGCACGGGGCTGCCCGTCGTCGTCGATGGCGACCATGACCAGATGGGCGGTGGCCACGTCGGTGGGCGGCACCGCCCGGTCCCACCGGTCCGCGGTGACCTTCACGGCCACCTCCATCGAGCTGCGGCCCGCCCAGGTGATCCGGGCATCGACGTGGACGACGTCGCCGACCCGCACTGCGCGCAGGAACGCGGTCTCGTCGATCGCCGTGGTCACCGCCGGCCCGTCGGAGTGCCGGGCGGCGACCACCCCGGCGACCGAGTCGATGAGGTTGAGGATCCGGCCGCCGTGCACCGTACCCATCAGGTTGGTGTGGTGCTGATCCATGATCTGCGACAGGGTCAGGTGTGAGGCCGACGGCGCGCGGCCGGCGATCGTTGTGGTGTTGTGCACAGCGGTAGTCCGTCCCTCGGGAAACCACACCACCGGAACCGCGAGCACAAGCTGATGAGGACGCGGCCGCGCACAGCGCGCACGGCACGTCACCCGCTCAGCCCACCAGCGAGGCCGACGGCAGCGCACACGGTCGTGTACGCAGCGCAGGCAGGTCTTCGGACTCGCGGGCCTGACCGGTTGCGCCGGTCTCCTACTGGCCGTCGCTTCCCAGGCCAGTGGCCCAGTGCTGATGACGGCTGTCGTTCCCACTCACCGCTGCGGGGCAGCCCCGGATTCCCACCGGGTTCCCTCTTACGACGCCCGACCGGTCACGATCGGGCGAACCAGCGCCGCCAGCCAGTCTAGGTGATCGACGAGGGCCGCAGTCGCGGCAGTCAGGGAGCCCGGCGACCCGGGAAATGTCAGGGACCAGCACCTCTCGGGCACCACCGGACCACCCGCCGCGGCCGCTCATCGCGGCAGACACGCACGATCTGGCCCGTGCCGCCGGGCGGGACCACGTCGAGATCCCACCCGGCGGCCGTGTCACCCGCGGCGAAGCTCGGCAGCGGCGGCGACCAGATGTTCGAGCGACGCTTGCACCTCCGCATAGCCACGGGTCTTGAGGCCGCAGTCGGGGTTCACCCACAGCCGCTCGGCAGGGACCACCGCCACTGCTGAACGCAGCGCCTCGACAACCTCGGCACGCGAGGGCACCCGCGGTGAGTGGATGTCCCACACACCAGGGCCGACACCGCGGCGGTAACCGGTCGCGGCGAGGTCGTCGAGGACCTCCATCTTCGAGCGAGACGCCTCGATGCTCGTCACGTCGGCGTCGAGAGCGTCGATGGCGGTGATGACCTCACCGAACTCCGAGTAGCACAGGTGGGTGTGGATCTGGGTGTCGTCAGCGACGCCGCAGGTCGCCAGGCGGAACGCGCTGACCGCCCAATCCAGGTAAGCCTTCTGGTCAGCCGCGCGCAGCGGCAGTGTCTCACGCAGCGCCGGCTCATCGACCTGGATCACCCGGACACCGGCTGCTTCCAGATCACGACACTCATCACGCAGAGCGAGCGCAACCTGGTCGGCGGTATCGCCGAGCGGCTGATCGCTCCGAACGAACGACCACGCCAGGATCGTCACCGGACCGGTGAGCATCCCCTTGACCGGCCGGTCGGTCAACGACTGCGCGTAGGTCGACCATTCGACCGTCATGGGTGCCTTGCGCGCCACGTCGCCGTAGATGATCGGTGGGCGTACGCAGCGGGAGCCGTAGGACTGCACCCAGCCGTGCTCGGTGGCGGCGAACCCGCTCAGCTGCTCGCCGAAGTACTGGACCATGTCGTTGCGCTCCGGCTCGCCGTGCACCAGCACGTCGAGGCCCAACCGCTCCTGAAGTCGGATGACCCGCTCGACCTCAGCCCGCATCCGCTCGGTGTAAGCGGCCTCGTCGAGTCGACCGGCCCGGTACGCGGCACGAGCCTTGCGCAGTTCGTCGGTCTGCGGGAACGAGCCGATCGTCGTCGTGGGCAGCGCCGGCAGGCGCAGCCGGGCCTGCTGGGCGGCGGCCCGCTGCGGATAGCCGCCGCGCTGCCGGTCGGCGGCCCGCAGCGCGGCGAGCCTGCCCCGTACGGTGCCGTCGTACCATGCCGCGGGGGCTGCGGGCAGCGGCGCGGGTAGCGACGTGGTGCCGTTGCGCAGCGCTCGACCCAGCAAGACGACCTCGTCGACCTTCTGCCGTGCGAACGCCAGCCGCTGGCGCAGATTCGGATCGAGCGCGGTCTCGGCGGACAGGTCCACGGGCACGTGCAGCAGCGAACACGACGTCGACACCGCGACGTGATCGGCGAGCCCTGTCACCGCGGCACCGGCGCTGATCGCCGCACGCAGGTCGGTGCGCCACACGTTACGGCCGTCGACGAGGCCAGCGACGATCGTCTTACCGCGTAGCTGACCGGCGCCGGCGAGCCGCTGCAGGTTGCCAGGCCCGGCGACCAGGTCCAGACCGATCGCCTCGACCGGCGTGTTCAGCAGGGCAGGAAGCGCGTCGTCGAGTGTCGCGAAGTAGGTGGCGACGAAAATCTTCGGCCGCTGCTGGACAGCGCACAGACGGTTGTACGCCTCGCGGAGCGCGTCTATCTCCGCTGCGGTTCGGTCCGTGACATAGGCCGGCTCGTCGAGCTGAACCCACTGCACTCCGTCAGCGGCGAGGGCCCGCAAAATGTCGGCATACACGTCGATGAGGTCCGGCAACCGGTCGATCGGATCGCGACCTGGCACCGACGGCTTGGCCAGCAGCAGGAACGTGGCGGGGCCGACCAGCACCGGCCGGGTCTCGATACCCACCTCACGCGCTTCGCGGTACTCCCGCAGGGCTTTGACCGGATTCGCGGCGAAGACGGTGTCGTCGTCGATCTCGGGGACCAGATAGTGGTAGTTCGTGTCGAACCACTTGGTGAGCTCCAGCGCGGGTTCGGCGTCAACGCCACGAGCCATCGCGAAATAGGTGTTCAGCTCAGAGAGGCCGAGATGGGCGAAGCGCTGCGGGACCGCGCCGACAGCCACGGCGGTGTCCAGCACGTGGTCGTAGTAGGAGAACGTGTTGGACGGAATCGCGTCCAGTCCCGCGTCGCGCAGCGCCCGCCACACCTCGACCCGTAGTCCGGCGGCAGTCGTCGCCAACTCGTCGGCGTCGATGCTGCCCGCCCAGTAGGCCTCGACGGCCTTCTTCAGCTCACGGTTGCCGCCGATACGCGGATAGCCCAGGACGGTGCTCTGACCGAATGCAGTGCTCATGGGAGCCTTCCCTCGAAGTGTCCGAGGACCCACGCGACAGCAGGGGAGGAAGAGGTACGGCGACGCACCGGCTCCCGCCCCGGCCGTCCCGAGAGACCATCGGCGGCGCACACCAGGCGGTGTACGCAGCGCTGGCAGGTCTTCGGACTCGTGGGCGTGACCTGAACGGTCGCCTACTGGCCGTCGCTTCCCGGACCTCGCGGTCCAGTGCTTGATGACGGCGGTCGTTCCCACTCACCGCTGCGGGGCAGTCCTGGTATCGCACCAGGTTCCCTCTTACGACGCCGCGACCAGTTCAGGCCACGGCGAACCAGCACCATTGTCTATGGTAGACGTCCCCGAGCGATCCGAGTTGACGTGTCCGCCCTGCGGGACTGGTGAACATCTCCGCAGCGAAACGCGCGCCGCACGGTGCGGAAGGGTGACCATGGGCCGAAAGATCGACACAGACCCGCCTGGCGCCGACCGTCAGCGACAGCGCTGTCCCCGACATCCCCCGCCGTGGCAGCAAGCTATTACCGACACGTGCAGCCGCACGCCGGTCTGGTAGGCCCCTGTCCAGGTCAGATCGTCGACCAGCTTCCGGGACAGTTAGGGCGAGACGAATGCCAGGTCGAAGAACAGCTCTGGGAGCGCTACCGGTTGTCGTTCCCGGGGTGCCCTGAGTAACCCGCCTGGTTGCTCGTCCCCCATCACCTGTTCCATCGGGCTGTCCTGCCGGTGGAATTCGGAGCGCGCCAAGCTCCGCTTGTCGGCAAGATCTGCCGTGCTCGACGCCGGACGGCCCGTCGCAGCCGACCGCGTCCAGTCAGCTGTGGTTATCCGCTGGCGGCGTCGCCCTGAGTCGAGCGATGTCTGGCGTCACGGATGAGCGTCAGCGCGATGACGAGAAGGCCGAGCAGGGCGACGACGGCATTGGCCGTCGTGAGGTACACCGCCTCGCCGTGGCTGGCGTGCTGGAGATGGGTCAGGTGGAAGAAGAAGTGGGGTATGGCGAAGGTGGAGAAGGCCGCCGCCGCGGGAATGGTGAATGCGGCTCGAGGTGCGACGAGCGCTATGCCGAGGACGACGGCCAGGCCGAGGGTGGCTCCGCCGAAGTCTCGCGCGTAGTGCTCGCTGAACGGCGGGGTGAGAGAGACGGTCGGGAAGTGGTTGTAGAAGCTTTCGGGAAAGACCTGGCTCCAGAACCCGACAACGAGTTCGTCGAGAAAGAGGACGGCGAGGGCGATCCGGATCAGCGCGGTCAGCGCCGAGTCTCGTCCGTCTGGTGACGTTGCCCGCGGTGGGGTGGGGATGGGTGGCTGGCCTTCGTTCACTGGGTCCGCCCGTTGGTGTTCTGCGCTGCCTGGCTGACTAGCCACTGGTCGAAGGTTTGTGTGCCCCGGGGACCGGGGCCGGTGGGCAGCAGGCCGTGTCCGGCCATGGCTCGACCGGTCGCCCCGGGAAGGCGGATAGGCAGGACAAGGCGGTGACTTCCACGCGCGCGTAGCAGGCGGCGGGCCATGTCCGACATGCGCAGCTGTTGTGGACCGGCGATGTCGGGCGCCCGGCCGGCCGGGTCTGCTAGGGCGAGGTCGACGAGACAGTTGGCGACTTCGTGGGCCGCGATCGGCTGGATGAGCATCTGGGGCACCACTGCAATCGGTCCGGGAATGGTGGCGAGCATCTGCGCGGCCAACTCGTAGAACTGCGTCGAGCGGAGCACCGTCGCAGGTACCGCACCGTCCAGGACGAGCGCCTCCTGGCGTCGTTTGCCCGCGTAGTAGCCCCAGTTCACCCGGTCGGCGCCGACAACCGACAGCGCCACGTGGTGCCGCACCCCGCCGCGCTGGCCTGCGGCGAGCAGGTTACCTGTCGCCGTGCCAAAGAAGTTCTCCGATTTCTTGCGGCTGATCGTCGACACGTTGCTGACGTCGATCACGACCGTTACGCCGTTCAGCGCCTCGTCCAGCCCGGAACCGCGGATCAGGTCCACACCTGTGGAGCGGGCCAGCAGGACCGGCTCGTGGCCGGCAGCCCGTACGGCGTTGACGACGAGACGTCCGACCCAGCCGGTCCCGCCAGCTACCGCGATCCGCACTGAGCCACCTCCCGATTCGTGTACGCCGTAACGCCGCAGGGGTGCGTCGTCCGGACCGGGCACCGGGGTGAGAGGAAAGTTAACTGCTGTGATGTCACTGTTGGTTCTACCTCTCAGGACTGCTCACTGATACTTAAACTGTGACGGATCGCCCTAACCGGTGGAGCGCTCACCCGAGGCCGCCTTGCTGGCGGAGTAAACACCGCGCGAAAGCGTCATGATCGCGAGTAGGAGAGCCAGTACTGCTACACCCGAGGCGGCGTACAACGCCACGACTCCGCTGTGCGTGAGACGGGCCCGAAACGGATTCGACGCGGCGGCCGCCGCAGCTTCCGCTCCCACAGTGAACTCCGCCGTGCCGGCTACCGGGTGTCCGTCGGTGAAGGTCGCTCGCCAACTGATCTCGTACCAGCCGTCAGGCATATCCGCTCTCACCTGGTGGCGCAGCGTCGCTCCGTGGATAACCGGTGGACCGTCTGCCCAATCCGTCCCCGTGTGGTCCGTCACTGTGGCACTGCTGTCGGACGTGATCTCGGCGGCGAACACCACCTCGACCCGTTGCGGGGCCTTCGCGAGCACCGCACCGGCGGTCGGCGTGATCGAATGCGTCGCGCCGTGCGCGAACGCGGGCGCGGGCGTGACCGCCAGCGGAGAACCGGCAGCAAGCGCGACCGCGACGATCAATCCGACGCGACGACGAATGCGAGCCGCCCAACCGGTGTCTGACGTGTCCGTCACGCGCGCCGCAACGCTTCTCTTCATGGCGTGCTCCCCTCCGCCGCGAACGACCGTGGCGTCTGCGAACTGGACCGAGCGGCCCCCCGATTTGTGACAGCGGAGGTCGCGGCCGGGCCGTGTGTCACGAATCGGAGACCTGCTCGGTCCGTACCTGGTGACACTCGCCCACCACCGGCGGGCTCCTGATATGTCCAGCTACGCCGGGTGGCGGGTCAAGGACGACACCTCGGACGCCGAGCCGGGACAGCGCAAGGAGCGACGATCATGACCGCCATCATCCGCATCGCACTGGTGATCTTGTTTCTCGACAATTTCGTGGTCGGAGCCTGGAATGCGATCTGGCCGGCCAGCTTCTACGCGAACTTCCCGACCGTGGATCTCACGCCGCCGTTCAGCGAGCACTATGCGCGGGACTTCGGTACGGCCTCACTGGCGATCGCCCTGCTGCTGGGCATCGCGGCGGTCAAACCCAAGGCTCACTTCGTCATCCCTGCCGCTGCCGCCTATTCGGTCTTCGCGCTGCCCCATTTCTTCTATCACCTCACGAACCTGCAGGGGGCGACCGTAGGTGAGGCGATCCTCCTCACCACCGCAAACGCCGCCGTGGCGCTCATCGGCCTGTTCATCATCTTGCTGACGGCGCTACGCGACCGTTCGGCGGCTCGGCGCGGCCTCGCCTCCGCTCGGGCCACCCACTGAACCTTCCGCGTCAACCACTGGGAGAGCCGATGGTTCCCGAACCCCTCCGGCCACTTCGGTCAAACGCGCTACCCAGCGCGTTCTGTGTCGTCGTCGCCGAACGACGCCTCCTCACGAACCTCGCATATCATCTGCTCGGCTCGGTCGACGTCGCCGAACACGCGGTTTTAGAGACGTACACCGCCTGGTACACGACGGCGGACGACCAACAGGATGACATCGACATTCCCTTCAACTGGCTCGTCAGGACCCTCGTCCGAATCTGTATCGGTCTACTCGAAACGTCACCGTCCCTAGCCGGTGGCCAGACCGCCGATCCAGCAGGTCGCCTCCAGGGTGCGAACCGTCCGCCTGGGGCTGTCTCGTTAAAGGTGTTTCCGGCGATCTTGGTTAGTAGGTTTCAGCGGCCGGGAAGCGGTCGCTGAAGGTGATGGCGAAGGCGTTCAACGCGGGTTTCCAGCGCATCGTCCATCGGGTTCTGCCTGCTCCGGTG
>NZ_QGSZ01000232.1 GCF_003857055.1 Micromonospora inaquosa | reverse complement strand
GCTCGGCCTCACCCGCCTGCGCCTGCAAAACGCAACCCACCGTGACGAACAAGGCGCCCACCACGACACCTGACCTCTGCAAGATCAGCCGTACTCACCTCTGCACTCCAACGAGTACCCCGACAAGACCCAGGACGACCTGTCGGCCGTCGCGGCGATGCGCCGGTTCTGGGACACCGAGACCAACCAAGGCCGCATCCCCACGGGTGCGGAGCTGTCCCGTGCGGCTGGCGTACCGCCCGCCACGGGCCTGGGACGGCGCAAGCGGCGGGCATGGGAGGCAGAACTGCCCGACCACCTCCGCCGACCGCTCGCCCACGCCGGTGAGAGCCGGTAAGCCCTGGCCCGGTGCAGCGAGCGAAGGACGCCACCAGGCATTGGGGTACGGAAAAGCCCTACGTCGATCCACGGGGAAGACCGGGCTCGGGTCAGATGGCCCATGGGGCCAACCGGCGGCAGCAGCGGCGGGTTCTGTAAATTCTTGAGCATGACGAGTTCCAACGGCGGCCACGAGTACACCTTCGCCGGCGCCAACATGACCTCCTTCGTGCGTAGCTGGCTGGCCTCGCTCGACGGACCTGAGGCCGTGTCCGCCGGGCTCTTGGAGCACGCGGCCAACGACGTCATCGCCGGTGACCGGTACTCTTACGGTGCGTCGTTCATGATGGCCAATATCGGTTCCCGAGCGACGAAGACCGAGGCCAGCGACGACGAACTCCGGCTCTTCGCCGTCTTCATGGTCTTTCAGCAGGCGGATTTTCCCGGCGCGACCCAAACGTTGTGGGAGGGTCCGACCATCCATGTGCGCCGCGCCTTCGACTACGCCAACAGCCTCACTTCAGCCGTCGTAGCCCAGCGCCTGCGGCAGAGTGTCATTGATCGAGCTGTCCGCGAGGTTCCGCCGGAACTGACGGCCATGCTCAACAATTCGATGAACCACGATCCGGCGCGCATCGCTGCGCATGAGCGCGAGATGGCCTCGATCCTGCACCGGGAGATCCGGGCGGCGAACCTCATCGACCCTGGCGGCGAGGCCGACTTCGACTTCCGTCTGCTCCAGAGCCAGCTGTAACCGTGGCCCGACGCATTCCGAGTCGTGGTTGAGATTGAACGATGCAACGGCACTAGGCTCATCGATCTCATGATCACGGCGGATCCGCCGACGTGACCGCCAAGACATGAGAGTCCGCCCTCGGCGATGAGAACCTACACCACCTGTAGGTTCTCGTTGATCTAGTCGCTGGGCGGCGCTCTGACCAGCGTTGTTTGGCCTGCTTCGCAGATTAATGTCGCTCCGTTCTTCGCAAGATCATGTCGTTTTCTGGGCGTGGTGTTTTGACCGATCGCCAGGCTGGTCGGCTGACTCGTGCTTGCGTGGGCAGGTCGAAGGCTCAGGGAGGCTCGGACGGCGTTTGGCGCTCAGCGTGGCGCGGCTGGTCGCAGGCGCAGTTGTGGGTGCGGCTCAGGCAGCGCCCTCGTCAGCCGGGCGTGCACGCGGATGGCAGGCCTCGACGCGCGTTGAGCAGGGGATGGGGCGGCTGGGCTGAGCCATCAGGCTGAGTTCGTGTTCACGGACGGTTGGGCCATGGAACGGCTCTTAGGCGCCAACTGAGGACGAGGGCCAGGAGCGCTGCGGCGGTCGTGATCCAGTAGTTGGTGTGCCAGGACCGGCCGGTGGAGAAAGTCGTGGTGAGTAGCGATTCCGGTAGGGTTTGCTGAGCGACCACGAGTAGTGCGAACAGGGATGGCGTGGCGACGGTGGCGACCAGCGGGCCGAGTACGAGGCAGAGAATCGCGCCGATGCTTGTGAAGACAACCACGTTGCCGATGAGCCCGTACAGGGGTGGGAACTGCGTGTCTGGGTGACGGGTGGTGATCACCCAGTACCAGACCGGCAGGACGGCCAGCGGGGCTGCAAGCATGATCGTGGAGTAGGTCAGGTGTCCGAGCCGCGCAGACCGGTGCGCGATGAGTTCTCGCCCGTCGAATCGTGGAGTGGTGATCGCCGGGAGGACGCTGGCTAGCGCGATGGCAACTAGCTCCGGGGTGCCGACGCCTCGAGGCGGCAGGTCGAACACCGCGCTAACCGACAGACTCAGCTCGGGAAACGCAGCAGCGATAACCAGGGCGACGATGATGACGGTCGAGGCGAGTGGCCCGCCGCGGGCGTGCCAGAGTCCGGCGACACGGCCACGCATCACGGAAGGCTGGCGGGTGAGAGTAGGCACGATCGGATCAGCTGTTGGTTGGTCTGAACGAACTCGATGAGTTGCTCGGCGTTCATGGTTGTCAGTTTGTGCGCTGCTGGCGGTGGTTGGGCTGGTGCCACGGTGTTCGCCAGTTGGTCGAAGCCGGCCAGCTGAAGAATTCGTCCTTGCAGCACAGCCGCGATGTCACGGCCCTCGATCGTCCGGCCCGGCTGGGAACAGGCGCGGAGGGTCATGGCTTCGCTGACGAGGAAGGCGACCTGGTCGGGGATGGTGGCGGCTACGAAACGGCGATCGAGAGGACCCGGATCGAGATTGACGAACGCCTCCCCGGGACGCGGCGTGTCCTGATCAGAAGCCGCGAAGTCCGTCACACGGCGCAGCACCGGCGCCAGGCCAGCATCACGCAGGCGCCCCACGACATTAACGGTGCGAGCCATCGCCGGAGCGTTGGCCGCGTGTAAGCACACCTGCGTCTCCTCCACCTGCCGACACAGCTGTGCGACAGGACGGTCCACCACATACAGTTCCGGGCGCCAAGCGAACGCTATCGCCGCCAGTGCTGCCACCGAGGCTAGCCACGCCAGTAGGGTGCGACCGTTGCTGCGGACCGACCCCCTGGACCTGGCCCAGCACGCTAGCGAGGCGGCGAGCAGACAGAGGGCGACGGAAGCCACAACGGCGAATACGGTAGTCGGGGGATTCAACTCGAACCGGGGGGTGGTGACGAACTGCCGCACCGGCAGAATCAGCCCGATCGGTGCGAACAACGGTGCATTGGGCAAGCCCATGACCGCGAAGGCGAGTAGCCCGACCGCAGGCGCGATGACCCAGTGCCGGACGGCCGCGCCGAGGCAGAAGCCGATCAGAGTCAACGTGACCAGACCAGCCAGGCCGACTGTCACGTCCTGCAGCGCCAGGGCTCCGGCGGTAGCCTGGCGCGCCGCAGCGATCTCAATCGGAACCAGCCCGACCGCGTGCCCCAGGCAGAGCCAGATCGCCAGGGAGAGCCCGTGGGTGAGGAACAGGCCTTCGGCCACTTTCGGGCGCAGAGGCAAGGCCACTGGCGAGGAACTCGGGAAGTAGGCCGCGCCCAGTGCCGCTGCTGCGGCTGCCGCCGCCGACCCAGGGATCCACAGCTGCTCGTGCCAGGCGGCGGAGACGGCCGCCCAGGTGACGTAGTCGGCAGCGAGCATCCTCCTGGTCGCTAGGAACGAACCGGCTGCCATCAACGCAGCCGCGGCCGGGAACACCCAGAGCGGGCCGGGCCAGCCGAGCAGTAGGCGTATCCGGCTCATTCGGCACCACCGAACGACATGATCAGGTCGTCGTAGGCGCATTCGAACGGCGACCCGGGCCGGCCATCGACGCTGGGCCGGGTCGTGGCCAGTCCCGCGAGCGTGCCCTGATACCGGATCTTGCCCTCGGCCAGGACAGCGACAGTATCCGCGAGATGCTCCACGTCCTCGGTCAGGTGGGTGGACAGCAGCACCGGCCGCTCGGCTCCCAGGTGCCGGATCACCTCTCGCACCTTGAGTCGCTGCCCGGGGTCGAGACCGACTGTGGGCTCGTCCAGAATGACGATCCGCGGATCGTGCACGATGCCGGTGGCGAGAGCGACTCGTTGGCGCTGCCCCCCGCTGAGGGTGCGGATCCGCCGTGACCCAAGGTCCCGCGCCTGCATCTTGTCCAACGCCACCTTGACCGCCTCGTCCGTCCGCGCAGCGTCCACGCCGCTGAGCCAGGCCGCATAGGCGACGAGGTCACGCACCTTCGCCAAGCCGGGAAGCGACGGATTCTGCGGCACGTAACCGATCAACGCCTGTGCCGCCTTGCCGGCGCTGACATCCCGACCGTCAATGACCACCCGTCCCCCATCGGGACGCGCCAATCCGACGACGCACTTGATCAGCGTGGTCTTTCCCGCCCCGTTCGGACCCAGCAGGGCGGTCACTCCTCGACCGACGGTGCAGGAGGCGCCGGTAAGCACCCGGCGCCTCCTGTATGAGAACGAGAGGTCCTGAACCTCAACTGTGCCCGTCACTCAATGAACCTCTGTCCTCGTCCGATCGATCTGATCAGCAGCGCTGGGCCCGCGACGACTCGGCCGACGCCCCGGTGCTCGACTTGAACTTGGAGTAGTAGTTGCCCGTGCCGTTGCCGCAGGACCCGTCGACCAAGGCCGTTCCGGCGTCGAAGGACTTCTTGCCCACCTCGTCGTCGGGCCAGTTGTTGCGGTCCTCCTAGATGTAGCCAGTGCCGGGGACCGTGTTGCCGCAGCCCTCGCGGCCGACGATTGCGTTGTTGTCGGAGTCCGGCACATCGGCGCGAAGGGTGCAGGCCTGCACAGTGTTGGAGCCGGCGACGGCGACCCCGGCCCCCACGCCGACCAGGGTGAAGGCGAACACGCCGGTAGCCAGCGCCCGTGAGATCTTTCGCATAACGACCCTTTCCGTAGTCGCTGCACGCCGTGATTCGCGGCGACTCAGCGAAACCTGACTGGGTTGTGATCCACTCGCCGGCTGGGGTCACTCATTGCAGTCGATACCTTGCCCACGGTGCCTGTCAAGGCTCCACACCGAAAGATTGCATCGATATCCATGGTCATGTTAAGCCTGGTCGGCGGCTTTCACGCTCTGGTGATTGGGGCCGCGCGGCGCGGTCGCGGCGTGGATCGTCAGGGCGCCAGCCGCGTAGCGGTTTGGCGTACTGATCGAGCAGTTCGGCGGCGCGCGAGTGTTCGAGCATGGCGAGCAGGGCTCGGCCGTGCTCGGTAGTGAACATGGGATGGCGGGATCTGCCCCGGTTGAGTAGGGGTTGCCGATGTCGGCTTCTAGTGCCTCGTCTTTGAACGTTGATCGTGTAATCCGTCGGTTCTGAGGACTCGTCCGGCAGGCTGTCTCTCATCGTTCACGGTGGGAGGTGGTGGCCGGTGGGCAGACGCCCGGAGGTGTTCGTCCGGCAGGTGTCGATGGCCGAGGGTCAGCGGTTGCAGCGGATCACCCGGACGGCGAAGGATCCGGTGAAGCTGCGTCGGGCGATCGTGGTGCTGATGTCCGCCCAGGGCCAGCCAGCGCCGGACATCGCTTACTTGCTCAAGACCAGCGAGGACTACGTCCGCGATGTGATCCACGCGTTCAACGAGCGGGGGTTCGACGCGTTGGACCCAAAATGGAGCGGGGGTGCACCGAGACGGATTGATGAGCAGGCCCGCGACTGGATCTGTGTCATCGCCCGGTGCGACCCCCGTTTCCTCGGCCGACCGTTCTCCTGCTGGTCCCTGGCCAAGCTGCGCGACTACCTGATCGACGCCGGGTACGTCACGACGATCAGCGTCGAGACCATCCGGCGGATCCTGCACGAGCGCGGGGTGTCCTGGCAGGCCACCAAGACGTGGAAGGCCAGCACCGACCCCGAGTTCACGTCGAAGATGCGCCGGATCCTGGACCTCTACGACCACCCGCCGGCCGACGGCAGGGTGCTGTGCGTCGACGAGTTCGGGCCACTGAACCTGCAACCCCGTCCCGGCCGGGCCTGGCGTCCGCAGGGCCAACCAGTTCGACTGAGGGCCACCTACACCCGTGACCAGGGCGTTCGGCACATGATCGCCGCCCTGGACCTGACCACCGGGCGCCTGCACTACCGCATCCGGGACCGCAAACGCTGGCGCGAGTTCCTCGGCTTCCTCAAGACCCTGCGCCGTCGCTGGCCCGGCGACAAGCTCTACCTCATCGTGGACAACTTCTCCCCGCACAAGCATCCCGAGGTTCGCGCCTGGTGCACCGCCAACCAGGTGGCGCTGGTGTTCCTGCCGACCTATGCGTCCTGGCTGAACTGGATCGAGGCGGAGTTCGCCGCAGTGCGGTACTTCGCCCTCAACGGCACCGACCACCGCAGCCACGCCGAACAGGATGCCGCCATCGGCGACTACATCCGCTGGCGCAACCAGCGCGCCAGACCGAAATCCGGATTCGCCGCCGACTCCAAGATCCGCCATCCGGATTACCCGTTCAAGGCTGCATGACGGGGCACTAGCTTGGCGATCTGGGCGGTGAGGGTGGGGGCGCTGACGTTGATCGCGCGGGAGGCGACGTTGATGCTGGGGTAGCCGACGATCTGTTGGAAGCGGCGTAGTCGCAGCCAGCCATGATGAGGGCCTTCGACGGCGCGGCGGATGTCTTCGGGCAGGGCGGGGTGGGTGCGGCCGTGGACGGGCATCCCGACGAAGCTTTGCGGCCGTCGTGCGATGTTGAAGCGGATCAGGTTGCGGCGGACAGTCTCGGGGGTAAGGTGGCTTCACATCAACAATCGCGACCAGGCCAGACCTATTGATCAGCAGCAGGTCCGGCACGTGACAGCGTGTCCTATCGCCATCGAAAACGACCAGTTGGAACGGCTGCGCGACCATCGCGACCGTCGCTGCGTCGAAGTCCGCCAGTAAGATCCTGGCCAGCTCCAGCCGACTCTCGTACGCGACCAGCCGCCCAGTCGTCGACGCCCAATACCAGCCCGAATAGAACCGCCGGCCCTTGTACCAGCGGAACTCGCGCACCGGCAAGGCAGCAGCCAGCGCGTCAACCTCAACACGGCCCAGTACTGACTGCACCACCTCGCCATCCGCATCGCGATAGCGAACCGTAGCCCCGACACCGCAGCGAACGCTGTCCTTTCCAGGCATACGGGAGATCGTGCTAGCTTCAGATCGAAACAGCTCTACGCCACACTGAGCGAGTTATCACAACCCTGTCGGAAACGATACCCACGCCGACACGATTCTGAGAAACCGACATCCTCAACGACAACCTATACCACCGCTACCCGGCAACGATCCTTCTGATCGCCGCCACCTGGTCAATCCATGACGAGAGTCGCGTGATCTTCACGATGTCCCCGGTCTTCGGGGCCTGGATGATCAAGCCTTGGCCGAGGTACATGCCGACGTGCCGCGGGTCGGACATGGTGCCTTCGCTGCCGGGGATGAGGATGAGGTCGCCGGGCAGCAGCATGGCCGGGTCGGTGATCTCCTTCCCGGCGTTGACCTGGTCCATGGTGACGCGCGGGATGGAGACTCCGGCGGCCCGGTAGGCGGCCTGCATCAGCGACGAGCAGTCGCACTGCTTGTCGGGGTTGCCGGAGTGCGGGTCGGAGCACGAGCCGCCGAAGTGATACGGCGTGCCCAGTTGCCCGACCGCCCAGAAGATCGCGGTCGTCACCTGCGGCGGGGTGTTGACCGGCAGGGTGAACCCGTCCGGCAGGGCCGTGAGGGCGTCGGTGGCGCAGTCGGTCAGGGTGCTGGTCAGCTGCTGGACGAGCTGGATGGCGTCGTCGGTCCACTTGGCGTACGCGTCCGGGAATGCCGAGATCTGCACTGCCTGGGCGGCCGTGGTCAGTGGCATGGTCTGCCAGCCCGGGATGGTCAGCAGCTTGTCGTAGAACTTCCCGGCCTGGTACTCGGGCTTGGCCAGCTGCTCGACGGTGCCCCAGCCCTGGCTGGGCCGCTGCTGGAACACCCCGATCGAGTCGTGGTCGTTGCGGTCGCCGAGGAACGGCAGGTTGCGCAGGCCGGACTCCTGCATGGCGGTGGCCAGCGCGACGGTCCAGCCCCACTGGGGTACGCCTTTGGACACGCCGACGTCGATGATGGTGGCGGCGATCTCCAGTTGCTCGGTGTCCCAGCTGCCGGCGCCGGGCGGTTGCCCGGAGGCCAGTACCGAGACGCCGGTGGTGCTGCCGCAGCCGCCGGGACCGCCCATGACGGCCGACAGCAGGAGCATCGGCAGGCCGAAGCAGCCGATGATGACGACGGTGACGATGCCGATGATGGCTTTGGTCATGACGATCTGCCTTTCGGTGAAAACAAAAAAGGCCGGACTTCGCGCGGGTGCGCGGCCGGCGGGAACGGGAAAAGCTCGGGCTACGTGCGGTGGATGAGCGGCAGCAGCTCGGCGTGGGTCTGGTGGAGGACGTCGGCGATCAGGTCGGCGGCGGGGTCGACGGGGTGGCCGAGGTCGACCGGTGTGGCGTAGCGCCAGTCCCAGTGCCCGGGTTCGAGCGCGGGCACGAACCACAAGGTGCCGTGCCAGTTGAGGAACAGCGCGCCGCCGATTTGCGGGGCGAGCAGGGTCATGGGCTGGCTGGCGCAGGTGGCCAGGCAGTGGCAGCCCGGGTCGGTGTAGTGGGTGCGCAGGTGCCCGTGGTGGACCGGGCATCGGCAGTCGCAGTGCCGCTCGTAGGGGCTGCGGTAGGTGCGGTACATAGCTGTCTCCTCAAGCAGGTGGTGAAACGCAAAAAGGGCCGTGGGCCGCCCACGCGGGCGGCCCACCTTGAACCGGTCAGCAGTTGGGTCAGGCGATCTGCCGTCGCAGGACGTGGGCGGCCTCGCGGAGCAGGCGCTCGATGTGCACGCTGTCGTCGTAGGTGTCGGCGCGGGTGTCGATTTCGCCGCCGTGCTCCCAGTCCCACTGGCCGTTGGCCATGGCGTTGACGTGCCACAGGTCGCCGTGTTGGTCGAGGAACAGGGCGCAGCCCCACTGCTCCGCGAGGAGGGTCATGGGCTGGGTGTCGCAGGTGATGGTGCAGGCGCAGCCGGGCTGGAAGTAGTCGGTGCGCGGGAAGCCGTGGTGCAGCGGGCAACGGCAGTTGCACAGCTTGCGCCACGGGGCGGTGTAGGACATGTCTTTCTCCCAAGGGGTGCGGTGGGTTCGCCTCGGTGGTCGCCGGCGGGGCGGCTCGCCGAGGCGTACGAGGGGTGACGGGTCAGCGCGGGCCGATGCGCCAGGTGCGGCCGGGACCGAGCCACCGGTCCTGTTGCACCTGGCGGCTCTCGGCGACGGTGAGCAGGTAGGCGGGCAGCTGCGGGACGCCTTCGCGCCAGGCCCGGTACAGCCGGTGGGTGCCGTCGATCAGCAGCGGCGAGGGCTCTACGCCGTCGATGAGCAGGTGGGCGACGATGACCGGCCTGGCCAGGTCGGTGCTCATGGCGTAGTCGCGGTCGAAGGCGTCCGGCGCCGGACCGAGCAGCCCGATCGTGTCCGGATCGGGTTTGTCGATGCGGGTCAGGCCGAACGCCTGCGCCCACGTCGGCACGTCGAGCGACCGGGTGGGTCGGGGTGCGGCGTCGATCAGCGACATCGCGGTGTGCACCGCGAAGACCCAGACGTGGTAGTGGAACCACTGCTGCCTGTGCGGCGTGGTCATCGGCGGTGGCCCTCGCCGGTGAGGCGGCTGTAGATCGCGACGCATCGCAGGATCAGCTGGTAGGCGGGCAGGGTGAGAAGCCGGTCCCGCTTGTCCTGCTTGAGCTGGTCCCAGATCGTGACGGTGACGCTGGCCGACCACAGGTCCACCAGAACGCCGTTGATCTTGGCGTGCTGGCGCTCGGCGACGATCGCGCGCAGCGAGTCGATGAGGGTCGCGTCGCCGATCGGGTGGGTGTAGTCGTCGGGCCGGGCCGCGTCCTCCAGCAGCGTCAGGCAGTCCTCGCACGCGTGGTCGGGACGCGGCGGGTCCTCGGTCTCCCACCGGGTCACGTCGGTGGCGGGTACGCCGCAGACGGCCTGGCGCTCGTCGCGGGGATGGCGGATGTGCGGGACCGTCGGCCGCTGCGGCGGCACGGGAGTGGTCTCGGTCATGGGTCTGTGGTCCGTTCGTGACGGGCCGGGACGGCAGGTGACCGCCGCCCCGGCACAGAGGCGGATTCGGTCAGACCTTCAGCAGGTCGAAGGCGGTCAACTTGAGGTCGCCGGTCTTGCCGGTGATCACGCGGTTGGCGCGGGTCGTGGGGTCCTTGGCGGCCTGGTAGTGGTCGAGGTACTCGGTGATGGCCTGGTATCCGGCCCACCGGCTGCCCTTGATGGCCTTCTGCGTGTCGGCCTCGGTGATCAGGTACTTGAGCGTCCCCAGCCGCTCCTTGGCGTTGGCCTTGGTTTTGTCGGTGGCGTTGTCAGCGACGGGCCACACCTGCGCGACGATCTTCTCGAACTCGCGGGTGGTCATCGCGGTCTGCAGCATCCGCTCGGCGGCCTTCTCGAACTCGCCCATGTAGCGCCACATCAGACCCAGCGCCTCGCGGGCCTGGGTGATCTGCTCGCCGACCTTGGAGGTGTGACGGAACGTGTAGTGCCCCACGGCGTGGGCGAACGCCGCCCGCTGGGTGTTGGCACAGACGACGCGGATGGGGCTGGCGTCCACACGCAGCGCGGCAGTGCCGTCGTGGGAGGTCGTGCCGATCAGATACAGGTCCATCCGGTCGACCCCGGCGATCTCCATCGCGGTCGGCAGCTTCATCGTGACGAACACCGACTTGCCCCGCCGCAGGCTGCCCGCAGTCTCGAAGTGGGCGCCTCCGGCCTGGTCGACGAGCTGGTCGAGCATGTCGGCGCACTGCTCGTTCTGGATGACCTCGTAGTCGTTGCCGACGATGCCCAGATACTCGGTCTGGCCGGTCACCGGGTTGCGGCGCACGGTCATGCGCCGGTCGTCGGCCAGGATCGGGACCTCGATCCCGTCCACGACGTCGATGCCCCTGACGGGAATGGTGCGAACGCCCCAGTTGCCGAGCAGGGCGGCGCCCATGATCTCGTTGGCGCTCATCGTGGCCTGAGTGACGGTGCCCAGCTGGTGCCAGGCCGACACGCGGGCGGAGGCGAAGGCGGTCTGCCCGTTGGCGAACGTCTCCAGTTCGTGTGCCACGGGGTTCTCCTTTCGGAAGTGGGAAGGGCCGAGCCACATGGCTCGGCCCAGGTATGGGTGGCGGCGCGGCCGGGGCCGGGCGTTGCCCGGCCCCGGCGTTGTCATCAGGACTGCTCGTTGCCCGAGGAGTTCTCGGCCCTGGTGTTGCTTGCCTCGGCGTCGACCGTCTCGGACGTGGCGTCGGCACGAGCGGTGGCGTTCGAGGTCTCGGCCTCGGCCGTCTCGCCCTCGCCGGCCGGGGCCGGGTAGGCGAAGGTGAGCGGGGCGTCAGAGACCATCTCGATGTCGCCCTTGGCGGCGGCCTTGGTGCAGTTGTTGCGCACCGCCCCGGAGCTGACGTTGCGCCCGCCGAGCTGGGCGCTGATCGTGGTGGCGATCTCCTGCGGCGACATCGAGCGGCCGGGGTTGGCCGCCAGCACGGCCAGGGTCAGCTTCTCCAGCTCGCCCTTGGCGAACGGCTGGCTGCCGTCGCCGTTGACCGTCAGGTCGGTGCGGCGGACCGCCCCGGCCGTCGCGGTGCTCACCGTGCGCGGCGGCAGCCGCTTGGGCAGCTTCACGACGTGCCCGGTGCCGTCCTCGGCGACGACGTGGATCGTGCCGTCGGAGCGGATCAAGGACTGCACCAGGGCGACCGCCTCGGGCGATTCCGTGACGCCCTTGACCACCTGGAAGCAGACCGGGCAGCGGGGCGGCTCCGGGTTCGGGTCGACCTCGCTGGCCTTGGTCGGTCCGACGATCCACCGGCGCGGGATACCCGGCAGACGGCGGGCGGCGTCGGCCTGCTCCATCGCGGCCAGCAGCCGGGAGGCGGTCGGGTGCCCGATGCCGCTCTCGTTGACGATCTCGTCGAGGGTCGCGCCGTCGTCGCCGTACTCGGCGATGACCGCTTTGATCGTCATGACCTTGCGGTCGCCGGGACGGCTCTGCTGCACGACCGTGACGGCCGCCCGGACGGGCTCGCCCTCCGACTCGTCGTCGTCCTCGTGGTCCGAGTCCTGGCTGTCGCTGTCCGCCCCGGCGTCGGCGCTGTCCGGGTTCGCGTCCTCGCCGTCGTTGCTGGCGGCCTGGTCGTCGGCGCCGTCCTGGCCGGTGGAGTCGCCGCCGTCCAGCTCCGTGCCGGGCTCCGGGTCGTCGGCCAGGTTGTCGCCGGCCTCGCCGGCCCCGAGGCCCGGGGTGATGTCGGCCTCGGTGTCGCCGGTGAGGCCGGTGTCGTTGATGTCGTTGCCCTGCCCGAGGTCCGGGTCGGCCTCGTCGGAGGTGACGGCTTCCGTGACGCCCTCGGCCATGGTCCAGCGGGTGGGGACGCCCTCGGCGGCGTCGGTGTCGGTGTCGACCGGGACGATCAGACCGGCGTCGGACAGGGTCTTGATCGCCTTGTCGACAGTCGATCGGGCCTTACCGGACTGGTTGGCCAGCTCGTGGACGTTGCCCTGGCCGAGGTAGTGCAGGGCGTTGAAGACCGCCTGAGTGGCGGGCGTCATGGTGGACAGGTCGTGCTGCATGGTGGTGTCCCCTTTCTGGGACTTGTGGGTTGGCAGCGCGGCACGTCGGTGTGCCGTGCTGTGGTGCGCCGGGTCGCGGGCAGCAGGTATCGCGGCAGGCGCGTGGAGCGGTGCGCTGCCGTCATGGGGTGCTGCGAGGGGCGGCCCGGTGGCCTGGGATGGCGGCCGGTGGCCGCCGGGGAGGATCAGTCGCCGGAGGCGGCGGCCTCGGTGGCCGCGGGCTCCAGGACGTAGAAGCCGTGGGCCGGGTCGTGGTAGATCCCGGCGTCGGCGTGGGAGAGGCGCAGCTGGCCGGGGCCGACCGTCAGGTCGAGTTCGGCGTCTGCCCGGCCGATCCGCACGCGGGTGCGCCGCCCGGCCAGGTGCTGCTTGCGGCAGGCATCGGTGTGCGGCAGGACGACGAGGGTCGTGTCGCCCGGGTTGACGAAGCGCCGCCGCAGCACCGCGCCGGGGTTGGCGTCGGCGTACGCGGTGCGCTCGTCGTCGCTGAGCAGGGTCTCGGCCCAGTTGCGGGCGTACCGGTACTCGCGGCCCAGCTTCGCGATGGCGTCCAGCGGCCCGGTCAGCGCCGTGATCGACGTGGACAGGTCGTCCTCGTTGATCAGCGCGGTCCGCAGCCGGTCGACGGTGAGCAGCAGCTCCAGCCGGTGACGGCGCATCGTGTCGGCGGCCTTGGGGAGGTCGGCGGCGGCCGGTACCGGGTCGGTGGCGTGCTGGTCGAGGGTGCGGCCGGTGAGCCGGGCGATCCGGCGGCCGACCGAGTCGATGTTGAGCATGGCGGCCTCCTACTCGGCGAGCTGGTCCAGCTCGGTTGGGGTGAGCTGGTCGGGGTTGCGGCTGCGCCAGGCGGCCGAGTGCCGCAGCGCCCACCAGCGCAGCAGCGACCGGCAGGCGGTGGCGAGGTCGTCGCGGACCGGCAGCCGGTAGGCCGTGCCGGAGGCGATCTGGGCCGCGTCGGTGCAGGCGGTCGGCTGCCAGATCCCGTCCTCGGTTTCGACGAGCACACCGACCATTCGGTTCGGGTACGGCACCGCGAACGCCTGCGCGGCCTCGGCGTCGGCGGTCACCCGCCACTGATGGTGGGTGAAGCGCTGCAGGGTGGCCACGCCGTGGCCCGGGTCGCCGGAGCGCAGCAGCAGGTGGCGCTGCTCGCCGTGGTTGAGCGGGCGGTGCCGCCGCCAGGCCCCGTACAGGTCGAGCAGGCTGCCGGTGATGACGGTGTGCCGTTCCATGGCGGCGCGCTGGTCGATCGTGGCGAGCACGTCCTGCATCGCCGCGCCGGTGCCGGTGGGCCGGAGGCCGAAGGACGGCCGCGGGGCCGGGCTGTCGAGGTCGGCGCTGCTGGTGTTGTAGGCCATGGCGGTCTTGTGCAGGATGCGGGCGAGGTCGCCGAAGGCGTCCTCGGTGCCGGTGTCGTAGCGCCACAGCTGCTCGGGCAGCACGTCGTTGGTGGAGGCGGCGATCAGCCGCAGTGCGGGGTCGGCGAGGAACATGGCGGCTCCTTCGTGGGGATGTGGGTGGGCATGGCGAAGGCCGGTCGCAGCTGGGCTGCGACCGGTCCTCGAGTTGGTGGGTGGGTTAGGCGATGGTGACCGCGCACAGGCGGGCGCTGGGCTTGAGCGTCCGCAGGTACTTGATGGCCTCGTTCAGGAAGCGCAGCCGGTCGGCGATGGTGTCGCTGGACGGCTTGAGGACCTTGCCTTCGGCGGTGATCAGCAGATCCCCGACGATGGCCATGCGCCAGTGCAGCCCGGCGTAGGCGTGCTCTCCGGCCTGGTAGGCGGTCAGCTCGTCGGGGTCGAACTCGTAGTTGCCAGCGCTGGCGAGCATCGCGATGACGCGAGGCTGTGCGTGGAACCGGCGGCGGGCCTCGTTGAGGGTGACCTTGGACGGGTCGGCCTGGTGCTGGGCGAGGTAGTCCTCCCACGGTCGGGCGGGCCGAGCGGTGGCCGGGGTGGAGTTCATGTACTGGTTCCAGGCGTGCCAGCGAAGGCGGGCATGGGTCGCGGCGGCTGCGGCGGCTCCGTTGAGGTCGAGGCGGCTCTTGCGGCCTCCGGCGGCCTTGGTGATGGCGCCGAACCGGCGTGCGGTGTCGAGGAGGTAGTAGTCGAGGAACCGGGTGATCCAGCCGATGAACCGGCGGTGCCGGACGTGGAAGCGTCGGGCGGGGGTGCCATTGGCGTTGAGGAGGTCGTTGACCTTCTCGGAGGCGGAAAACCAGTCGGCGTCCTCGCCGGGGTTGAACACGACGGTGACGACCTGGTCGGTGAGCGGGGTGTTGGTGGGCATGGCGGGGTGCTCCCTTCGCGAAGGAGTGGGTTGGGGTTTGCCGTGCTGGTGGTGCCACCGGATCGCGACGTCTGGGCCTGGGTGCTGCCGTGAGAGGCGCGGGGCGGGGATCGGAGCCGACCAGAAGGTGGGCTATGCGATCCCGCTGGCGCGGGCAGGTCCAGGAAGGACAGACGGGCGACGGTGCGAACAGAAGGAAAGAGAAGAAGCTGCACCGTAGCGAGGCGACCTGTCAGCACAACCCCTGCCAGGAAAGCCGACCATGCCCCTGACCTGGACTGACAGGTTCGGGCTTGGGGCTGCCAGGTTGTGTCAGGTCAGGAAGACTCCGTTCTCGTCGTAGTTCGAGTTGGCGGCGACCACGCGGCCATGGTCGCTGGGCAGCCCGGCCAGGCGCACGCGCTGCGTATCGCCGACGGGAAGCCATCCGGCGTCGGCGGGATCGCTACTGTAGGTCGCGGTGGCGACAGCGACCCCTTCGGGCCGCCGGCCGCGCAGGTACGCGTGGAGGTGTTCTTCACGGTCCTCCGTCGGCAGCCAGAACAGCACCGGATAGCGCGGGCCTCCCTTGCGGGCCAGGGCCGCGTACTTGTCCAGCTTGGCGGCCAGCTTGCCCAGGGGCTCGCTGCCGGTGTCGGCCTCCAGCCAATACCCGACCGTCGTGCCGTCCTCGCTCCACAGGCCGTGCCCGTCCGGGGTGACCGGTGAGAACCGGGCCGCTGTCTTCGTCTCCGGCCACCACCGCGACAGCTCGGCGGCCGGGTGGCTGCGGGCGTACGCCCACAGCCGGACGCCGAACTCGGTGGCCGTAAGCAGGTGCGTCAGATTCGGATTGGCTGACAGCCGTTGCATCTGCTGGCGGCTGGTGCGAGCGGTGGGCTCGGGCCGGTTGTGGGCTGCGGCCTGAAACCGGTGACCGTTGTAGCCGAGCGTCCAGTGCCAGGGCTGCGAGCCGCCGCCGTCGCGGGCGAACCGGAACCGGTCCAGCAGCCCCAGCCGGTACAGCTCACCGAGGCGGATCTGGCAGGTACGCCGGGCCAGGAAGAACAGGGCGTGGATCTGATCGGTGGTGAGGACCTGGTGGTCGTCGAGCAACTGGAGCAGCTGACGGTCACGGGAGGTGATGTGCGGGTAGATGGCCAGCAGGCCATCAGAGCGCGATTGCGGCATAGGTAGATACCCCCGGGAGAGAGAAACCCTGTAGGGAGTCTGGATAGGTTGATCTTGCTGTCAGGGCTGCGGCAGGCCGGGTTTGGGCAGCTCAGACACCTGACAGGCGCTGGTCGGGGGGCTCGCCTGGGGTCTCGTGTCGCAGACACCCCCAAACGAGCCCCCAATGCCGCACCCGGCCGAGGACCCAGGCGAGCGGGCTTGATCAGCGCTCGCGACGCTCCATCCGCCGTTTCATGACCGTTTTGGCCAGCTGGTGCATCGGTGGTTCCTCGCCGTCGACGGCGTGGGCGGCGGCATGGGCCTGCCGGATCGCGGTGGCCTCGCCGACGATCGGCGCGGGCGGGTTGGTGACGAAGGTGAACCCGGGAAGCTCCCGGTTGCCGACGAGCAGCCGGGCCGCGGCGGTGTAGACGTCGAGATGGGCGAGGTCGTGCTCGTCCAGCTCGGGCTTGGTGTGCCGCGACAGCTCCCGGGCGTCGCCCGGGTCGACGTTGAAGAACAGCTTCGTGCGGGCGTTGGCCGAGATCGCCGACGCCACGTCCTTGGGCAGCTGCGCCAGATCCTGGTGAGCCAGGACCAGGCCGAGCCGGAACCCTCGCGCCTCGGCCAGCATGTCGGCCACGCTGCCCGGCAGTGTCAAGAAGTTTTGACATTCATCGATGTAAAGACTGGCGTCTCTTCGCTGGTCCTCGGGCACGCTGGCTCGTGCGATGGCGGCCTGCCAGACCCGGGCGACGATCAGCGAACCCAGGATGCGGCTGGTCTCCTCACCGAGGATGCCTTTCGGCAGCCGGCACAGCAGTACGCCGCCGTCGAGCACCTTGCCCATGTCGAACGAGCTGTTCGTGTTCCCGATGACCGACTTCACGAAGTCCCGCAGCAGGAACGCCCGCAGGCGCGCCAGGACGGGGGCGATGACCTGGCCCCGGAACTGCTCGTTGATGCCGTCGTACCAGAGCCAGAACCCGCCCAGGCCGTCCGGGTCGTCCAGGCCGTTGGTGAACCTGGCCCGGAAGTCCTTGTCCTGCAACAGCGACGGGACGAGGCTGAGGGTCGGCTTCGCGTGGCGCATCAGCGTCAGGCAGGCCACCCGCATCGTGTCGTCCATACGCGGACCCCACTGCCCCTGGAAGATCTTCGCGAAGATCCCGACCAAGTTATCCACAGCCAGATGCGGGTCGCCCCGGTCGTCGAGCGGGTTGAAGCAGGCCGGATGCTCCTGGTCCGGGTCGATGATCGCGATCCGATCGGCGTAGGTCGCGGGGAGCCGGTCGAGGATGTCGGTGATCAAGTCCCCTCGCGGGTCGATGACCACCGTTCCGCGACCGGCCTTGATGTCGGCCAGGATCATGTTCAGCATCAGCGTGCTCTTGCCGACGCCGGTCTTACCGACCAGATGAACGTGTTGGCGGGCGTCGGTGACGTTGAGGCCCACGGAGTGGTTGCCGATCTGCGTGCGGCCCAGCACCTTCACCCCTCGCCCGCCGGAGGGCACGGCCACGGGCGCCGGCACGGCCTTGGCCCGAGCCCGATCGAGGCCCGGCACCGCCACGTCCTGGGGCAGAGCCGCCATGGCGGCGAGTTCCGGCACGGTGGCCAAGAACCCCCGCCGTAGACGCCTTCCGGCGATCGTGGCCACCGGCTGCGGCATCTTCATCCTGCGCAGCCGGTTCGGGCCGGTGTACGCCGCGGCGGCCGAGGCGATCGTGTGCCCGAGCCCGACGAGGCGCTCGCGGATCTGCTTCGTGCGCGCCTTGTCCGGCGGGGTCTTGCCCGCGTCGGCCGCGACGGCGAACCGGATCGCGATCTCGAAGTGCGGCACCCGAATCGCCTTGTCGACAATCGTGCGGGCGTCGGCGTTGGCCACCGGGTCACGCTCACCGGAGCGCACCGGCGTACGCGCCGGTGTCCGCCGTGACGAGCCGGGTGTGAACACGTCCAGGGCCCAGATCAGCGGTTCGGTGAGCAGCCGCGCGACCCCGGAAACGGCACGTGCGGCCACATCTGGCCGCCCGTGGGGGTGTGTGCCTGTCGCCGCCGCCGTGCGTCTGGCGGCGCGTAGCCGCCGGGGTGATGCCGGTCGGGCCAGGATCTGCACGCACGCGTGCTCGCGGTCGCGGACCTCGGCCCCGGCCGACAGCAGCGCCCGCAGCGGGTCGGCGTCGTGCTCGCTGCGCAGGGGCAGCGAGTCGGCCGACTGCGGCCAGTGCGCCCCGCCGACCTGCTCGACCACCGTCGCGGGAATCGGCGCGGCGGCGTCGGTGACGGTGAGGGTCGCGGCGGGCCAGGCCGCCCGGATCGCGGCCTCGACCGCGCCGGGCGGCACCGTGCCGGGCACCCACACCCGGACCGTCAGCGTGCGGCCGGTCCAGGTGTACTCCCAGCCGATGTGCGGCATGCCGTAGATCCGCCGCCGCCACACCGAGGGCGTGAGGACGCCCATGATGGTGGTCCAGAACGCCGCCGCCGACTCCGGCGTCACCTCCGGCGGCGCGGCCACCGTCAGCCACCGCGCCCCCGTGACGTAGCGCTGGTGCCGCCAGGCGAGCACCTTGTCCCGGGCGGCGACACCGCCGATGATGAAGACCGGGACGAAGAACGCCAGCCACGGCCGGGCCGTGATCCACGCCCAAAGTTCACCGAGCCGGGTCACGATCTCGGGATTCATGACGCCTCACCGATCCCCGTCACGGCGATCTTGTGCTCGGCCGCCGACCCGACGCTGCGGAACGGAATCCGCGAGCGGCCAGCGACGAGCAGACCCTCCCCGCGTGGCGCCGCCAGGAGCAGCCGGGCTTCCCCGGCGGTCAGCGAGAACGCCTCCTTCACCTTGTCGATGGCCTGGGTCGACTGGTGCATCAGCACTTGGGTCGCGGCGTTGGACACCACGGCCATCCCGAGGTCGGTGGACAGCACGTCGGCCGCGTCCTGGGTGACGACGCACAGCCCGGCCGACCGCTTGCGCGCGGCCTTGGCCATGCGGAACAGGAACCGGGCACCCTCCCCGTCCCTCATCAGCAGCCAGGCTTCGTCGACCACGACGAGGTGCCGCCGCCGGCGTACGCCAGACGACGGAGTGTCGATGCCCGACCAGATCGAGTCCAGGGCCAGGAGCGTGCCGACCGTGCGCAGCTCGTCGGGCAGGTGCCGCAGCGACCAGACGACCAGGTGGCCGTCCGGGGCGGTGGACGTCGGTCCGTCGAACAGGCTGGAGAAGTTGCCCGTGCTCCATGGGGCCAGCCGGGCGGCCAGCTGCTCGGCCGCCGGGTCCTCGTCGGCCGCCAGCACCTCGGCCAGGTCCCGCAGCAGCGGCGCGGGCTTGGCCCAGGTGGCCGGGTCGCCGTTGATCCCGGCCGCCGCGTACGTGGCCGTGATCGCCCGATCGAGGGCAGCGCGCTCGGTCGGTGGCGGCGGTGCGCCGAGCATGACCGCGATCAGCGTGTGCAGGTACAGCCCGCGCCGGGTCAGCGTGTCGGCCCGGTCGTCGTGGGGCAGATCCAGGGGGTTGATGCGTACGCCCGGCAGGCCGAGCTGCACGACGGTCCCCCCGACGTGCTCCGCCAGCGGTGCGTACTCGTCCTCGGGATCGATGATCGAAACCCGGGTGCCCTGGTACAGGTTCCGCAGCACCTCCAGCTTGACGAAGTACGACTTGCCCGCGCCGGACTGGGCGAGGACGACGGAGTTGTGGTTGTCCTGCCGCCACCGGTCCCACAGCAGCACGCCGTTGCTGGTGGTGTTCAGCCCGTAGAGCACGCCGTCCGGCGGGGCCAGGACGCCCGGTGCCGGTGCGGCCAGATCCGCCGACGCCAGCGGGAACGCCGCCGCGAGCGAGTTGGTATCGAGGATGCGGCGCATCCGCAGCGGGTCCACGCCGATCGGCAGCGTGGCCACCCAGCCCTGCTGGTGGCGGAACGTGGTCGGCTGCAGGTCCAGAAGGACCGACGCGGCGGCCGACTTGACGCCCGCGGTGACCGCGCGTAGCTCGTCGAGGTGGCGGGCGTGGATGGTGACGTAGATGCCGACGTCGAACAGCTTGGCCGCACCCCGGGCGACGCGCTCGGCGAGGTCGGCGGCGTCGGCTGCCGCCGCCTCGGTCATCGGGTCGCCGAGCTTGCCCTGGTCGGCGTCCAGACGGCGCGAGGACTCCAGACGGGCGCGCTGGCGCTTGAGCATCGGCGCGGCCAGCTGCGCCGCGACCGGGTCGATGTGCACGGCCACGTCCACGCGGCCCGGGTAGGACAGCAGCGGATCGAGCCAGGCCGGGCCGACCTCGGCCGGGTAGCCGGTGACGGCGAAGGTGGCGGCGTAGCCGTCGCCGACCTGCACGTGCCAGGGGGTGACCGACAAGGCGGCCGGGGAGGGCATGCCCTCCCCGGCCGCAACCCTCTTCTTGGTTTTCCACAGGTTCATTCGCTGCTCCGCAGGGTGATGGGGGCGCCCGGAACGGCTCTCGGGCCGGGCACCGGTGGGTTGAAGGGATCGGCGGCGGTGGCCAGCGCGGCGGACACCGCCGGGCCGTCCAGGGCAGCGGCTTCGACACCGAGCCCGGTCAGGGCGCGTACGGCGGTATCGGCGACCTGCTCGCCGGTGATGACGGCCAGCACCTGACGGCGCAACGGATCGCGCTCCTCATCGAGGTCGAGAAGGAACTCGGCGTAGTCGTCGGCTGCCGCCGCCAGAGCCGGATGCGGCAGGCGGGGCGCGTGGTCGACGGTGGCCTGCGCGTGCGCGGTCAGGTCGTGGCGCTGCGCGGCCACGACGATCTGCGCGGGGCCAGTCAGGCTGTTGAGGAACCGGCCGAACCCGTCCAGCAGCGCGCCCTGCTCGCCGCCGGTACGCAGGTGGATGTTCGTAGTACCACAGGCGATCAGCACCCGGGACTTGCCCTCGGAGGTGACGACTCCGCTCGCGCTGACCGCCGTGACCGGCGAGCGCAGCGGCGCCGGGACGCTCGTCTTGCCGGCCACCGCGGCGACCGAGGTCGCCCGAGCGCTGCCGGGGGCGAGCTGGCGCGGGCTGCGCGACAGCGTGATCCCGTGCTTGAGCCACACGTCCAGCGGCAGGCCGTCACGCCGCCCGAGGGCGACGACGATCGCGATGGAGAACACGATCATCCCGGCGACGATCCACACGGGTGGGGGCAGCAGCGGCCCGAAGGTCCGGTAGATGCCGAACCCGCCGAGGCCGACGCCGCCGACGATGGCCAGCTGCCGGAACGTGAGCCCGAACGCGATGCGGTCCGGTGCGTTGACGTCGGCCGTTACCACGGCGCGCGGGGTGGTGTCTTCGTCGTGGGTCATCGCCCACCTCGCATCGTGCGCCCGAACGGGATCTTGCGGGTGATGGACTGGATCAGGACCGCCCGGACCAGCACGCCGCCCATGCTGGGGCCGCCCTTGTGAGTCACGTACCGGCGCATCATGCTCGGGATCTTGAGCGTGACCCACAGCAGCACGGCCGTGATCATCAGGTTGATGATGTCCGAGCCGGGCAGGCCGATCAGCACTGGCAGGCTGCTGTTCGGGTCGATCAGCAGTTGCACGCCCGTGCTGAAGGCGATGGCCTGCAGCGTTGGTGTGGCCAGGCAGCCGATCCCGGTGCGCCACCACAGGTCCGCCGCGCCCTGGGTCCAGGGCGTGGCGTAGCAGGCGAGGGCGACGGGGGCGACTCCGGCCCAGATGATGAGCACGCCGATCCGGACGATCCAGCTGCCGAGCAGGGCGAACATCAGCCCGACGATCAGCAGGCCGACGACGAGCGCGACCAGGGCGGTGCCTTCGTCGCTCAGCGCGGCGGCCACGTGGGTGCGAGTCGCGTTGACCGCGTCGGTCGTCGGTGCCGCTGTGCCGACCGTGGACACGCTCAGCGCGTTGGCGATCTCGATCAGCGCGGCGCTCAGCGCGACGGCGAAGTTGCTGGCGACCAGTCCGACGATGAGGCGGGGTACCAGATCCTTGATGCTGTAACGCATCTCGACCGAGCCGCCGGCCATCGTGGCGATGCCGGCGGCGATGATGGCGAGGATGAAGCAGGTGTTGACGACGTACGCGCTTTTGGTCGCGATCGTCTGTACCTGCGGCAGGACGGTGACGTTCGGTGAGAGGAACATCGATGAGCTCAGGTAGGCGAGGAGCCCGCCGAGCAGGTCTTGCAACCGCTCGGCGAGCCAGTCGACCAGCCCATTCATCAGCCAGTTGACCATGATGGGTGTCCTGTCCTCAGCCGCCGAGGATGCCCTGCAGGACGGTCAGCACGACCGGTGCGAGCACGGCCAGGGCGTAGCCGATCAGGGCGGACTTGAAGTTGCCCTTGGCCTGCTCGACCTGGCTCGGGTCGCCTCCGGCGGCCATGTAGCGCAGGCCACCCACGACGAGGAACATCGTGGCCACGGCGGCGATGATGCCCATGATCCACGTGCGGATGCCGTCGATGACCTGCGGCAGGGTTTTCGGGGCCGCCAGCGGTTGCGGCGCGGCGGCGAGGATGTCGTTGAGGTAGTGCAGAGTTGTGTGCATTGCGGCGCTCCACAGGATGTGGGGGCCGCCGCGGTGGGGACCGGGCGAAGTCCTGGAGAAATCCGGTGGGGGCGCTCCTCCCTTGCAAGGGAAGGGATTGCGGTGTCAGTACGCCGCGCCAGCCATGCCGGACCTGTAGGGCCTCGCCCGTGGGTTGTCCCCACCGGGCGGGCATGCCGTGGATGACATGCACCGCCCAGATCCGTGCTGTCAGGGCGATCGAACCGGCCTGCGACCTGTCACGACCTGTCTGCGCCTGACAGCCGCGCCGCGTCGGCGGACCTGACAGGGCTGCCCCGCAACGCAACCGGCTTGCGGGGACGCGAAAGAGGCCGCCCCGGGCGATGCCCGGGGCGGCCTTGGTGTTGCGGCGGGATGTGGCGAGTTGCCCGTCAGGCGAGCGCGGGTTCGCGCAGCTGGGTACGGGCCGGGACGGACAGTTCGCCTCGTACGACGGCCGCGGCTACGGCTCGTTCGGCGCGGCGGCGCCGCATGCGCAGCACGGAGGCGGTCACGCCCTTCTCGGCGGCCAGCGTCTCGATGAGCGCGTCGCCGAAGCGGGTCGCGCTGATGAGCTCGGCGGCCTCCGAGGTGATGACGCCAGCGGCGGCGGCCCGGCCGAGCAGAAGGTCCGGGTGGCCGTACGGGCGCTTGGGCGTACGCGATCCGCTGGACAGCTCGGCGGGAAGCTCCTCGGTGTCGCGGATCTTCTTGATGACCGCTTCGCCGCCTCGGTACGCCGCCCAGGTCAGGCGCATCCACAGCCGGGGCCGGTCGAGGTCGGCGGTGCGCAGCGCGTGCAGGAACTCGGCCAGGATCTCCGAGTCGATGTCCTCGGCGTGGCGGGGGTAGCCGCGGCTGAACTTCGCGGCGAAGTGGGTCAGGGCGGGCAGGGCGACGCCGATCGCGCCGACGACCCACGCCGGTCCCCATTCCCGGGCCTGCAGCGCGAGCTGCCGCCACGTCGCGTCGATGGTGTCGGAGTCGTAGCTCTCGAACAGCATCATCTTGCGCAGCGCATCCAGCGGCATGGTCTTGTCCGGCAGGCCGGGCACCGGGCGGGCGTCGAACACCAGCGGCGCGGGCTCGCAGGTCAGCAGCGCGAACGCCTGCTCGGCCTGGGCCAGGGCGCCGGAGCGGAAGGAGGTGGTGGTGGTTGGCATGTCGTGTCCCCTCGTGGTGGAGCCGAACCGCCGGCTGCGGCGGCTCGTGGCTCGATTGGAGACAGGCGACCTGACACCTCAAGGCTCCGTTAGATCGGGACAGGTTCGGACAGTTCGTGTCAGGTTCGCGGCTGTCAGCCCGGTCCGCAGGATCGGTCGCTGACTGGTTCTGTCAGGTCGGGGGCGGGTTCGATCGGCCCAACACGGCCGTTCTAGGCACTGTCAGTACGCCCGCCGGTCCGGGGGCCACCGTGCCTATGACCGATAACACCAATCACCACAGCGCCCCGGTCCCGGTCGGGGACGTCGTGCCGGGCGACGTGCCCGTGCCGATCACCGTCTGGCCGGTGCCCGCCCCGCGCAGGGGCGACACCATGTCCAACGCCATGGGGGTGCGGCCCGTGCACAACCTCACCCATCCCGGCGAGCTGATCGTCGATCTGGCTGACGGGCCGCAGCTGGCCCGCGCGGTCATCGCGGCCAGCCGCCGCAGTCACCTTCAGGCGGCCCGGCAGGCCGGCTGGGGGCGGGAGCCCGCGCGGCTCATCGTCACCGGCTGGCCGCTCGACGGCCTGGTCCCGGTGGAGTTCTTCATCCGCTGCCGGGACGCTCTGCTGCCGGGCGGCTGCGTGGCCGTCCTGCTCAGCCACGACGTGACCGCACCGGTCGACGTCATCGTTGCCGCCAAGACGGCGGGCCTGAGCTACCTGCAGCACATCGTGGCGGCCGACCGGCCGCCCCGGCGTGGGCAGGAGACGCTGCTCGACATCCACACCGACGTGCTGATCATGACGCTCAGCGCGGCCGGGAACGGGGGTGGGCGGTGACCGAGCCGATGCCGGTCACGTCGGTGTGGCTGACCTGCCAGCAGCCCTCGCGGGACCAGCGGCGAGGCCGCTACGTCCCGGAGTCGTCCAGCCATCCGGGCAAGATGCTGCCCAACCTGGCCGCTCACGCCATTCGGGCCTACACCGCGCTGGGAGACCTGGTGTTCGACCCGATGTGCGGGTCGGGCACCACCCTCGTGGAGGCCATGCACCTGGGGCGGGAGGGGATCGGGATCGACATCGAGCCCCGCTTCACCGCCCTGGCCGAAGCGAACGTCGCGCTGGCTGCGTCGCAGGGCGCCGCCGGCACCGGGCGAGTCGTCACCGGCGACGCCACCAGGTTGCTCGATCTGGTCCCGGCGTCCACGGTCGGGCGAGCGGGACTCGTGCTCACCTCTCCGCCCTACGGCAGGGGGACTCACGGCCTGGTGCGGGCGACGAGTACCGGGGTACGCAAGCGGGACCACCTCTATGGGGACCGGGAGTCGGGCAACCTCGCCTATGCGGGATGGTCCCGCTTGCTCGACGGGTTCGCCGAGATCCTGGCCGCGAGCTACCAGCTGCTGCGTCCCGGCGGGACCGTGGTCATCACCTGCCGACCGGTACGCCGCCAGCGGGACGACTTCGTGGACCTGCCCGGCGAGCTGCTGGCCGTGGCCACGTCGGTCGGCCTGGTCCCGGTGGAGCGGTGCGCGGCGATGCTCGCCGCCGTCCGCGACGGGCAGATCGTGCACCGGGCCAGCATGTTTGGCCTGATGGCGGTCCGCCGAGCCCGCGCCGAAGGCGTCCCCGTGCACCTCGTGGCGCACGAGGACGTCTGGGTGCTCCGGCACCCGTAAAGGTCCACACCGGTGTCGCAGAAGGGCAGGTCAAGCCCTGTGACCGGCGTGCATCGCGCCGGTTGACGCGATACCGCCCACCAGGAGGCGGCGGGATCGGGGCAGGTCAGTCCCGCCGCTTCCAGTGCCCGCCGACCCGTGCACCTCACCAACGGCCGTCCACGGTCACGCTTCCCGCGACCCGAGTCCCGCCTTGGGCTGGGGTGGGGTGGGGTGGGGTGCACGACAGTCCCGCCCGCGCCCGACGCGGGCGGGACCCTACGCCGACATCAAGCGGGACCGCCTCGCCGCCCGGCGGGACCAGTCCCGCTCGAGTACCGCTTCGGGCGGGCCGGCACCGGGACTCGTCCCGCACCACCGGCCGCCGCGAGTCCCGCTCGGCGTTCGCCCTTCTACCTCTTCGACCGCCGTTGCGTCCGGCGCCGCCGAGACGGCCGCGCCGGTCCACCTCACACCCTTGGAGGCAAACATGCGGAACTTCCTGACGCTGCCCGAGCGCAGCACCTACGCCAGCGCCAACGGGCTGGCGCTGCTGGTCGCCGTCATCACGGTCAACGGGCTCGCGGTGACCGGCGGCAACCTCGCCATCGTCGCGGTCCTGGCCGTCGTCGCCGGGTTCGCGCTGGCCGGATGGTCGCGGCTGCTCTACAGCCTCATCGACGCCGGGAACCGGCAGATCGGCCCGCTGGTCGGGCTGGTCACCGTGGCCGTGCTGCTGGCGGCCTGGGCCGCCGGATGGCCGCTGCTGCTCGGCGTCGCGCTGCTGCTGGTTGTGTGCAGGCTGCCGTTCATGGCCGCCGAGGCGGCCGGGCAGGCACTGCGCGTACGCGCGTACTGGTCCAACTCCGAGCAGCTGTGGCACGCGGCGACGGTCGCGCAGATCGTCATCGACGCCGTCGCCCTCGGCGCGACCGCCGTGCTCCTGGCCGGGCCCTGGGACGGCCCCGTGCCGCTCGTGCGGCTCGCGGCGACGCTGCTGATGCTCGTGCCGCTGCTGCTGTCGCGGGCCGCCGACCGGTCGGGGCTGATGCCTCGCATCCTGTTCTGGCCCACCCCCGGCGAGCGGGAAGCGCAGGTCACGCGGCCTGCCGACGAGCCGCAGCAGCAGTGACCTGACAGGCGGCGACCTGTCAGGTTCGCGGGCTGTCAGGTCGTGACAGGTCGCCGAGCCTGACAGGTCGCCCCGGCCGTGCCCGGGGCGGCCTAGCCTGGAGGTTCTCCTTATACCTATGTGCCCCTTGATCTGACGTCGCCCGCGACGGCACCGCGCCCACCGCATCCCGGTCGGCCGCCGCCGCCTGACCCAGACCAGGCACCCACACAACCCAGCCCCTCGCAGCCGCGACCGGGGCGCGGTACCCCCATCCCTGCAGGGCGGTCACCGAACGGTGGCCGCCACTTTCCGTGTCCCGTGGAAGACGACAATGCTTCAGCCCGCCTGGTACCTGACAGACCACGACTGGTTCGCCCGCCTGGTCGACGCACCCCGTCTGAACGCAGACGGTCAGGCCGTCCTCGGCCAGGTCGCCGCCCTGTTGGGCGACGAGTCCTACTTCAACCCGGCCAAGACCGTGGCCACCGTGCACGTGCTGCTGCTGGCCGCCGAGCACCTCGGCGACACCCTCACCTGGGCCGCCGACCAGCACGACATGGCCGACCTGACCCGGCTGACCGCCGGGCTCAACCTCGTGCAAGCGCACCTGACCCAGATTGTGCAGCGCCTCGCCGAGCACACCCACAACCGTGCCTTCCGACGCTCGGACACGGTGCCCGCCGCGGCAGCAAAGGCACTGACCGACAGCCTCAGCGCCGCCGGCAACAGCGGCGAGGTCTGCGCCGGACACCTCAAGGAAGCCCACCTCACCCTGTACAACTCGACCCGGTAGCCCAACCACCCAGGCGCGCGTACCGGCGACGGACGCGCGCCTTCTCCATGCCTGGACGTTCCCATCGTCGAGACCGGCGACGGGCTGACCCGCGTCACCTTCAACGCCACCCGCCGCACCAGCGGCAGCATCGACGCGCTCATGGCCGCGTCCGGCGACAACAAGACCGACGCCATCAACGGCGCGCTACGGCTGGCCGCGACCCTGCTCGCCTACACCCGCCCGGACAGCACCATGCACCTCTTGGCCCCTGCCGGCGCGACCCACATCGTGCACCTTCCCTGAACCCCACCCAACCGGAGGATCACCATGTCCAAACTCTGGTGGCGGCTGTCCGAGGTCAGCCCCCTGGCCGAACACGCCGTCCACACCCCGACCGTCAACAACCCCGCCCATCTGCTGCGAGCGCCCAGCGCCGTCGCGGCGCTGATCTGGGAGCAGGACGAGACCGGCAGCGAGACGCTGCGCTCCAACGGATCGCCCGGCTGGCACGACGAGACCGGCCAACTCCACCGCGCTCATGCCCTCACCTGGCAGCACCCCGCCTCGGGCACCAGCGGCGTCCACGATCACGCCGACCCCTACCGGAATCTGGTCCTGCTGAAGGTGCGCCGCCGCGACCGCTCGATCCACCCGGTGATCGACACGATCCGGTACGGGGTCAAGCGCAAGCACCACTGGTTCTGGATCGACACCGGCAGATGGCCGTACGCGTACGGCACCGCCGATCACCGCGGGGAGATCGTCCCGGCTGAGGCCACCTGGATCAGATCCCGGGTCGAGGCCCCGGCCCTGGAGCGCCTGCCCTACCCGGCGGTGATCGCCGAAGGCTACTTCGGGGCGGACGGGGTCCTGCCCCGATTTACCCGCGACACCGTCACCGGGATGATCAGCGACCTCGACGAGCTGAACAGCCACCCGGCCACCATGCCCGGTGAGTTCCCGACCGTGGCCTTCCACGGCGACATCGCGGTCATCTCCTGGCAGCAGCACAGCCTCTCCGACGAACGCGTCCTGGAGATCGACCGCTGCTACCCCGACGCCGAAGGGCTCTACGCCATCGGCGCCTACCAGTGGACCTGGAGCATCACCCGGCGCTGACAGCCGCCCGCTCGCTGACTCCAGCAGCCACCTGACCTGACTATTCCGCACCGCACCACCACGGCCGTTGCCCGGCCGACCGCGCGAACCCGCGCACCCCGGGCACGGCCGCACGGCCGTGCCCGGAGACCACCAGCGATCCGCATTGGAGGACTCCATGCACCGCCACACGACTGCCGCCGAGCGCCCCCTCCGTCCGGCCGCCCGCCGGCGGCCCGAAGTCGCCCCGCACATCCTCGCCCTGCTGCACCAGGCCCAGCAGGGCGACCGCGACGCCTTCGCCGCCCTCTACCTGACCTACCGCGAACCGGTCACCCGCTACGTCGCGGTGCGGCTGCGCGGCCGGGACCGCGACCTGATCGCCGACCTCGTCCAGGAGACGTTCACCAACGCCCTGGCTGACCTCGGCTCCGCCCTGGCCGACGTGCGCGGCTGGCTGATCTGGCAGGCCGCGAAGGCATGCAACCAGCACGACTGGTCGCGCCGCCGCTACCTGCGCGCCGCGTACGCCGTGCGCGAAGACGCCGACCGCAGCCCGGTCGCACCGGTCACCGCCGGGCCCGCCCCGACCCGGCTCGGGCGGCTGCCGTTCGTGCACGCGATGGCCCGGCTCACCCCCGACCAGCGCCGCGCGATCCAGCTGCGCTACCTCGACGGGTACCCGCGCGACGCCGCCGCACGGCTCATGGGCCGCAGCGTCTGGGCCGTGGGCGACCTGGAGCGGCGCGCGCTGCGCCGTATGCAGATCACGCTGACCACCCCGCCGGTGACCGCGTAACCCGGTAGCCGCCAGGCGTGACCGCCTGACCGCCCGCCACGCGGCACCCGCACCACAGACCCGGCCGATGCCCGGCCGATCGCGCGAACCCGCGCACCCGGGCACGGCCGCACGGCCGTGCCCGGATTCACTAACCCGAACAGGGAGAATCCGTTGCGCCCCAACGACCCGAGCCCCGGCATACCGCCCCGGCTCCTCCACCGTCCCACCGTGGGCGGACTCGTCGTCCCCTACACCACCCTGCAACTGCCGGACGGCCGGTGGCGCTTTGGCGCGGTCGACGTCGACCGCCAGACCAAGGCGCTCAACGACCGGCTGTGCCAGACCTGCGGCACCGGCCTGGAGCGCCGGATCGTGTTCGCGATGCGCGACATGGACCTGGCCGCGATGTCCGCCGACGAGCCGGGCATGCACCCCGAGTGCGCCGCCTACACGGCTGCCGCGTGCCCGATGCTGGCCGGGCGGATGAGCCACCACCACACCCACTCGGTCGAGACGCAGCTGTCCGCGCTCGGCGTCGCCTTCCATGGCGACGTCACCACGCAGGCGCGGCTCGGTCAGCCGGCAGCGGCGTGGAGCCTGGCCTGGACAAGCGGCTACGAGGTTTACCTGCACCCGCGCACCGGGCGGCTGGCCGCGCGGATCGCTGCGGCCCAACTGCTGCGGGTCCGGCCGATCGTCACGGCGACGCCGGAGGGCCGGTCATGAGCCTGCACGTCGTCGCGATCTACCACAACACCGAGTCGCGGTTCTTCCCGTACGAGGACGGCCACGAGCTGCGACAGGTGATCTCCCACTGGCGGCAGTGGCCCACCGGCACCGACCCGATCGAGATCGTCGACTGGGCCTGGCAGGTGTTCAATGCCGACCTCGACATGTTGGAGGCGCGCCGCGGTACGCCGCAAGGCGAGGCCGACTTCCTCATCGCCGCCGCGTACCGGCTCATGCGCCGCCGCTCGCTATCGGTGGGCGACGTCGTCTCGGTCACCGCCGAAGGCGTCGTCACATGGCTGGCGTGCGAGAACGACGGCTGGCGGCAGATCGCCGCCCCGGCCGCGACGACCGGTGCACCGCTGACCGCCGAGGCCGTCTACGGCTACGCCCGAGGCGGCAGCGATGACTAGCACGCATCCCTGCCTGGCCCACCGGCCCGGCCACCACGACGACACGTGCATGCAGGGGCCGTGCGGCTACTGCGGCACCGACCTGCGCACGACCGCCTCCGGCGAATGCCGCTCGTGCTTGAAGATCGTCTGCGAGCAGTGCGACGCCGGATACGGCCCCGACACCGGGCCGATCTGCGCCCCATGCGCACAACCAGGCGACGGGCCCGGCCCGGCCGACTCGCCACCGGACGGCTGGCAGCTGCACCGTCTCGTGGTGTTCCTGCTGTGGCTGTCCTGCGGGCACCAGGTCAGCCTGTTCGTCAACGGGTGGTACCCGGTCGCCGTCGCCTGCTGCGACCGGCTCGGCGGCACCATCCAGAACGGCGTCTACGTCGCCTACGCATCCGAGGTGAACTACGTGCGGGTGATCAGCGAACGGTACGAGCACCGGCCGCCCGGCACACCGCCTGAGCCGTCCGAGCTGCGCGGCCGGTGGCCTCGCACCGACGACCCGTACCGCTCGCCACACCTCGGCACGGGACGCTACCCCGTGCGCGTCGGCGCCGTCTGGAGCTTCGACGGCTCCATCGCGCCGGCCACACCGAGCTAACCCGCCTTCCCGCACGCCGCCGTCACCGGCGGCTGAAACACGAAAAGACGGCCCGCCAGAAGGCGGGCCGTCTTCACACCCAGGACCCGGGACGCACCGCCTCGAAAACGAACGCGTCCCGGGTTTCTCCAACTCGCATTGGAGGAGTCCAGTGTTCACCACAATCCTGGTGGCCGCCATCATCTACACGGCAGTCACCATCCTCGCCGGGGCCTGCGTCGGCTTCGGCGTGGGCTACCTGGCCGCCCGACCCGCCGTCGCGCAGCTGCGCGACGAGCTGGCCGACGCCGCCTGGCAACTGGCCCACGACCCGCTGACGGGCCTCTACAACCGGCGCGGCCTGCGCACCGCGTACGCGGCCTTCGCGGCCACCTTCCCCGGACAGCCGGTGGTCGCCATCCTGCTCGACCTCGACGGGTTCAAAGAGATCAACGACGACCATGGACACGACGTCGGCGACGAGGTCCTGATCGAGATCGCCGAACGGCTCGCTCACGTCGCCACCACGTACGGCGGTGAGATCGCCCGGCACTCGGGCGATGAGTTCGCCGGAATCTTCCCCGTCCGTGAGCACGGCATCCGCCAGATCGCCGATGCGCTGCTGGCTGGCGTCGCCACGTCGATCGACGTCCAGGCCGCCACCGGCCCGGCCGCCGTCGCTCTCTCCGCCAGCATCGGCGTCGCCGTGGTCGACAGCAACGACCCGCTGGAGGACGTGGCCCTGCACCGCGCCGACATCGCCATGTACCACGCCAAGCGCGGCGGCCGGAACCAGCACGTGCTCTACACCCCGGGCATGACCATGCCGCCCAGCGAGGCCCGCCGCGGGCTGCGCCTGCGCGACCTCCACCAGCAGCGGGGGGTGACCGCGTGACCGGTCCTCGTACGGAGATGGCGTGCGCCACTTGCCTGACTCCGCTCAACATCTTCGATGACCAGTACATCCACCCCCTGTACCGCGACAACGACGGGCACCCGCCGGTGCCCGTCCCTACCAGCCAGCTCGACACGGTTAACCGGACCTGCGACTTCTGCGGCGACCAGCACCCGATGTGGACATTGATCGGCGGCAACGTCAGAGTACTGGCGACCAGCAGCCAGTCCGGCCTGGTGCAGGACATGGGCGAGACCTGGGCCGCCTGCGTACCGTGCATGGCAGACCTCGACGCCGGACGGGCGATAAAGGTGGTCGACCGTGCGGTACGACGCATGCGCGTGCACGACATACCCCTCGCCCACGCCGAGACCAACAAGCTCCACCAGGCATTCCTGCGCCAGCGGCAACCAGGCCGTGTCCTGCTCACCACGACCGCTTGGCCAGACCTCGACCTGAGTCCCCGCGACCTTCCGAAGGTCCGTGACCGGCTAGCGTCGTTCTACCGCGGCCCCCAGGAGCTACCGACAACTCTTCGCATCAGCCACATGCGTAGCCAGCTGGCAGACAGTCTCGACCGCGCCCGGCTCTACTGGATCGACGACAGTTTCACCGAGCTGGCCGAACACGCCGCCTCGCAGCTGCCGGCGGTCACCACGAGCAAAGACCTCGCACCCTGCGACGACGGACTACTCTTCTGGGCTCATCCGGCGACAACACATCGGATGACCGCCGTCTCCTGGTCAACAGGCGACAACGTGATCGAGGCTGTCGTCTACCGCGCCATCGGTAGTGGTCTCGAGGACCAACCACTACAACACCTGCGTGAAGAGGTGGGCTGGCTGGTACCCATGCGAACCTTCCAGTTGCGTCTCAATCAATCCGTCGACAGCCCGTCCGGCGGGTCCGCGATACTACTGGCCACCTGGCTACTCATCGCTCAGAGGGCGGCCGAGGACGTACCGGCAGAGATCAACAAGACGATACGCAAAAAGTACGCCCGCGCCCAGCGACCTCTGCCCGACGTACGGATCGTGCGCATCCGTACCCACGGCCAACGAGACGACGAGGCCAAGACCACTGGAACCGGCGGCGGCCGGACCTACACCAGCCGCGTCTGGGTTACCGGGCACTGGCGGAACCAGGCATACGGGCCAGGCCGAACCCTACGCCGCCCGGTCTACATCCATCCGTTCCTACGCGGCCCCGAGGACGCGCCGATCAAGCTGAGCACCACAGTGCGCATCCTGGATCAGCGCCACGGCGATAAGGCCCCAGGCAACTGACGATGTCCCTGCGTGTGGTGGCGGCATTCTGCCGCCACCACACGCAGGCGGCGCGATCGCCCTTTCGTGCTTGATGACCAGCTCTCTGAGACCTCATGGCCTACGTTCGACGAAATCGATTGAGCACTGGTGCCGTCTGCCTGCGGCGGCGAAGATACCGACCATGCGGTTGCTAGTTCTTGGCGGCACCCTCTTCCTGGGCCGTGCCGTGGTTGAAGCGGCGCTCTGGCGTGGCTGGTCGGTCACAACGTTCAATCGTGGCAAGTCGGGCGAGGATGTCCCCGGTGCGAGAGTGCTGCGCGGGAATCGCTTGGAGCCCTCCGACGTGCGCCATGCTGTCGAGGCCGGACCCTGGGATGCGGTCATCGACATGGCGGCCTACGTACCAAAGCAGGTTCATACTCTCTCGCGCACTTTGGCTACGGTGAGCCGCCGCTACGCCCTGGTCTCCACAGTCAGCGTGTACGAGGGCTGGCCGGCGGAACCCTTGAGCGAAGCTTCGGTGGTCCTCGACTGCCCACCGGACGCGGAGGAGGACTTCGGTCCGCCCGACGTCGAGGACGGTCCAACTCGCTACGGCCGCCTAAAGGCAGGCTGCGAGCGTGCCGTCCTGGACTCGTTCGGCCATGACCGAGCCCTGATTATTCGTCCCGGCGTGGTGCTCGGACCACGCGAATATGTGGGACGGCTCCCTTGGTGGCTGCGGCGAGTGGCTGCGGGCGGCCGAGTCGTCGCGCCCGGACCACCCGGCCGGACGATCCAACCTATTGATGTACGCGATACTGCCGAGTTTCTTTTGAACGCGCTCGTCGACGATCATATGGGAATATTTAACGTGGCGGGACCGACGAATCGGGACACCTTCGCGGATCTTTTGGACGCTTGTAAGCGGACCACCGCCTCGGGCGCGGAGATCGTCTGGGTCGCCGACGACGTTCTTCTTCGCCGAGGCGTCCGTCAATGGTCTGAGCTACCTCTGTGGCGAACCCATCGCGGAGTCTGGTCCGTGGATGCCGCAGCGGCCTTCGCCGTCGGGCTGCGAAGTCGACCTCTCGCTGAAACCGTCACGGCTACGTGGGCGTGGATGCAGACCGCGCAGCAGATGCTGAACGAGCGATCAGCCGAGATCGGCCTCACGCAACAGCATGAAGCGGAGATCCTGGCATCAGTCGATCAGCGATAGCCAATCGAACACTGTTCAATCCCCCTTCGACCAGGATTCGATTCGTGATCCTAGATGGCGGGCCTGGTTATCGTTCTTGAAGTTACTGCGCAGTTGCCTGAGAGTCGCATCAACACGTCCAGTGATTGTGGAGATGCGCCGGCCATCCTCCAACTTGAACACGGACTCGAAGGCCGCTTCCGCAGCCTCAAGGTCCCCGGAAATTACACAGGCGGTCGCAAGATCGACCCGGGCACCCGTGAGCGGTGCCCAGGGCCGCATCACATGTGGAAGCGCCTCGTATTCGGCGACTGCGGCTTCGAGATAAGAGCGCGCTGCCGCACCGTCTCCGAGGTGCAGCCACGCTGTGCCAGCGCATGCTGAGGCTCTCGCGGAGTCAAAGCCGAACTCGCCTGCGATCTGGTCGTGCAGCATACTGCCGAAGTTGGCTCCAGCTAGGCAACCCTGCGCCTCGCCCAGTGCGTCCTCGGTCCCGCTGCGGTCGCCCAGAAGCGCGGATGAACGTGCCTTGATGTTCAAAATTCGAAATAGTTCCTTCTTGCTTGCGGTGAGCCGACGCGCCCTTTCGATCTCAACAAGGGCCTCCTGTGGGCGATTCTGCCAATTGAACAGCGTGGCCACGAGACCGATAGACCAAGCCTCAGCTTCGGTATGCCCTGACAAGCCAGCGAGTGTCCGGGCGCCCTGCGCAAGACGCAGTGCCCCACTCGGACGACCGAGGTCAAATGCTGCGGAGGCCATCAAAAGACTATTCAGAGCTGAAAGCAGGTATAGGTCAGCTAGGTTGTCTGGACGCTTGGTGCGGGCCGCCTGCTCGAACGCGCTGTCCCGGAGGCTCTTGGCGCGGACGAACGTCCGCCATCTGTCTTGGCTCGCATAGTCCTGGGCAATGTCCGATGCCCTGCTGAACAGATCATCGGTAGACTGCGCATCCAAGCCAGCCGCAGCCGCTGACGCGAATATCAACGCCTGGTCAGCGGATCGGTCGATGGACCACTCAAGCTCCTCCTGGCCGAGTGGGAAGCCCTGCCCGTATTCGTATGCATCGTGGCGCCCACCGAAAGACCCAACACGACGGTGTTGCGAGGAATCTGACTCCCTCTTAAGTGATTGTTGATCACCCTGCACCATAGAACCAGGCCGGTCGATGTAAAGACCGAGCGACGGCTCATCCGACTTGAGGACCGCGCACAGCGCGCGACGGTAGTCCTCGTTGGGCCATCGAATCTCGCCCCGTTCGAGCGTACCGATGGTCTTCTCGGTCATGCCGGCCCAACGGGGCCGTCGTCCCTGCGCTTCGTACCGTCTATTGAGTTCGGCGTTGCAGCCGTCAGCCAATTCCTGCCGTGACATCGGGCGTCGTGAGCCCGAAGGTGAGAGCATCGCCTTACGGGCGGATCTCAGCTGGTCGTTTGGCGTCACCGTGGAGTCGGTCATGAGTTCTGCACCCCAGCATCGTCGGCATGTGCTGTTGCGACCTCGGTCAGACCCGGCCACCGTTGCCTGCCACCTTGTTCGGCGTACATCCTGGCCAGCACGGTGTAGCAGGCGTCGGTCGGCTCCTGGCGCGACATCGGGCGTTCCGAGCCGGACGGGGATAACAGCGACCTACGGGCCGCCGTAAGGCGCGCGTTCGGAACGATCTCCCTTCCCACTGCTGGCCCCCAAGATCGATCCTTTTGGTGCGCCCGGCGTCCGGACATCGCCGCCGAACTGATGTGCCTATATGGTCCCAGCGCACCCCATCCGGTTCAAGCACGGGGTCAGCGTCCGCACGTGCGTGACATCGATGGGCTCGTCAGGCCCAACCGATTCTCGGACCTAACGACTGGCCGCCGGGCCAGTGAACGAGCCTGGCGGCCAGTCGTAGGGGTTACAGATCGAATTCGCCGTCCCGCACACCCTTCACGAACGCCGACCACTCACCTGGATTGAAGACCAGGATGCCGCCGTCGGGGCTCTTCGAGTCGCGGGCGCCGATGTGCCGATCGGTACTGGTGGCGACCTCGACGCAATTGTCGGCGCCACCGCTACGGGTGGACTTTCGCCAGGGACCGAACCGCCGTTTAACCATTGTGAATCGTTCTCCTGATCTCCTCGGCCGTTGCGGCCAGGTAGTCAAGACTGTCGCCAGGCGACAGGGCCGCCTCCCGCAACCGGGCGTACAGGTCGAGGTAGCGGTTGACGTCCGCCTCGTCGGTCAGCACGAGGTCATCCGTGACTGTGTCCACGGCGGCCACCACGGGGTCTTGCGGGTCCCGGTAGCGGTACGTGAAAAATGCCGAGCGCGGCACGGCGTGTTGCCGAATCTCAACGGCCAGCGGGAGGAGTCTGATCGTTATGGTCGGGCGCTCGTGCCCGACCACCACAAGGTGGTCGAGCTGTTCGGCGATCACGGGCGCGGGCGCGGCGAATCGGCGTACCGCCAGTTCGTCGATGATGACTTCGTAGGTTGGGCCGTCAGGCCGCTTGAGGACGAGCTGGCGGCCGGCGCGGGCTTCGAGCGCTCGGGCGAGGCTGTAGGTCGCACCATCCTGGCGGTCCATCACGATGCGCGCCTCGGTGTACGCCTGTATCTGGAGCAGCCCCGGTAGGTACACCATCTGGTACTCGTGAATCTCGCTCGCTCCAGCTTCGAGGTCGGCGTAGAGCGCTTGGCGTGTGCCCATCTCTTCCGCGAAGGTGGCCCACCATCCGCGTTCCTGCGCGTCGCGGGCGATCGTCATCAACTGTTGCCTCTGTTCCTCGGCCAATGCGAAGAACTTCAGAACCTTGGCGACCAGATCGAGATTGGGAACGACGCGGCCGTTCTCCAGCTCGGAAATGCGCTGACGTGAGACTCCTACCGCTGAGGCGACGTGGGCAGATGAGTACCCACGTCCGTCACGTAGCCGGATCAGTTCCTGGGCAAGCCTCCGGCGGCGCACGAGCGGGCTGATCACGACGCACCTCCGGGTACACGCCATCGCCGATGGGCTATCGCTCACCGGCTGTGCGGTCAGCGTAACCCCGAATTTTGGCGATCAAGCCCGGTGCGTGGTGACGGTCCGTGTCGAGGACCTGCTCAGAGGCCATCCGGGTGTCAGAACGAGCATTAGGCCGGGTGGCAGATGGGGATTCCGGCCGATATGGACTGTCCGTGAAGGTGGACCTACCACAAGCGATGTATCGATCCCTGGTCACCGCCGACCGTTCAACCCGGTCGGGTCCCGGCCCTGCGGAGGCGTACAAGGACCGGCTGTAGGACCCGCACGTGAATGCGTGCGGTCCGACCATACCGGCCCCTGCCCGCCACATATAGCGCCCGTCCGCCGTCGTAGCTGAAAGAGCGCGGCGGCGGGCTGGGGCAGACGTCCATGATCGCTACCGAGGGAGGCCGGTCCGATGATGCTCGGCGATGACTTCTTCGGGCTTGCTCACGACGACGTGACTGGTAAGCCCCGCCCACACACCAGCGCCCTCAGCGTCGGTTGCGGCGCTGCACTGCTCGCCGAGCTGATCAGCAGCCGCCACATCGAGGTGGTCCCGGACGCGGCTGAGCGCCCTGTCGTTCTGCGCCGCCACGCACAGCTCGTGCTGGCGCGTGGGGTAGACGAGGGCCAGGTGAACATGACCGATGACTACGCCGCGGTGGCGGTTTGGTATTCGCGGTTGGAGTCGCCCGCGCCGGCTGCGTCTTGGGTGTACTACCTGCAACGGCTCCTCGGATCGCACGCCCCCGGTTCGCGCTGCTACACGCCTACGTCAATGCGGTGCTCCCGCATACGCCGCATCACTACCTCGCGCACCTCGCGGCTCGTCCCGGGCAGAGCGGCGCTGCACGCGGCTTGCTGGCCAGCTACCACCACAGGCTCGACGCGGAAGGGCTACCGGCCTCCACGGAGGTCAGCGGCGCCCGGCCGCGCGAGAGCCTGGTTGCTCGGCTGGGGTATGAGCCGCGGTCGCCGGTGTTGTTGGAGCCCGGTGGGTCGGCGTTGGGGCGGATGTGGCGGCCCGCGTCCGGTGGCCAGCGGTCCGATCTGTTGCCGAGCCGGGTGCGCGCGCACCGCTCCGCGATGCCGCTGCGGCGTCGTGCCCTCCCGGCGTCACCTCGTTCTCCCTGACCTGTACGACCAACCCCAGACGTTTGATCACCTGCTGGCGATGACCTCGCGGGCTCACCCTTACGCGCCCTGCTATCGAAGGAGGCACCCCTCATGCTGTCCGCTCTGACCCGTATACGGGCTTTGGCCCCGCCACGCTGGTGCAACGCTGGACGGTGGCTGCCACCTTCGTCGCCTTCTGCGCGTGTCGATGCCGCCGTCACGGACGCGGGAGACGTGACGTCGGACGAGTTCGCGTGGGGATACGCGATCCGCCGTCAGTGGGCAGACGGCTGCCACGACCTCTTTGGCTTCACCCCCGACGCGCAGACCGCGCAGCGGCGGCTTGACCGCGACCGCCGCTACTGGCATCGCGGACCGGTACGCCCGGCGGCGGTGTATCTCGTCCCGGCGAACGCGGCCGACGTGAGCAGGCACCCGGTGGACGGCTGCCAGCTCTCGTGCTGCCCGAACACGCCGGGGCGGGGGCAGCGATGAGGTCGACGCACATGCAGGTGGCGCTCGCGCGGCGGACGCTGACTCCCACAGGGTTGTGGGTGTTCGGGGCGGCGGCGTCGGCGCCGATGGTGGTGCTCGCCGGAGGCATCGTCGCCACCTACGCGACCACGCAGCTAACGACATTGCCGCTGGTGTTCGTCCTCGTCGCGGCGATCGTGGCGTTACTGACCGTCGGATACACCGCGATGGCCCGCCAGCTGGGGCACCCAGCGGCCTACTACGGCATCCTCGCCAACAGCCTCGGGCGCGGCTGGGGCGTCGCAGCCGGCCTGGTCGCCCTGGTCGCCTACAACTCGATCCAGATCAGCCTGTACGGCTTGCTCGGTGCCACGCTCGCCGGGCAGCTCGGCGGGGCGTGGTGGGTGTGGGCGGGCATCGCACTGGCCGTGGTCGCGACGTTCGGTATCCGGGCGATCGCGCTGTCCACCCGGCTCCTGGTGGCCGTGCTGGTGGTGTCGCTGCTGATCGTCGCCGCTTTCGTCCTCACCGGCGCGGCGGAACCGGCGGACGGTGGGCTGTCGTGGTCGGGCTTCGACGCCTCGGGACTGGCGGTCGGCGGTGTCGGCGGTGCCGTGGCCTTCTGCGTGGCGGCGTTGATGGGTGTTGACGCCCCGGGTTCGATGGTCGAGGAGGCCGTCGACCGCCGCTCGGTGGGCCGGGCCACCATCGGCGCGGTGGTCGTCCTCGGCGGCGTGTACGCGCTCGCGGCGTGGGCGATGGGCGTGGCCGTCGGCCCGGCTGCCGTCGGCGAGGTGGCCGCCGACCCGGCGGCAGGTCTGCCGTATGCGGTCCTGGAACGCCTCGGCGGCGGGTGGGTGCCGTTCGCGGAGCTGGTGCTGGTCCTCGCGGTCGTCACCTCGATGCTGGCCTTCCACTCGGTGGTAGCGCGGTACGTGTTCGCCATGGCTCGCGAAGGTGTCCTCCCCGCCGGCCTCGCGCGCACGGGCAGTGCAACCCGGGTCAGCGCGCCGCGCGGCGGTTCATTGACGCAGACAGCCATTGCCTCGGTGGTGGTGGGCGCGTTCGCGCTGACCGGCGCTGACCCGATCGCGGTCATGTTCACCTGGCTCTCGACGCTGGGCGCGATGGGCCTGCTGTGTCTGCTGCTGGCCGCCTCCGTCGCGGCGATGATGGCACCGTCGAGCGTGCGCGGCCCGAGGCCGGGGGTGTGGGAGTGGCGGCTCGCACCCGCGCTCGGTGTGTTGGGTGGGCTGGTGCTGCTGGGTCTGATGATCGGCAACGCCCGCTCCTTACTCGGTGCCGCGCCGGGGTCGCTGTATCCGTTCCTGCTGCCCGCGATCCTGGCCGCGTTCGCCGTCCTCGGCGGGATGTGGGCGGGGCATCTGCGGCAGTCCCGCCCGGACGTCCACGCCGGTATCGGCCGGGGCACCCCGAGCACCCACGCCGTTCCCGACGCTATCAACGTCTCGATCTGACAAGGGGGCGACGATGATGACCCACGCGCCCATGCCTCCTGCGGGCAGGCACTACAGCGCCGAGCACGTCGAAGCCGGATGGCGACCGGAACCCATGTCGGCGGCACCTTCCGCCGACCCATCGGGACACCCGGCCTACGGGCCAGGGTCTGCCGACCACGGGCCGGGGCCGAGCTACGGGACGGCGCGTACGCCGGCCGACTACCCGCGACCCTCGGAGACCATGGTCC
>NZ_QGSZ01000196.1 GCF_003857055.1 Micromonospora inaquosa | reverse complement strand
CCCAGCCCCGGGGGGCCCGCCCCATTTGTGGGCGCTCGCCGTGAGCACCGACCAGCCGGCCGGCAGCGGCACCCGACCCACCGACTGGGCCGCGTCCACGTACAGCGGCACCCCCACGTCGGCGCACGCGGCCGCCGCCTCGGCGACCGGCTGCACGGTCCCCACCTCGTGACTGGCGGTAATCAAAGTGGCCAGCGCGACCCCGGGGGCCCGCACGGCGGTCGACCACGCGGTCAGGTCCAGCCGGCCCAGCCGGTCGACCGGCACCGCGGTGGCGATCCCGCCCGCGTCGACGTGCCGCTCCGCCGCGTGCAGCACCGCCGAGTGCTCGATCGCCGAGTGCACCAGCGTCGACCCGACCCGGCGCCGCCCCGCCAGGCCCCCGAGAACCGCGCCGTGGGCTGCGGTCGTACCGCTGGGGGTGAAGGATAGCTCGTCGGCGCGGACGCCGAGCGTCGACGCGGTGGCCTCGCGGGCGGCGTCGAGCAGTTGTCGAGCCCGGCGGGCCTGCGTGTACAGCTTGCCCGGGTCGGCCCAGCCGTCCTCGAGCGCGGCCAGCAATGCCTGCCGCGCGACCGGATGCATCGGCGCGGCGGTCGCCGCGTCCAGGTAGACCGGGGATGCGCTCACGGTGCCACCTTCGTTCGCGGCTGCGGGGCTCGCAAACCCGGCTCACTCCTCGCGCTCACAGGTCCGACGGTATCGCGGCGGTATGCCTAGCTTCCCCCCGATGGGGGGCGGACAGTGACCCCACCACGGCCGAGTCCGTCATGGTCGAGTAATCTGCGACCGTCGGTGACGCCTTTGCCGTCGGTGCCGAGGAAAGACGCACCGCGGCGCGCTAGGGAGGCAGGACCAGGTGGTCGCAAGGAGTTCGGAGGTACGGCCGTCGGCCGTACGGCACAGCGCTTCCCCAGGGGCCGGTGGGCGCCGGAGGCGCGGTGCTGGTCGGCTGGCCGGGCTCGGTCTCGGTGGCGTAGCGCTGCTGGTCCTGCTCACGGGCTGTGACGTTGGAGCGACGTTCGACGGCTTCGGCTGGCCGCAGGGGGGCATCTCGGCGGAGTCCCGGCGGATGTACGACCTGTGGATCGCCTCCTGCATCGCCGCCCTCGCGGTCGGTGTCTTCGTGTGGGGTCTGATCTTCTGGTGCGTCGTGCGCTACCGCAAGCGCGGCAACACGCTGCCGGTGCAGACCCGCTACAACATGCCGATGGAGTTCCTCTACACCATCGCGCCGATTCTGATCGTCTCCGTGCTCTTCTACTACACGGCGATCGTGCAGACCGACGTGGACAAGCTGTCGAAGAACCCGGACGTCACGGTCGAGGTCGTCGCGTTCAAGTGGAACTGGCAGTTCAACTACCGTGACGGGCAGGGCCCGGAGGCCAAGACCACCGCGTCGACGCTCGGCACCAGCGAGGTCATCCCGGTGCTGGTGCTGCCGACCAACCGGTCCATCCGGTTCGAGGAGACCAGCCGCGACGTCATCCACTCCTTCTGGGTGCCGGAGCTGCTCTTCAAGCGGGACGTCATGCCGGGCAAGATCCGCAACGTGTTCGAGGTCTCCAGCCTGGAGACCGAGGGCGCCTTCGTCGGGCGCTGCGCCGAGCTGTGCGGTAGCTACCACGCGTTCATGAACTTCGAGCTGCGGGTGGTGTCGCCGGAGAAGTACGACCAGTTCCTCGCGGCCAAGCAGAGCGGCAAGTCCACCCAGGACGCGCTGTCCGCGATCGGCGAGGACCCGTACGCGGAGACCACGGAGCCGTTCGACACCCGGCGGACGCAGGACAACTTCAACCCGGACAAAGTTCCGGCCCGCACCGGAAGCTGAGGCAGCGGCATGAAGACCGAGTGGCGTATCTTCCTGATCATCGCCGGGTTCCTCTTCGGTGCCACCATCCTCTACGGCGCCTGGACGAACGGGGAGTCGGGCGGCGTCGAGTGGGTCGGCACCGTCGCCCTGCTGCTGTCGTTCCTGCTCTGCTCGATGTGCGGTGGCTTCTTCTGGTTCGTCTCCCGCCGCATCGACCTGCGCCCGGAAGACCGTCCGGACGCCGAGATCGCCGACGGCGCCGGCGAGGTCGGCTTCTTCAGCCCGGGCAGCTACTGGCCGTTCGGTCTGGCGCTGGCCGCCGCGATCGCCGCGCTCGGCCTGGTGTTCTGGCAGTTCTGGCTGATCGGCGCCGGCCTGGTGGCTGTTGTCTTCGCCGCCTGTGGGCTCCTGTTCGAGTACTACAGCGGCACCCGGCGTACCGCCGAGCACTGACCCACCCGGTCGCCAGCGCGACCGACCCGCGCACGACGAAGGCCCGTTCCCCGAGGGGGAGCGGGCCTTCGATCATGCGCGGGCCAGGTCGCCGGCACTGGCGGTGAGGCGTCGCCGTGGTCAGCCGGCGCTTTCGTCAGCCGGCGCTTTCGTCAGCCGGCGCTGTCGTCAGGCGGCGTGGCGGCGGGCGGGCTGGCCCCGGCGGACGGCCACCCGGGTGGCCGGGAAGGCGAACACACCGACCACCACGGCGGCGCCGCAGGCGGTGCAGATCAGCTCTGGACAGTCGGTGCCGTGGCCGTCGACGCAGGGCGGCGGCTCGAACAACGCCACGCCCTCACAGACGTCGCAGTAGAGCTCGCGGTGCGACACGGGCGTCTCCTCTCGATACCAGGCGGCCCGCCCCCCCGGATGCGACAACGACGCACGGACGGAAGCGGAGAACTACTCAGCTGTAGTTTCCCAGACGGGTCCGACAAATCTCCGCGCGCCGTCGTCCGCTCACCGGCATCCGGGTGTGATCCACTCGACTTCATTGAAGTCGGGGCCTTCCGGCTGCCCGGACACCACGGATTTCAGGAATCCGAGTCGATCACGCCCGAGACCCCACCCGGAGACGGCGCCGACGGGTCAGGCGTGGTGAGGTCCGGCGGTGGCGGTTTCGATCCAGCGGTCCAGGGTCGCGGCGGCCGCGCCGGAGTCGATCGCCTCGGCCGCGCGGGCCAGACCGGCGCGGAGCGCCTCGGTCAGATCGCCGTCCAGCGGGCCCTGGGTGGCCAGCGCCGCCGCCGCGTTGACCAGCACCGCGTCCCGAACCGGGCCGGTCTCACCGGCCAGCAGGCGACGGGCCACGCCCGCGTTGTACGCCGCGTCACCGCCGCGCAGGTCCGCGAGGGTGGACCGGGGTACCCCCAGGTCCGTGGCGTCCAGCACGGCCTCACGTACGGTGCCGCCCTGGGCCGCCCAGATCCGGGTCGGCGCGGCGGTGGTGAACTCGTCCAGCCCGTCCTCGCCGCGCATCACGATCGCCGAGTCGCCGCGGGCCGCGAACACGCTGGCCATCACCGGGGCCATCCGCAGGTCGAAGCAGCCGACCGCGCCGGCCCGGGGGCGGGCCGGGTTGGTCAGCGGGCCGAGGAAGTTGAAGAAGGTGGGCACGCCCACCTCGCGGCGGACCGGGCCGGCGTGGCGCATCCCGGGGTGGAAGCGGGCCGCGAAGCAGAACCCGATGCCGGCCTCCTCGACACAGCGGGCGACCTGCTCCGGGCCGAGATCCAGTGGGATGCCGAGGAACTCCAGCAGGTCGGCGGTGCCGCACAGGGAGGAGGCGGCCCGGTTGCCGTGCTTGACGACGCGGACGCCCGCGCCGGCGACCACCAGCGCCGTCATCGTGGAGATGTTGACCGTGTGGGCAAGGTCACCGCCGGTGCCGACCACGTCGAGGGCGGTACGGCGCAGTTCCTCGGGGAGCTCCACCGGGACAGCCCGACCCAGCATCGCCTCCACCAGGCCGGCCAGCTCCGCGGGAGTCTCCCCCTTGGCGCGCAGCGCCACGGCGAAGGCGGCGATCTGCGCGGCGGTCGCCGAGCCGGTCATGATCTCGTCCATCGCCCAGGCGGTGTCGGCGGTGGAGAGTTCGTCACCGCGCAGCAGCGCGTTGAGCAGGTGCGGCCAGGTCCGATCGCCCATGGCGGGCCTCCCGAGCATGCGAAGTGCGGGTGGGCTGGAACCGGCGCCGAGGAGATCCGGCGCCGTGGGGTGCCGGAGGAGCGTGGGACGTCAGGCGGGTGCGTGCGTCCGCAGCAGCTCGGCCACCGTGCCGCCGGTGGTCACCGGGTCGAGCGGGTGCACCAGCACCGCGTCGACCTCGGCGTACGCGGCGAGCCATCGGTCGGCGGCGCGGGCGATCACCAGGCAGGTCGGGGGAGCGTCGTCCCGGTCGTCCTTGATCTGTCGGGCGATGCCGATGCCACCACCCGGGCTCGCCTCACCGTCGAGCAGCAGCAGGTCGATCTCGTAGTCGTCGACCAGTCGGATGGTCTCCGCGTAGCTCGACGCGTCGACGAACTCGATCCGCAGACCGGGCGCGGGACGGGTGCCGACGGCCATCCGCATCCGGTCACGGACCTGCGGGTCGTCGCTGTAGAGCAAAACGGTGCACATGCGCTCACTCATGGCTGGCCTGACTCCCACCTCGTAGCTGCCCGCAGATCGTACCGGGCGGGGTGATGTAGCCGACATCCCGCCCGGTGTCGCGCGTCCGGGCGTACCGTCCGGGCAGCTCAGGCTGGGGCGGAGTCGGCGGCGCGTTCGCGGGCCTCCTGGCGGTCCAGCTCGCGGTCCACCCGGCGGGCCTCCCGTTCGGACTGCTTGACCCACTGCACCACCAGCACCGCGAGCATGGTCACACTGACGAACTCGCCACCGGCCCAGAGGATGCCGCCGGCGACCACCTGGTCCTGCCAGGGGTCGACCCAGCCGAGGTTGAGCGACGGGTACCAGTCGCCGCCGAGGAGCGTGCTGCTCTGCATGATGGTGAGGCCGAGCACTGTGTGGAACGGCACCGACAGCAGCATCAGCAGGGCGCGCGCCGGGTACGGCCAGCGGCCGGGCAGCGGGTCGAGGCCGAGCAACGGCCAGAAGAACACGCAGCCGGTCATGATGAAGTGCGCGTGCACCAGCTCGTGCGCCCAGGCGTGTTCCAGGGTGTAGCGGTACAGGTCACTGAAGTACAGCACGAACGGGTTGACCACGAAGATGGCGAACGCCACCAGCGGGAAGCTGTAGACCCGGGCGACGCGGCTGTGCACGATCGCCAGCAGGCGCTTGCGCGGGCTGACCGGCAGGGTCCGCAGGGCCAGGGTCATCGGGGCGCCCAACGCCAGGAAGATCGGCGCCACCATGGACAGCACCATGTGCTGGATCATGTGCACGGACAGCAGCGCGGTGTCGTAGGCGTGTAGCCCGCTGACCGTGACGAGCGCGATGCCGCCCAGCCCGGGGCCGAGGAAGAACACGGTTCGGATGACTGGCCAGCGGTCGCCCCGCAGGCGCAGCCGGTACACCCCGTAGAGGTACAGGCCGGCGGCGAGCACCAGGCCGAGGGCCAGCCAGCTGTCCAGCCGGGTCTCGGTCAGCACCGCGCTGATGGTGAACGGCGGCGGGGCCGAGGTGGTGGCGAAGATCGGATCGACGTGCAGCACGCTTTTCAGGCTAGGCCAGGCGAACCGGACCCTGACGCCCGGGCCACGGAAGGCGCACGTTTGGCCCCCCGCTGATCGCCGGCCCCGGTCAGGGGCAATAATGACGGCGTGACTGCGGCCCCAGCCATTGACAAGAGCCGGATCCACTCTCTGACACGACCGAACATGGTCAGCGTCGGGACGATCGTGTGGCTCTCCAGCGAACTCATGTTCTTCGCGGCGCTGTTCGCGATGTACTTCTCGATCCGCGCGGCTGCGCCGGAGCAGTGGGAGAAGCACACCGAGGCGCTGAATATTCCGTACGCGACCACCTTCACGGTGATCCTGGTGCTGTCCTCGGTGACGTGCCAGCTCGGCGTCTTCGCGGCGGAGAAGGGTGACGTGCACGCGCTGCGGCGCTGGTTCACCGTCACCTTCGTGATGGGCCTGATCTTCGTCCTCGGCCAGTTGAACGAGTACCGGCACCTGGTCGCCGACGGCATCAAGATCAACGGAGACGGGTACGGGTCGGTGTTCTACCTGACCACCGGCTTCCACGGCCTGCACGTGACCGGTGGTCTGATCGCCTTCGTCATCTTCATGGTCCGTACGACCATGGGCCGGTTCACGCCGGCGCAGGCGACGTCGGCGATCGTCGTGTCGTACTACTGGCACTTCGTCGACGTCGTGTGGATCGGGCTGTACGCCATGATCTACTGGCTCCAGTGATCTTGCGCGTCACATTCCGCGCTGCTGCTCCGTCCCCTGAGACAGGTCCAACCGGTTAAGGACACCGCTCATGACTTCTGACAACGACCGCCGACGCGGTCTGCTCGCGCGGTTGCGTGAGCGGCCCGCCGCGCGCAGCAGGGGCCGCCGCCGGCTGGGCGCCGCGGTCCGGCTGATCGCCGCGCTGATGCTCGCCGGCGGCGCATACACCGTCTTCGCCCCGGGCGCCCAGGCGCAGGACAACCCGCAGCTCACCGGCGCCGCCGCCGAGGGCAAGGCGCTGTTCGACGTGAGCTGCGTGACCTGCCATGGCCGCAACGCCCAGGGTGTCGAGGGCCGCGGGCCGAGCCTGATCGGCGTCGGCGCGGCATCGGTCGAGTTCCAGGTCAGCTCCGGGCGGATGCCGCTGGCCCGCCAGGAGGCTCAGGCGCACCGCAAGCCCCCGGTCTTCACCGACGAGCAGACCCGTCAGCTGGCCCAGTACATCCAGGAGCTTGGCGGCGGCCCGGTCGTTCCCGAGGGCGACGACCTCCGCGAGGACGGTAACGTCGCGGCCGGCGGTGAGCTGTTCCGGATCAACTGCTCGCAGTGCCACGCCTTCGGCGGCGGCGGCGGCGCGCTCTCCTCGGGCAAGTTCGCCCCGAGCCTGCACCCCGCGACCGACCGCCAGATTTACGCGGCGATGCTGAGCGGTCCGCAGAACATGCCGGTGTTCGGCGACAACCAGCTCCGGCCGGAGCAGAAGGCCGACATCATCGCCTACATCCAGGAGACGCTGAAGCACGACCAGGACCCGGGCGGGTTCAACCTCGGTCGGTACGGCCCGTCCACCGAGGGCCTGGCGATCTTCCTGGTTGGCATCGTGGCGCTCGTCTTCGCCAGCCTGTGGATTGCGGGTAAGTCGTGATCGAGCAGGCCATCCGATTCAGTGCTGTGGTGCCGCTCGGCGCCACCCGTAGCGAGGTGACGGCATGAGCCCCCACACCGAGCACCAGGCCTCGCAGGGCCGGGAGCCGCTCGACGTGAACGACCCCAGGCTGACCCGGTTCGACATCGTTCGTGAGGGCGCGCACCGGGACGACATCGAGATCGTCCACTACGAGCCGCAGGTGCTGCCGGGCACCAAGGCGGAGCGTCGGCTGACCCGGGTGGTCGCCGGCTTCTTCCTGATCACCGGCCTGGCCGCGACGGCCTTTCTGGCCATCTACATCTGGTGGCCGTGGCAGTACGAGCCGGGCCGGGGTGGCGACAAGTTCTACACCCCGCTGCTCGGCCTCACCCTCGGCGTGGCGTTGCTCGCCGTCGGCTTCGGCATCCTGACCTGGGGCAAGAAGTTGCTGCCCAAGGAGGTCTCGATCCAGGACCGGCACGAGGGTCAGGTGGACAAGGAAAGCCGCACCATCACCGGCCAGACCATGCTCTACATGGCGGACGAGCTGGGTGTGAAGCGTCGCCCACTGCTCGGCATCTCGCTGCTGGCCGGTCTCGCGCCGGTCGCCGCGGTCGCCGCGGCGCCGCTGGTCGGCGGCCTGATCTCGCAGCCGCACAAGAACAACCAGATGTTCACCACCGGGTTCGCCATGCCCGAGGGCGGCCAGCGGATCCGCCTGGTCCGCGAGGACGGCCGACCGATCCGCCCGGCGGACATCAGCACCGGTGGTCAGCTGACCGTCTTCCCCGGCATCGACCACGGCGTGAGCAACAAGCACGCCGACTCGCCGACGCTGTTGATCCACCTCCGCGACTCGGATGCGCAGGAGTCGCGCCGGGCCAACGAGCGGATCGGCCACGGTGACTACATGTGGGGCAACTACGCGGCGTTCTCCAAGATCTGCACGCACGCGGGATGCCCGGCCAGCCTGTTCGAGCAGCAAACCAACCGGCTGCTCTGCCCGTGCCACCAGTCCCAGTTCCTGATCACCGACAACGCCCGGCCCATCTTCGGCCCCGCCAGCCGGCGGCTGCCGCAGCTGCCGATCGAGGTGGACTCCGAGGGCTTCTTCGTGGCGAAGTCCGACTACACCGAGACCGTCGGGCCTGATTTCTGGGAGCGGCCATGAAGCGTCGAAAGTTTGACCTTGCGGCGACGCCGGGCAAGGCGGCGGCGGGAGTGGACGACCGCTTCGCGGTAGCCACCCCGCTGCGCAAGCTGCTGAACAAGGTCTTCCCGGACCACTGGTCCTTCCTGCTCGGCGAGATCGCGCTGTTCTCGTTCGTCGTGCTGCTGCTGACCGGTGTGTTCCTCACCTTCTTCTTCGAGCCGGCGATGACCGAGGTGGTCTACGACGGCAGCTACGCGCCGTTGCAGGGCACCCCGATGTCCGCCGCGTACGCCTCCAGCCTGGACATCTCGTTCGACGTCCGCGGTGGTCTGGTGATGCGGCAGATGCACCACTGGGCGGCGCTGCTGTTCATGGCCGCGATCGTCGTGCACATGCTGCGGATCTTCTTCACCGGCGCGTTCCGCAAGCCACGCGAGACCAACTGGATCATCGGCTCGCTGCTGTTCTGGGTCGGCTTCCTCGCCGGCTTCACCGGCTACTCGCTGCCGGATGACGGCCTCTCCGGCACCGGCCTGCGGATCGCCTCGGCGATCATGCTGTCCATCCCGGTGATCGGCTCCTGGGTCACCTCGTCGATCTTCGGTGGCGAGTTCCCGGGCACGATCATCATCAGCCGGTTCTTCATCGCCCACGTGCTGCTCATCCCGGGTCTGCTGGTCGCGCTGATCAGCGTCCACCTGGGCCTGGTCTTCACGCAGAAGCACACCCAGTGGCCCGGCCCCGGCCGGACCAACAACAACGTGGTCGGCGAGCGGATGTTCCCGCGGTACGCGTTGAAGCAGGGCGGCTTCTTCATGGTCGTCTTCGGCGTCATCGCGCTGATGGGCGGTCTGTTCCAGATCAACCCGATCTGGCTGTTCGGCCCGTACGAGGCGTGGGTGGTTTCGGCCGCCAGCCAGCCCGACTGGTACGTCATGTTCCTCGACGGGTCGACCCGACTCATGCCGGCGTGGGAGATCAGCATCCCGCTCGGCGACGGGTACGTCATCCCACCGCTGTTCTGGCCAACGGTAGTGCTGCCCGGCATCCTGGTGGGCCTGTCGACGATGTATCCGTTCCTGGAGGCCCGGCAACGCAAGGACTACCGGAGCCACAACCTGCTTGAGCGTCCCCGGGACGCCCCGGCCCGGACCGCCGTCGGCGCCATGGCCGTCGCGTTCTACATCGTGCTGACGCTCTCCGGCGCCAACGACGTGATCGCGGACAAGTTCCAGATCAGCTTGAACGCGATGACCTGGGCCGGCCGGATCGGCCTGCTGGTGGCCCCGCCGTTGGCGTACTACGTCACCTACCGGCTCTGCCTGGGTCTGCAGCAGCACGACCGGGAGGTGCTCGCGCACGGCGTGGAGACCGGCATCATCCGGCGCATGCCGGACGGCCGGTTCGTCGAGGTGCACCAGCCGCTCAGCGCGTCCAACGGGCACGCGGACGGTCACGGCCAGCTCGACTACGTCGGCTGGGTCGTACCGAAGAAGATGAACCGGCTGGGGGCCCTCGGCCCGGCCATCCGGGGCTTCTTCTACCCGATCGAGAAGCCGGTCGAGGCACCGGTCTCGCCGGGGCACCCGCCGGTCGAGGCCCGACCCGAGCGCGAGGAGGTCGGCAGCGGCGAGAGCCGCCACTGACCGCCCAGTAGCACCGTTACGTGGCGCCCGCCGGATTCCGGCGGGCGCCACGTCGTATCCGCACCCCCCGCCCATCCGGCCCGGAGTCGGACGGCCACGGTGGGACCGGCCGACCCCGTACGACGGGCGATCGCAGGAATAACCCCGGTGAGCCGGGTATCCGTGCGGTCCAACGTCTCAAGGGGGGGAAGCATGTTGGGTCTCAAACGCCTCGGCCTGTTGGCCGCGCTGGTACTGGTCGGTGTCGCGCCGGCTGCGGCCGCGCAGGCCGCGGCACAGCCGTCAACGCAGGACACCCAGTACCTGCAGGCGATACACCAGGTCAACCTGTTCGAGATCACCGCTGGTGACCTGGCCCAGCAGAAGGGTCAGGACCAGGGGGTCAAGGACCTGGGCGCGATGCTGAAGACCGACCACACCCAGCTGGACCAGACGGTGCAGCAGACCGCGTCGCAACTCGGGGTGCAACTGCCGAACGAGCCCAGCGCCGATCAGCAGGCGGTCATCGACAAGCTGAACAACGCCAGCGGTGCGGAGTTCGACCGGCTCTGGGTGACCAGTGAGCTGGCCGGTCACGTCCAGGCCATCCAGGCCACCCAGACGGAGATCTCGCAGGGCTCCGAGCAGTCGGTGGTCCAGTTGGCGCAGACGGCGCTTCCGACGCTGCAGACGCACTACGACGAGCTGGTGGCGCTCGCCAACACGTTGGGCATCCCGGTTCCCCAGACCAGCGCCAGCGGTACGCCCAGCCCGGGCGGCACCGGCACTGAGTCGCCTGCTCCGGGTGGCGGCACCACCGAGTCGCCTGCTCCGGGTGGCGGCACCACCGAGTCGCCGGCTCCGGGTGGCGGCACCGGTACCGAGTCCCCGGCTCCGGGCGGCGGTGCCACCGAGGTACCGGCTCCTAGCGAGAGCTGACGTAGCCACAGCAGACGGCCGGTCCACCCACGCGGTGGGCCGGCCGCCCTGTGCGCGCCGCCCCGCTACCCGACGCTCGGAGCCGGCACCGGCCCGGCGAGCGGGTCAGTCGGCGCTGGCCAGGCCGATCGCGAACGTCTCCTCCAGGTCGTGCTGGGAGTACGCCCGGAAGGCGATGTGCGACTCGGTGTTGAGCACGCCCGGCACCTTGGAGATGCTGCCCGCGATGACCTGGGCGATCTGGTCGAACTCGCGGACCCGGACGATGGCGATGAGGTCGACGTGCCCGGCCACCGAGTAGACCTCGCTGACACCGGGAAGGTTGGCCAGGTTCTCCGCCACCTCGGGGATCGCGTCGGTGGCGCAGTCGATCAGCACGATCGCGGTGATCACGGGGCATTTCTCCGTTCGTCGGCGTCGTCGCCCATGCTAGATGTTCCGGCCCGAGACCGGAGGCGGGAGTCGTCCGGGCTCAGCCCTGGGCGGCGCAGGGCACGGTCAGGTCGCTCCCGGCCCGGATCACGTTCCGCAGTCGCTCACCGGCGCGGACGCTCGCGCCCGGCCACACCACCGTGCGGGACACGTCGCCGTCCACCCGCGCGCCCGCGCCGACCACCGACTCCACGCAGCGGCCGGTCACCGTCGCGGACTCCGCGATGAGAGCGCCGCCGGCAGCGGCGTGCAGGTTGGCCGCCAGGTAGTCGGCCGGGGTGCCGGTGTCGAAGAAGGTGCCCGGGTAGGGCACCACCGTCAGGGCGCCCGCCGCCTCGGCCGGTCGCCACACGGCACGGACCAGGTCGGAGAAGACGACCGGCAGGTCCCGGACCAGCCGCCAGGGCAGCAGCGAGAAGCCGGTGAAGCAGTGCCCGGCGAAGGTGCCCGGCGCCGCCGGGTCCGCGGCCGGCTGGCCGAGCAGGCGTACGGTGTGCCCGTCCCAGCCGTCGAGCAGGGCGGCCACGTCCGGGCCCGGGGGAGCGGCTGGGTCGGCGAGGTACGCGTCGGCGTTGCCGACCAGCACCGGCCGCCCGTCGATCCAGTCCCGCAGCTTGGCCACCCCGCCCGCGGTGCCCAGCGGGTCGCCCGGCTCCACCGACAGGTGTGCGCGGTCCCCGACGTGCCGCACCACCTGGTCGCCGAGGTAGCAGGCGTTCACCGCGACCCGGTCGGAACCGGTCAGGCCGAGGCCAGCCAACCGCGCCAACGCCCGATCCAGCAGGGGCACGTTGCCCACCGGGCAGAGGGCCTTGGGCACCCGTTCGGTGAGCGGGCGCAGCCGGGTGCCCTCGCCGGCGGCGAGCACCACCGCGCACAGCTCCGCCGGCACATCGGCCGCGCCGGTCACGGGGTGTCGTCAGGCACCGGTGGCGGGAACTGCCCGGCCAGGGGCCCGATGTCGTAGTAGGCGAGCAGCCGGGCCGTCGGCCAGGTCAGCTTGGGCAGGTCGTCCAGGGGGTGCCAGGCGGCCTCGAAGACCTCCGCGCCGTCGACGGTCAGTTCGGTGCTGGACGCCGGCACCTCGGTCTCGAAGACCATGTCCACCCAGCCCTTGGCGTGCACGATCGCGTTCGGCACCGCCGGGCGTAGCCGGGACGGTGGGAGCCGGATGCCGGACTCCTCGAACAGCTCACGGGCAGCACCCACCACCGGGGCCTCGCCCCGGTCGAGCAGGCCGGCGGGGAGTGACCAACCCTTGCCGGGTGGCTGGCGCAGCATCAGCAACCGACCCGCACCCGTCGCCTCGGAGTCACGGACCAGGGTCACCGCGCCGACGATGTACTTGGGCACGGCCAGCCGGACCAGCCGTCTGCGCACCGGCAACGGCAGCCGGTAGAAGGCCTGGTAGAAAAGGGCCCGACCGGTGGCGCGGGAGCGGGGGATCATGACCTCAGGCTAGTGGTCACGAATGTCCTTCGGATGCGCTGGGGCACGTCGGGTCACTGACGATGGTCGACCAGGTCGATGAGCTGGCGGACCACGGTGTCCGGTTCGATCACCCGGTCGAAGACCGCGACCAGCAGGGTCTCCAGGTCGGGGTAGCCCAACTCCTCGGAGAGGCGCAGCAACGGCAGGTCACTGGCGAGGCCCCGGTTGTGCTGGCGCAGGGCGAGCCCGATGGTGGCCCGGCCGAGGCGAACCTTGTCGCTGATCGTGATGCCCGGCTCGGTGTGCTCGGCGAACCACCTGTTGATCTGCATCTGGGCGTTCGGCGACTTGACGAAGCTCAGCCACTCCCGGCGGGGGCCGCGCGGCGCCACGCCGGCCTCGAAGCCGTTGTCACCGTCGCTCTCGGTGAAGATCTCCACCACGTCGCCCTCGTCCAGCTCCGAACTCAGCGGGGCCAGCCGACCGTTGATCCGTGCGGCGAGGCAGTGGTCGCCCCGGTCGTTGCCCAACTCGTAGGCGAGGTCGACAGGGGTGGCGCCGGCCGGCAGCACGACCTGCCGCCCGTCGGAGAAGACCTGGATCTGCCCCTCGGCGAGGTCACAGCGCAGCGACTCGTAGAACTGTGCCGGGTCGGCGGCGTCCGGCTCCCAGTCGAGCACCCGGCGCAGCCAGTCCAACTGCTCGGCGCGGGCCGCGGCGCTGCCGCTGCCCGAGCGCGGGAAACGGAAGTCGGCGGCGATGCCGTACTCGGCCGAGCGGTGCATCTCCTCGGTGCGGATCAGCACCTCCACCGTGCGGTCCTGGGGGCCGCAGACGCTGGTGTGCAGCGACCGGTAGAGGTTGTTCTTCGGCGAGGCGATGAAGTCCTTGAAACGGCCGGCCATCGGTCGCCAGGTGCCGTGGATCGCGCCGAGCGCGGCGTAACAGTCGGTGGCCGGGCCGTCGACCACCACCACGATGCGGGGCAGGTCGTACGGGGCGGTGTGGCCGCCGGCGATGGTGTCCTTCCAGATCGAGTAGAGGTGCCGGGGACGGGGGCTCACCTCGGCGTCGACCCGGCTGCGCCGCAGCGCCACCCGGGCCCGGGTGACGACCGAGTCGAGGTACGAATCCCAGCCTGGCCGGTCGTGCACGTGCCGGGCCAGCCGGGCGTGCTCGTCGGGCTCAAGGTGCAGCAGCACGACGTCGTCCAGCTCGCGCTTGAGGGTCTGGATGCCCAGCCGGTCACAGAGCGGGACCAGCACCTCCTGGGTCTTGCGGGCGATCCGTTCCCGCGACGACGCGGAGCGGACCCCGAGCGTGCGCATGTTGTGCAGCCGGTCGGCCAGCTTGATGATCAGCACCCGGACGTCCTTGGCGGCCGCGACGATCATCTTGCGGATCGTCTCCGCCTCGGCGGCCTTGCCGTAGAACGCCTTGTCGAACTTGGTCACCCCGTCGACCAGGTGGGCGACCTCGCCGCCGAAATCCTCGGAGAGCGCCTGGAGGGTGTAGCGGGTGTCCTCCACGGTGTCGTGCAGCAGCGCCGCGACCAGGGTGGTGGTGTCCATCCCCAGCTCGGCGCAGATCTGCGCCACCGCGAGGGGATGGGTGATGTAGGGCTCCCCGCTCTTGCGGAACTGCCCGCGGTGCATGTTCTCCGCGATCGTGTAGGCGCGGCGCAGCACGGCGGGGTCGGTGCCGGCATGGATGCCCCGGTGGGTGCGGACCAGCTGGGTGACCGGGTCGGAGTCGGTGGTCGGCCAGCTGAGCAGTGACCGCAGCCGGCGGGCGAGCGGCAGCTCACCCGGCTGTGTCGGCAGGGCGCCCCCCAGGGCGGCGCCGTGTCCGGCGTCGACGTCCACGAGGGACACCTCCTCACCCCGGCTCCGCGTCGCCGGAGCCCGGCGGCGGGAGCAGGCCCACGAATCGGGCAGGACTGCACTTCTCTAACAGCCTAAGCGAGCCGACGTAGTCCGATCGGTCAGTTGGTCATGAGCGTTCGGTCGAGAGTTGGTGGGACGCGCCGCTCTCGGCCTTCGCCAGCAGGTCACGGAAGCGGCCCGCACCACTCGCCGGAGAGGACCAACCGGAGGACATCTCGACGAGTCGGGTCTCCGGTCGCTCCAACCAGGACAGGATCCGCTCGGACTCCTCGGCGGTGGCGGCCGGCACCGGACCGTGCCCGCCCGACACCGTCTCGGCGGTGGCCCGGATCGTGATCAAGGTGGGCCGCGGGTGCACGCCCGGTGGGGACACCCCCGCGCCGGCCAGCCGGCCGTGGCGGACCAGCGCCAACTCCCAGCCGCCCCCGGCGGCCGGCCGGGCCGCGGCCAGCTCCACGATGCCGGCCAGCGCGGCCAGCCGCTGCATCCGCACGGTGGCCCGCAGGACGGCGGCGAGCCGGGACCGCACCACGGCCGCCTCCTCGTAGCGCTGGTCCCGGGAGAGCACGTCGATCCGCGCGAGCAGTGCGTCCACCACCGGCTGAGGATCGTTGGCCGTGGCGGTGCGGAAGGGCGCGGCGGCGCTGTCGTCGTACTCCTCGGGGGTGATCTTGTGCTCGCAGGGTGCCGGGCAGCGACCCAGCTCGGCCAGCGCGCAGGCCGGCGTGACGGTGCGCAGCGAGAGCCGGTGCGTGCACTGGCGCAGCGGCACCGCGTCGTGGAAACCGGCGGCGGCCAGCTCGGCGGCCCGCCGGGAGGTGAACGGCCCGAGGTAGGCGGTGTCGGTGGGGGAGAGGTCTCGGACGATTGACAACCGAGGGTACGGACCGTCGGTCAGCTTGAGCCAGAGCATCCGTTCCGGGTATTTGGACCGGCGGTTGTACGGCGGGGCGTGGGCGGCGATCAACCGCAACTCACGGACCTCCGCCTCCAACGAGTGGGCGCACTCCACCGCCTCGACCCGCTCGGCCGCGCCCAGCATCTCGGAGATCCGGGCGCGCTTCTCGCCGGCGGTGAAGTAGCTGCGCACCCGGGTGGCGATGTCCACGGAGGTGCCCACGTAGAGCGGCCGGTCGTCGGCGGCCCGGAAGATGTAGACCCCGGGGACCTTGGGCAACCCCTCGGCCAGGTGCCGCTTGCGGCGCTGGGTGGGGGTGACCGCGCGGGCGAACTCGATGGCGTCGCCGACCGTGTCCACCCGGTGCCCGCCGAGCCGGCCGATCAGCCCGTGCAGCACGTCGACGGTGGCCTTCGCGTCGTCCAGGGCCCGGTGCGTGGGTTGGACGGTGGTGCGGAAGTAGGCGGCCAGGGTGCCGAGCTTGCGGTTGGGCACCTCGTCGCGGGTCAGCACCCGGCGGGCGAGCGCCGCCGTGTCCAGCACCCGGGGGTTGGGCCAGCGGTAGCCGTGCTTGGCGCAGGCGGCCTTGAGGAAGCCCACGTCGTACGGGGCGTTGTGGGCCACCAGCACCGCGTCGTCGATGAACTCCAGGAAGCTCGGCAGCACCTGCTCGATGGGGGGCGCCGGCACCAGCATGGCCTGGGTGATCCCGGTCAGCACCGTGATGAAGGGCGGAATCGGCTGCCCCGGGTTGACCAGGGTCGCCAGCACCCCCAACTGCTCGCCACCGCGCACCTTGACCGCGCCGATCTCGGTGATGCCGCCGCCGTCCGGCGCGCCGCCGGTGGTCTCCAGGTCGACCACCACGAAGGTCGTCGCGTAGAGCGGCAGCGCCGGGTCCACCCCGCCCACCGCCGGGTCGAGACCGGCCAGTGACTCCTGGACGTACTCCGCCTGTGCCATCGGCGGCACGCTAGCGCCCCGGTCCGACACTCCCGTCGCAGCCGTCCCATCCGTCACCATGGGGCTAGGATGAGAGATCGGCTCACTCACCGGGCGGTGGGCCCGGTCGCGGTGGGAGACTTGCCACATGCCCCTCACCGAGCCGTACGACGACCACCTCCCACAGGAGGATCCGGTCGCGCTCGACGGTGTTGTGGGCAACCCGGACGACAACGTAGTCACCGGCACATCAGGCGCATCAGGCTCAACGACGCCGGGCGACGGCTCCGCTGCCGAGCCCGAGCCGACCCTGCCCGAGCCGGTCCGGCAGCGGATCGTGACGCTGACCGCGGCGGTGCTGCCCACCCTCCCCACCGACGAGGTCCCGGTGCCGTTGCGCCGGGTGGCCAAGTTCGCCCCCAACCGACGCGCCCGGCTCGGCGCGCCGGTCATCGCCGCCCAGCTCACCGCCGACCCGCTGTTCCGGCAGCGGGTCACCGCGCGGGTCCTGGCCGACGCCGGTGACCTCGGTGCCGCAGTGGTCGAGGGCACCGCGCCGGCTGCCGCCGACCCGGTCGAGGTGGCCGCGCTGGCCTACCTGGCCCGGCCCCGCGGTTGGCGGGAGCTGATCGACGCCAGCGGCGCGGCCGTGCGCGCCGAGGCGGACAGCGCCGTCGTCGCCGAGCTGGTCCGCGAGGCCGAGCAGCGGGCCACCCGGGCCGAGCACGATCGCGCGGTGGCCCGGGTCGAGGCCGAGAAGCTCCGCGACGAACTGGCCCGCGTCCGCGAGGAGCTGGGTCAGCTCCGCGAGGAGTCCCGGCAGGTGGCCCGCACCCTGCGGGAGACCCAGGCCCGCGAACGGAAGGCCACCGAGCTGCTGGCCACCGAGCGCGGCCGGGCCGCCCGCGCCAGCGCCGACGTGGACGCCGAACTCCGCCGCGCCCGGGCCCGGCTGGCCGAGGCCGAGGCCGCCGCCGGGGTGGCGCGGGCCAGCGCCAAGGAGGCCCGCTCGGTCGATGACGCCCGGCTCTGGCTGCTCCTGGAGACCATCGGCCAGGCCGCCGTCGGGCTGCGCCGGGAGTTGGCGCTCGACCCGGTGGACAAACTCCCCGCCGACTTCGTCGCCGACGCGTTCGCCGAGCAACCGGGCACCGCCCCGGCCGGCCCCGCCACCCGCGCCCGCGACACCGACGACCCGGCCCGTCTCGACCAACTGCTCGCCCTGCCCCGGGCGCACCTGGTGGTGGACGGCTACAACGTCACCAAGCGTGGCTTCGGTGAGATGTCCCTGGAACAGCAGCGCAAACGCCTCATCACCGGGCTGGGCGGGATCGCCGCGCAGACCGGTGACGAGGTCACAGTGGTCTTCGACGGTGCCGAGCGGATGCACGGGTTGCCGCCCGCGCCGCGCGGCGTACGAGTGCTCTTCTCCCGCAAGGGCGAGACCGCCGACGAGCTGATCCGGCGGCTGGTCCGCGCCGAGCCCGCGGGTCGGCCGGTGGTCGTGGTCTCGTCGGACCGCGAGGTCGCCGACGGGGTACGCCGGCACGGGGCCTACCCGCTGGGCGCGGACTCGCTGCTGCGGCGGCTCGCCCGCTCCTGACCACGGCGGCCCGACTCGTCGACGGGCCGGGTCTCGGCGAGGGTTGGGCGATCCGGGCGGGCGCGCCACACGTCGCACTGTGCCCGAACCTGTCCCATCCCGGCGCTAGCATCGCCGCGACCGCCGAGGGATGGGAGTCGCCATGACACAGGACGACGTCAAGGTCTTCGTCGACCGGGACCTGCGGGGTGCCCGGTTCAACAGGTCGACGCTGGCCGGTGCGGTGATGCGCGGCGTCGACGTCGATGGTCTGGACATCGACGCGCCGTGGCTGGCCGAGGGCACGTTCCTGATCAACGGCGTCGATGTGGTGCCGCTGGTCGAGGCCGAGCTCAACCGACGGTTCCCCGGGCGTGAGCTCAGGCAGGCCAACAACCCGGACGACCTCCGGGCGGGGTGGGCCGCGGCCGAACGGGCCTGGGCGGCGGCGGTCGACCGGGCCGTGTCCATGCCCGACGGTGCGGTCGACGTCTCGATCGACGGGGAGTGGTCGTTCGCGCAGACGCTGCGCCATCTCGCGTTTGCCACCGACACCTGGCTGGGCAAGTCGATCCGGCGACTGCCGCAGCCCTTCCACCCGCTCGGGCAACCACATGCCGAGTACGAGACCGACGGCTTCGACATGTCGATCTTCGCCGTCGAGCAGCCGACGTTCGCCGAGATCCTTGAGCTGCGGGCCGAGCGACAGGCGATGGTGCGCGACTTTCTCGCGACCGTCACGCCGGACCTGCTCGCGGAGACCCGGCCGGCCGCCTGGTGGCCCGAGAAGCAGGTGTGCGTCCTGCACTGCCTCCACGTGATCTTCCAGGAGGAGTGGCAGCACCTCCGCTACGCACTGCGTGACCTCGACGCGCAGGGCTGAGACCTGGCCCCGACGACCGGCCGGGCGTTCGGGACGCCGCCAGTCAGCCGGTCGGTAGTCGCCGGGCCAGCTCACGACGCAGTGCGTCGGTGCCCGGCGTCATCCAGGCGAGCCGGACGACCAACTCGTAGGGGCGGCGTTCGGGGGTCGACCACTGCCCGGGTCGCATCGGGGGCCGCGTCTGCTCCGGGTCGAGTGGCGTGACCACCAGCCGCGGATCCAGGCGGCCTCGCACCTGGGCGCTGGCCACGTTGACCCAGTCGATGCTGAGCCTGGTCCCGTTCGGTCCGGTCAGGTGCAGCGTCTCGTCGGTCACCCGCAGCGGCAGACGAGGCTGACGGCGCAGTTGCCAGTTGGCGGTCAGCGCGACGACGACGCCGATCATCCCGAACCGCAGTAACACCTTCCACCACACCTCGTCGAACACCACGGTGTAGAAGGCGAGGAGGGCCGCGGCGCCCAGCACGGCGAGGAGCTTGGCGAGGCGATGTCGGCGCGGGGAGTACCGGAAGTCCACGACGGACGAAGCATCGAGGTCGGCCACCGTCGCTCAGTGCCCGAGGGGCCGGTCGACAAACAATGCCCCTCCGCCGCTCGATCGACACGAGTTCCTTGATGTCGGGTCTTCCGACCGGGTGGGATAGCCCGATTTCGCTGATCTGGAGTGGATCCAGCCCTGAAACGGGCGGTCGGGCGGGGTTCCTGTCGTACCCGGTGGTTAGCGTCGATGTGACCGACGGTGCTCGGTCGACGACGACTGGGCGTCGGCTGGGCACCGCGAGCCGATCAGGAGGCGTGATGCTCATCGACTGCGACGGGTGCGCGAAGCGGGCCGACGGCTGCTCCGGCTGCCCACTGACCGCCCTGTTCGACGAGACGTCCCCGGCGGCCGGGCTGGTCGCCGCCGAGGTCGAGGCCATCGAGGTGCTCGCCCGGGCTGGCTTCGACGTGGAGGTGCTGGCCGCGCCCGCGCGCCCGCAGACGGCTCGCCGCCGCGCCACCCGCCGCGTCGCCTGAGCGCGACACCGCACTCGGAAGCGCGCTTCTCGCGGGCCATAGGATGAGCGGTCACGGCGGGAGGAGCGGCGCGATGAGCGGGGCACGACGGGTGGTGACGCGGTGACCCCGCGCGGCTGGGCGCTGCTGTCCCTGGCCGGGCTGACCATCGCGCTGGTCGTGCTGGCCGCGCTGCTCATCCCGTGGCACCGCCCGCCGGCGCCCCGGGCCGACCAGCTCGCCGCGTTGGGCGACCTGCCGGCCGAGCAGGTGGCCAAGGGCCGGGAGTTCCGGGCCGCGCTTCGCCCCGGTGGCTATGCCGCGCTCGCCGTTGGGCTGCTGATCGCCCTCGCGCTCGGGTTGACCCCGCTGGGCAGTCGCCTGGTCGAGCTGGTGGGCCGGCCGTTCGGTGGGCACTGGGCCGCGCAGGCCGTGCTCGGCGGGCTGGCGGTGGTGCTCGTCGCCGACCTGGTGACGCTCCCGTTCGCCGCCTGGCGGCAGAGTGTGCTCACCCGCTACGGGTTGAGCACCAACGGGTGGAGCGGCTGGGCGATCGACCTGCTCAAGTCGTACGCGGTCAGCGCGGTGATCGGCGCGGTGGCGTTGTTCGGCTTCTACGCGGTCATCCGGCTCGCGCCGCGCTGGTGGTGGGCGTTCGGTGCGGGCGGCGCCGCGGTGCTGGTGGTGCTGCTGTCGTTCGTGCTGCCGGTGCTGGTGGAGCCGGTGTTCAACCGGTTCACCCCGATGGAGCAGGGCCCGTTGCGCACCGAGTTGATGAGCATGGCCGCCCGCGACGGGGTGCCGGTGCGGGACGTGCTGGTCGCCGACGCCTCCCGCCGCACCAGGGCGGTCAACGCGTACGTCTCCGGTCTCGGGCCGACCCGACGGGTGGTCGTCTACGACACGCTGCTGCGCGAGGCGACCCCGGCTGAGGTGACCGCTGTGGTGGCGCACGAGTTGGGCCACGCGAAGGATTCCGACGTGGCGGTCGGCACGCTGACCGGGGCGCTGGGCGCGGCAGCGGCCGTGGTGGCGCTCTATCTGCTCGGCTCGTGGGGCCCGCTGCTGCGGCTGGCCGGCGTCGACTCGGTGGCGCAACCGAGCGCGTTTCCGCTGCTGGTCGCCCTGGTCACGGTGGCCGGGTTGGTCGCCGCTCCGGTGCAGGCGCTGATGTCGCGCCGGGTGGAGGCGCGGGCCGACGCGCATGCGCTCGCGCTCACCAACGACCCGGAGCCCTTCGAGTCGATGCAGCGCCGGCTCGGCTCGGTCAACCTCGGCGATCCCGATCCACCCCGTTGGGAATACCTCTACTCGGCCACCCATCCATCCACCGTGGAGCGGATGGCCGCCGCCCGCGCGTACGCCCGGGAGGCCGGCCGATGAGCCGCACCCTGCTGATCACCAACGACTTTCCGCCCCGCCCGGGTGGGATCCAGTCCTTTGTGCACAACCTCGCGGTCCGTCAACCGGCCGGATCGGTGGTCGTCTACGCGTCGAGCTGGCGGGGGGCCGCGAAGTTCGACGCCGACCAGCCGTTCGAGGTGATCCGGGAGCGCACCCGGGTGCTGCTGCCCACCCCGCTGGTCGCCCGCAGGGTGGCCCGGTTGGCTCGCGCGTACGACTGCGACACGGTGTGGTTCGGCGCGGCGGCCCCGTTGGGGTTGCTCGCGGCCGGCCTGCGGCGGCGGGCCGGCATCCGTCGGGTGGTGGCGCAGACCCATGGCCACGAGGTCGGTTGGGCGGCGGTGCCGGCCGCCCGGCCGGCGCTGCGACGCATCGGCCGAGGTGTCGACGTGACCACCTATCTCGGTGAGTACACCCGCAGCCGGTTGGCCCGCGTGTTGGACGGGGTGACCGAGCTGCGCCGCCTCGCGCCCGGGGTCGACGTGGACACCTACCACCCGACGGTGGACGGTGAGCAGGTCCGGGCCCGGCTCGGGTTGACCGACCGGCCGGTGGTCGTCTGCGTGTCCCGGCTGGTGCCGCGCAAGGGTCAGGACACGCTGATCCGGGCCCTACCGGAGATCCGCCGCCGGGTGCCCGACGCGGCGCTGCTGATCGTCGGTGGCGGGCCGTACCGGGCGACCCTGGAGAAGCTGGCCCGCCAGGCCGGTGTGGAACGCGATGTGGTGTTCACCGGCACGGTGCCGTCGGTGGAGCTGCCGGCGCACTACGCGGCCGGTGACGTCTACGCGATGCCGTGCCGCACCCGCAACCGTGGTCTTGACGTCGAAGGGCTGGGCATCGTCTACCTGGAGGCGTCCGCGACCGGCCTGCCGGTGGTGGCCGGCGACTCCGGGGGCGCACCGGACGCGGTCCGCGAGGGGGAGACCGGCTACGTCGTACGCGGCCGGGACGTCGCCCAGCTCGCCGACCGGGTGGCCGGGCTGCTCGCTGACCGGGACCTGGCCCGCCAACTGGGCGCGGCTGGCCGGGCGTGGGTGGAACGGGAGTGGCGCTGGGAGGCGCAGGCCGAACGCATGGCGGCGTTGCTCGCCGGCTGACGGCTACCCGCCGGCAGCGGGGCCCAGCTCCATCCTGGAGCGGAAGGGCCTCGTCGTCGTGGACGAGGCCCCTCCGCTGTGGGCCTTGCGTGCGATCTCGTGGATCAGGAGGCAACCGTCACGGTTACCGATCCGATGACGATTCGATGATCGGAGCAGGCACCGCCGCAGTTATTGGAAATGCTCAGTGAGTCACCGTCGTAGGCGCCCACGATCTTGATCTCCCGTACGAAAATCAAATCGACTTTCTTGCCCGGCCCGCACGGACCGGCAGGAATCCCATCGTCCTGGGAGTTCTCGCCGTATCCGACGCATCGCGAATCACGATCGTCAAGCTCGCGATGGGCGCCGGTGTTGTTGGGATTGTTCGCGTTGTTCACCGACTGCGCATACCACTTGTCCAGACGGTTGTAGCTGGGCTGGGCGTTGAAGTCGCCCGCGATGATCACGGTGTCGCCGTTGGCGTTGAACGCATCCACGTGAGCGCGGACCGCGTCGAGCTGCTGCTGGTTGATCGGGCCGCTCCCGATGGTGTCGCTCGACGTGGTGATGTGGGTCGTGCAGAACCTGAGGTGTGGCCGAGCCTCAAGCGGGGCGCACAACAACTTCCGCTTCTCCACCCGGCCGTCGTCGGGCAACGTGATGCGGTTGGCCGTGCCCATCGGTGCCTTGCTGAAGAGGGCGATGCCGGACTTTTCGCCGCCGCAGCCGGTGTCGTTGGTGCTCTCGAACCTCGAGTAGTCTTCCGGGTCCTCGCCCCAGTTGGTCGCTCGGAGATTCGCCTGCACCGCCTTGTACTGCCCCCAGCAAAGCTCGTTGAGCGCGGCGAGATGTGTCGAGCGGTTCCGGATGGAATCGGAGATCACGTCAATCAGACCGTTGCTGGTCGAACCGCGGTGCATCGTCCAGCCCGCCACATTCCAGGTCCAGATGTTGTAGCTGACGTTGGCGGCTGCCGAACTAACACCGGCGCTCGCCAAAAGAACAGTAAGAACGGTCGCGGCCACCAGGCCGCCCTTCCAGATACGCACATTTACCCCCGTATTTGGCGTGAGAAGGTGTATCTTAGCGCCCGGCTTCGCTTCAATGTGGACCCAACCGTTTGGGGCGGAAAAACTCGCGTATCGGGCTGCGGCCGGCATATTCGTGAGCACGGTCTGTTGCGTTCCGCGGGCCGACGAGGGTGGGTTCAGTCGGTCAGGTTCTCCCGACTGGGGGCGTAGCGCGGCACGTACTCCTGGCCGGTGAGTTGCTGGATCGCCGCCATCACCTCGTCGGTGACCGTCCGGATGTCGCGCGGGCCGTTGATCCGTCCGGCGACCGGGATCGGCGGGCCGAACCGCAGGGTGACGGGGTGTCGGCGGGGCAGCCGCGCGTCGACGGGCAGCACCTCGGCGGTGCCGGTCACGCCGACCGGGATGATCGGCACCTCGGCGTCGCGGGCCAGTCGGGTCATTCCGACGCGGCCCCGGTAGAGCCGCCCGTCCGGTGAGCGGGTGCCCTCCGGGTAGACGGCGACGAAGCCGCCGGCGCGCAGCACCGGTACGGCGGCGTCCAGGGCGCGCAGGGCGGCCCGGCCGTCGGTGCGGTCGACCGGGATGGCGCCCATGCCGGCGACGATCCGTCGGTTGAGCCAGCCGCCCGGCCCCCGGCCGTTGAAGTACTCGACCTTGGCCCAGAAGGTGACGTGTCGGGGCGTCGAGGTGACGAGGAACAACTCGTCGGCGACGGACAGGTGGTTGCCGGCGAGGATCGCGCCGCCGTGCCGGGGCAGATGCTCCAGCCCTTCCACCCGGGGCCGCCAGCCCAGCCGCAGCGTGGTGCCGACGGTCAGCTTGGTGAGGTCGTACAGCAGGGGCACGTGTTCTCCGGGTTCGGGTCAGGCGGGGGACGGGCCGAGATGGGCGTCGAGCGCGGCACGCAGCAGGGCGTCGTCGTCGGTGGCGCCGGTGGCAAGCGGCAGGCTGCCCCAGGCCCAGAGCTGGGCGATGCCGTGCAGGTTGGCCCAGAGCGCGCCGGCGAGCACCGCCGCGGGCGCGTCGGTCGGTCGGCGTACCTGCGCCACCAGGTCGGCCAGCACGGCGAACAGCGGCAGGCTGGTCTCACGCAGCCGCAGTCGGCCGCTGGCCAGCAGGTCGTGGCGGAACATCAGCTCGAACATGCCGCGGTGGGCCGCCGCGAAGTCCAGGTACGTCCGGGCCAGTGCGGTCAATCGGGTACGCGGGTCCGCGTCGACGTCGCGCATCGTCTGCTCGACCCGGGCGGTGAGGTCGGCGAAGCCCTCGCGGGCGATGGCGGAGAGCAGGTCGACGTGGGTGGGGAAGTAGCGGCGCGGTGCGCCGTGCGAGACCCCCGCGCGGCGGGCGATTTCCCGCAGCGACACCGCTGACTGGCCCTCGCTGAGCACCAGGTCCACGCCGGCGGCGACCAGCCGCGCGCGCAGCCCCTGCTCGTCCGCGTCCATGGACAGTGTCTACCAGGCGACGTAGACACTGTCTACCTCCCGCGTGGGATCTCGCTGCCCCGCGTGATCCCCTCCGATTTCGTGAAGCCGGGGTGTCCTGGTGCCAGGGATACCCCCGCTTCCCCGGCCGCCGACGGTGTGGAGCGGGCCGGGGGTGTGAAGCGAGCCGAGGTAGGTGGTCGGGCCCGGGAGGTTCAGCGGATGCGCGCCATGATGCGATCGGCGGGGGCCGGGCGGCCGAAGTGCCAGCCCTGGGCGGCGTCGCAACCGATCGCGCGTAGCCGCTCGGCCTGCCCGGCGGTCTCCACCCCTTCGGCGGTGACGGTCAGGTCCAGTGCGTGCGCCAGCGAGACCAGCGAGGCGAGGATCCGCTCGTCGGTGCGGCCGACAGAGGACGACCGCAGACCGGCCACGAACTCGCCGGCCACCTTCAACTCGGTCACCGGCAGGTCCCGCAGGTACGCCAGGTTGCTGTAACCGGTGCCGAAATCGTCGATGGCGATGCGTACCCCGAGGTCGGCAAGGACCCGCAGGGCGCGTACCGGCTCCTCGGCGGTGCTCATCATCGTGCTCTCGGTGATCTCCAGCTGGAGCCGCTCCGGGGGCAGGCCGGTCTGTCGCAACAGCGCGCGGACCTCCTGCACCAACCCGGGCCGGTGCACCTGCCGTACCGCCAGGTTGACGCTGACGAACGGCGCCGCCGCGCCCCCGGCCGACCACGCCTCGGCCTCGCGGCACGCCTCGGCCAGCACCCACCCGCCCAGCTGGACGATCAGGCCGGTCTCCTCGGCCAACCCGATGAAGCTGTCCGGGCGCAGCACCCCCAACTCGGGGTGCCGCCAGCGCACCAGCGCCTCCACACCGACGAGGCTGCCATCGCGCAGTGAGGTCAGCGGCTGGTAGTCGAGGTAGAACTCGCCCCGCTCCAACGCCGCCGGAATGGCCGCGGAAAGCGCGTAGCGGGCCAGTTCACGTTGGTTGCGTTCGGCGTCGTAGAGCGCCCAGCGCGCCCCACCGGCGGACTTCGCCCAGTGCAGGGTGCTGTCGGCGGCCCGCATCAGATCCGTGGGGTTGGCCCCCGCCACCTGGCGCTCGACGATGCCGATGCTCGCCGAGATCTGCAGCTCGTGCCCGTCCACCAGCGCCGGTGTGCGGACCGCGGCGAGCGCCGTCTCGGCCAGCGCGACCATGTCGTCGGTGCCGGCGGTTTGTTCCACCAGGATGACGAACTCGTCGCCGCCGAGCCGGGCCACCAGGTGCTCACCCATGGCCTTGCGCAGCCGCTCCGCCACCGTGGCCAGCAGCAGGTCACCGATCTGGTGACCCAGGGTGTCGTTGACCACCTTGAAGCGGTCCAGGTCCAGGAAGCACACCCCGACCCGTTGCGCGCCCCGACCCGGCTCGTTGAGCGCGGCGGTGAGCCGCTCGGTGAACAGCGTCCGGTTGGGCAGGCCGGTGAGCGGGTCGTGGGTGGCCTGATGCCGGAACCGCGCCTCGCTGGCCCGCAGCGCCCGCTCGGCCTGAGTGCGGGCCCGCATCGCGGCGCGGCGGATCGACTCCTGCTCGTCGAGCGTCCGGTCGCGCAACGCGCGGGCGTAGCCGGTCGCCACGGCCGCCAACAGCCGGGCCATCCGGTCCTCGACCTCCTCGGCCACCAACCCCAGGTCGCGCACCAGGCGGAGCTGGATGACCTCGACGGTACGGCCCAGCCCTTCGGCGGAGGCGATGTGCGCGGCGACCAACTCGGCGCCGACCCGGTGCCCGGCCCGCAGGTCGAACGGCTCGGTGAGCAACGCGCTGGCCAGTTCCGCGGTGAGCCGGTCCAGCAGGGACTCCAACTGGGCCTGGGTCATCGGTAGGTAGCTGGTGCCGGAGACCGCCTTCGCCCAGGCCCGGGCGAACGTGCCCGGGTGGGGGGTCGCCCCCGGCGACTCAGTCACCGAGGCGCCCGACGCCGCCCATGAAGACCGCGCGCTCGGCGTCCTCCGCGCTCTCCGGAGTGTCCGGTCGCCACTGGGGCACCCAGACCACGCCGGGGTCGAGCAGTTCGAAGCCGTCGAAGAGCGCGGTCAGCTCGGCGCGGCTGCGCACCCACAGCGGGTTGTCGGTGCGCTGGTAGACCCGCTCCGCCTCGGCGCGTTCGTCCTCGCTGCGCCCGTCGTCGCTGGCCTGTGACAACACCAGGTAGCTGCCGGGCGCCAACGCGTCCCGCAGCGTCCGCAGCAGCTCCGCCGGCCGGTCGTCGTCGGAGACGAAGTGCAGGACGGCCACGACCATAACGGCCACCGGTTGGCTCAGGTCGAGCAGCTCACGGACGTCCGGATGGGCCAGGATCGCCTCCGGGTGGCGCAGGTCCTCCTGCACCACCGTGGCCTGCTCGTTGCCGGCGAGGATCTCGCGGCTGTGCGCCACCGCCACCGGGTCGACGTCCACATAGACCACTCGCGACCGCGGGTCGAGCTGCTGGGCGATCTCGTGCACGTTGCCGACGGTCGGGATGCCCGAGCCGATGTCGAGGAACTGCCGGATCCCGGCCTCGGCCAGATGGTGCACGGCCCGCCGCAGAAACGCACGGTTGGCCTGGGCCATCAGCGGCGCCTCGGGCACCGCGGCGACCATCGCCTGAGCTGCGGCCCGGTCGGCGGCGAAGTTGTGCGAACCACCGAGGTAGTAGTCGTACATCCGGGCGACGCTCGGGCGCTCGATGTCGATGGTGTCGGGTGCCCAATCCGGCCGCTGCATGCGTTTCACCCCTCGAATCCGCGACGCGAGCGTCGTCGCCCGCGCGGGTATTGTGCACCCGCCACGCACGCCAGACCATAGCGCGCCGGAGGTTGCCCGCCGACGTCGGTCGATGCGCGACGGTCCGCGCCAGGGTGAAGCTGGCGCGGACCGTCGGTCGCGACATCCCGCTCGGCGAGCGGGAGGCAGGTCAGAACTTGGGCGCGTCCGGTGCCTCGAGCAGGCCGAGCCGGAGTGCGGTCATCAGGGCCTGAGCCCGGTTGGCCGCGCCGAGCTTCTCGTAGAGCTTGGAGATGTGCGTCTTCGCCGTGGACTCGCTGACGAACAGCTGCTTGGCGATGCCCGCCACGCTCATCCCGTCGGCGAGCAGCCGCAGCACCTGCCCCTCCCGGGGAGACAGCTGCGGACCGGACGGGGCGAGCCGACGCTTCATCGCCTCGGCCAGGTCGGCCGCGGTGAACGCGCTGGGGGAGGAGGCGGCGTGCCGCGCGGCGGCCACCACCTCGTCAGCCGGGGCGGTCTTCGGCACGAAGGCGCTCGCGCCCGCCTCCAGGGCGCCGAAGAGCTGATCGTCGCCGGCGTACATGGTCAGCACCACGATGCCCATCGACGCGCTGGACTTGCGCAGCGCCCGGGTGGCCTCCAGGCCGCTGCCGTCGGGCAGCCGCAGATCCATGATCACCACGTCCGGCTGCAAGGCGCCGGCCTGGCGTACTCCTTCTGCCGCCGTGGCCGCCTCACCGACGACCTCGAACTGGCGGTCGCGCTCGAAGGCGTGCCGCAAACCCTTGCGAATCAGGTCATGATCGTCGACAAGGAGGACCTTGGTACGGGTGGCCGGTATCGGACTTGTGGTCATCCTCGGGTTACTCCCCTTCTGGTGCTGCGCTGCCGCGCACGTTATCGCGCCGGGCCGAGGTGCCGAGAACCACCGCCACGGTCGTGCCGCTGGGTTGCCGCGGCCTGATCTCCAACCGGCCCCGGATACGTTCCGCCCTCTCGGCCATGATCGCAAGACCGTACCGCCCGTCCGGGCGCTGGTCAGCCATCCCCTGACCGTCATCCGACACTTCTATTTGCGCGTAGGGGGGGTCCACCTCACAAGTGACCCACAAATTCGACGCCCCGGCGTGCTTGCGCGCGTTGGTCACCGCCTCCTGCGCGATGCGCAGCAACTCAGCCTCCGTGGCGGCCGGCAGCCGGGCGGTGGACTCGTCCAGCGAGAGGTGCACCCGCAGCCCACCGGACGCGCCCACGGTCCGCGCGTACTCCGCGATCGCCGCGGCCAACCCGCCCTGCCGATCCACCTCGCTGCGCAACTCGAAGAGACTCAGTCGCAGTTCCTGGATCACCCGGGTCACCTCGCCGCGCAGCGTACGCAGGGCCTCGGCGGTCTCGTCGGCGTCGTCAAACACGGTGGCCAGGGCGTTGTCGATGCCGTAGCCGACCATCACCAGTTCCTGCGCAACCCCGTCGTGGATCTCCCGGGCCAGCCGCTGCCGCTCCTCGTTGGTGGCCAGCGAGCGCACCTCGTCAAAGAGCAGCGCCGCCTCCAGCCGCAGCGCGGCCGGTCGGGTCAGCGCGGTCACCTGGGACACCACCGGTGGCGGGTACGCCTGCGCGGCGTCGGCCTCCAGCACCACCAGCCCCACCGTGCGCACCCCGGCGACCAGCGGAATGATCAGCGCGGACACCTCCGCGCCGCGGTGCGAGCGCGACTGCGACCGGGCGGCCGTGGTGGCCTGCTGGGTGGCCCAGGCGTCGGCGATCGCCGAGTCCGCGTCCAGCGTCGTCTCCCAGTCCACCCGGTCGACGCCGGCCTGGGCGAGCACCACGAGCCGACCGCCGCCGCTGGCCGACAGCACCGCGCCCCGATCCGCGCGGGCCACCGTGCGCAGCTCCTCCAGCAGGTGCTCGGAGATGCCGCCCGGATCCAGGGTCGCCCCGGGCAGCTGCCGGGCCACCGTACGCAACTGGGTCAGCAGCCGGGTGGCCTCGGCGTACGGCTGGGGTTTGCCCTCACCGCGGACCGCCATCACCCGGTGCAGCGTGCCGGCGGCGTACAGCCCCAGCGCCGCCAGGATCAACCACTGCGCGCAGACCGCGAGGTAACCCGCCTGGCCGAGCTGGGGCCCACCGTCGACCCGGGTCACCGCGCCGCTGACCAGCAGCGTCGCGGCGGTGACCACGAGCAGGGCGGCACCCTCGCGGAAGCGGCGGCGCAGCGCGGTGACGGTCACCGGGACCGCCAGGTAGGGCAGCACCGCCGACGCGCCCAGGCCGTCGACCGTGCCGCCGATGGACGCCACCGCGGCGACGTGGCTCGCGGCCAGCCCCAGCACCACCACCTCCGCCACCCGACTCAGCGGACCGACCAGCCGGTGCTGCGGTGCCAGCAGCGACGGCAGCCCGGCCACCGCCAGCAACGCGATCCACCACAGCTGGGCGACGTCGTGGGTGGCGAACAGGGTCAGGACGGCGATCAGCGCCAGCATCACCAGGCGGGCGGCCGCGGCGAGGGGATGCGGGTGCGGTGCGGTTGCTGTCGATGCGGGCACGTGACGGATGGTAGTCAGCCTCGGTAGATATCGGCGATCTCCGCCGCGTACGTCTTGTGGACAACCTGGCGCTTGACCTTGAGCGACGGGGTCAGCTCGCCGGTCGCCTCGGTGAAGTCGTGGGGCAGGATCCGGAACACTTTGATCGCTTCGGCCTTTGATACGGCCTGGTTCGCGGCGTCGATCGCGGTCTGGATCTCCTTGCGGAGGGCCTCGTGTTCGCGCAGCCGCTCGACGGGGGTGTCGAGGGACAACCCGGCGCTCTCCAGCCAGGCTGGCAGCGCCTCCTCGTCGACGGTGACCAGCGCCGCGATGAACGGCTTCCGGTCACCGACCACGACGCACTGGCTGATCAACGGATGAGCCCGGACCAGGTCCTCCAGCACCGCCGGGGCGACGTTCTTGCCGCCTGCGGTGACGATCAGCTCCTTCTTGCGGCCGGTGATGCTCAGGTAGCCGTCGGAGTCGAGCTGGCCCAGGTCGCCGGTGCGGAGCCAGCCGTCGGCACTGATCGTCTCCGCGGTCGCCGTCTCGTTGCGCCAGTAACCCTGGAAGATCAGATCGCCGGAGATCAGGATCTCGCCGTCGTCCTCGATCCGCACTGTCACGCCGGGCAGCGGACGGCCGACGGTGCCGATCCGGGTGCCGGTGGGCAGGTTCGCGGCGGCGGCGGGCGAGGTCTCGGTGAGGCCGTAGCCCTCCGAGACCGTCACGCCGATCCCCCGGAAGAAGTGGCCGAGCCGGGCGCCGAGTGGCGCGCCGCCGGAGATCGCGTCCCGGCAGCGTCCGCCGAGCGCGGCGCGCAGCTTGCGGTAGACCAGCCGGTCGAAGACCACGTGCTGGGCGCGGAGCGCCAGGCTTGGCCCGCCCGAGGACTCCAGAGCCTCGCTGTACGCGATGGCGACCTGCTCGGCGCGGGCGAAGATGCCGCCCTTGCCGTCCGCCTCGGCTTTCTGCTTGGCGGCGTTGTAGACCTTCTCGAACACCCGGGGTACGGAGAGCACGAAGGTCGGCCGGAACGCCTGCAGCTCGGCGACCAGGTTCTTGGTGTCGGCGCAGTGCGCCATGGTGGCCCGCGCCTGCACGACGCCGATCTGGATGAGTCGGGCGAAGGCGTGCGCCAGCGGAAGGAAGAGCAGGGTGCTCGCGCCGGCGTTGAACAGGTTCGGCAGCACCGGCACCGCGTTGGCGATGTCGGCGTACATGTTGCGGTGGGTGAGTACGCAGCCCTTGGGCCGGCCGGTGGTGCCGCTGGTGTAGATGATCGTGGCCAGGTCACCGGCCCGGACGGCCTTGCGTCGCCGCTCGACCTCGGCCAGCTCGACCGTTGCGCCGGTCGTGACCAGCTCGTCGACCCCACCGCCGTCGATCTGCCAGACCTGGCCCAGCTCGGGCAGCCGGTGCCGGACCCCGGCGAGCAGAGCGGCGTGCGCCTCGGTCTCGATCACCGCGGCGACCGCGTTGGAGTCCTCGAGGATCCACGCGGCCTGCTCGGCGCTGGACGTCTCGTAGATCGGCACGGTCACCGCGCCGACGGTCCAGATGGCGTAGTCCAGCAGCGTCCACTCGTAGCGGGTGCGGCTCATCAGAGCGACGCGGACACCCGGCTCGATGCCGGCGGCGATCAGCCCGCGGGCCACGGCGGCCACCTCGTCGCGGAACTGGAGGCAGGTCACCTCGGTCCAGGCGGTGATGGTGCCGTCGGTGCTCGGGGTGGGGCGGGCGAACTGGATGGTGTCGGGCGCGACTTCGGCGTTGTCCCAGACCGGATCGGTGAGGTTGGCCGCGTCGCCAACGGTGACGATCGGCGGGACGGAAAACTCGCGCACCTGCACTCCTTCGTGCTCGTACTGGCCGGGCTGGCTGCCGCCGTGGCGTCGGCATGTGTCGAAACCTACCCGGCGGGCGGTCGGGGTAGGACAAGCAGGAGGCGGGTAGCCTCCCCCCATGGCGGACTCCTCCACCCAGTCGATCATCATCGGCGCCGCACCGGATCGGGTGACGGCGGTCATCTGCGACTTCGCGCGCTACCCGGAGTGGACCGACGCGGTGCGCCGGGCCGAGGTCGTCGAGGAGTACGAGGACGGCTACGCCAGTCAGGTGCATTTCACCATCGATGCCGGGGTGATGGCCGACGAGTACGTGCTCGCCTACGAGTACGCCGAGGATCTGTCCCGGATCGAGTGGTACCTGGTCGCCCCCTCGAAGATGCAGAAGGCCCAGCGTGGTTCGTACGACCTGGTGGGTAACCCGGACGGCAGCACCACGGTGACCTACACGCTGGAGGTCGAGCTGTCGGTCGGAATGCTCGGGATGTTTCGGCGCAAAGCCGAAAAGATGATCATGGACACCGCGTTGAAGCAGCTCAAGCGCCGGGTAGAAGCAACCGGTGCGGCGCAGTGACGTGTCCGGTGGCACGGTAGAGGAGCCGACGGTGGGCGGAACGGATCCGGGTTCGGCCCGGGAAGAGGCGGAGCGACTGGTCGCCACTCTGCTGGCGGGGGCGCGACTGGCCTCCGCCGGCTCGGCGGGCGGCGCGTTCGGCTCGTTGGGCGGGATGTTGTCCGGTGTCCTCGGTCACAGCGCAGGCCCCGACGGACGTTCCGGCGCAGGTGGTGCTTTCGCCACCGGTTCGGCCGAATGCTGCGTCTGCCCGGTCTGTCGGGGCATCGCCGCGTTGCGGGACCCGAGTCCGGAATTCGCCGAACGCCTCGCGACCGGCGCCGGTGACCTCGCCGCGGGCGTCGCCAGCCTGCTCCGCGCGTTCTCCCCGCCGGAACCGGCCGCGCCGAGCCCCGCCGAGCCGGCCGCCGAGCGGACCGCCCCGCCAACGCCGGCACCCGCCGCGAGCACCGACGACGTGCTCCCCGAGCCGGCCCTGAGCACCCCGTCCACCGCGACCGGCGACGACCACGTGTGGCGCGATGCCACCCGTAGCGGGCATGATTCTCAGCCGGCGCCGGAGCGGGATGTCTGGTCGGTCGCCACCCGGACGGCGGACCCACTCGCCCCGGCCGCCGCACCACCCGTCGACGAGGCCGGGTCGGCGACCGTACCGGCACCGACCACCCGTCCCGTGGTGCCCGCCTCGCGGGTGCCCGATGACGCCGACGCGGAAGCATCGGGCGACGGCGCCTGAGCGCGGGACATTCCGACCCGGACCGGCAGTGGGCCGGGACCTGGGCCGGACAGCACAGCAGAGGGGGGCGGCAGCGGTGACGCTGACCATCGGAGTCGACGTCGGTGGCACGAAGGTGGCCGGCGGTGTCGTTGACGACACCGGCAAGGTCCTCGTGCAGACCCGACGGGACACTCCCGCCGATGACGTCGCCAAGACCCGCGACGTCATCATCGAGCTGGTCGCCGAGCTGGCCAGCGGGCGGACCATCGAGGCCGTCGGCATCGGCGCGGCCGGTTGGATCGACGCCAGCCGTTCGACAGTGCTCTTCGCCCCCAACCTGGCCTGGCGTGACGAGCCGCTGCGCGAGTACGTCAGTGAGGCCGTCGGTCTGCCCGTGATCGTGGAGAACGACGGGAACGTCGCCGCGTGGGCCGAGTTCCGCTACGGCGCGGCCCGCGACGCCGACGACTCAATGATCATGTTCACCATCGGCACCGGTGTGGGCGGCGGCATCGTGCTCGGAGGCGATCTGATGCGCGGCGCGCACGGCATCGCCGCGGAGCTGGGCCACATGCTGGCCGTGCCGGACGGGCACCAGTGCGGTTGCGGCCGGCTGGGCTGCATCGAGCAGTACGCCAGCGGCAGCGCCCTGGTCCGGTTCGCCCGGGCCGGCGCCCGGCAGGAGCCCAACCGGGCCACCGCCCTGCTGAAGCTGGCCGGCGGTGAGGCCGAGGCGATCACCGGCCCGATGGTGACCGCTGCCGCCCAGGGCGGCGACCCGGTCTCCACCGAGGCGTTCGCCCAGATCGGCCGCTGGCTGGGCACCAGCCTCGCCGACATGGCGCAGATCCTCGACCCGCAGACCCTGGTGGTCGGCGGCGGCGTCATCGACGCCGGTGACCTGCTGCTCGGCCCCACCCGCCGCTCGTACCTCGACGCGCTCGCCCAGCGCGGTCGCCTGCCGGTGGCCGAGGTGCTCCCGGCGGAGCTGGGCAACAGCGCCGGGGTGATCGGCGCGGCTGACCTGGCCCGCCGGATCTGAGGCGGGCCGGAATGGGTGTGCCGCTGCGCGTGGTGTCGTACAACATCCACAGTCAGCGCGACGACACCGCCGCGCTGGCCGCGGTGGTCCGGGCCGCGACGCCGGACGTGGTGATCGTGCAGGAGGGGCCGCGCCGGTTCCGGTGGCGGCAGAAGTCCGCCACGTTGGCCGAGTCGTTCGGTCTGGTGGTGGCCGCCGGTGGACTGCCCGCCCTGGGCAACCTGCTCCTGACCAGCCTGCGGGTCCAGGTGCGCGGCACCCGCTGTCAGCGATTCCCGCTGACCCCCGGCCGGCACCTGCGCGGCGCCGCGTACGCCGACTGCCGGGTCGGTGACGCCCAGTTCACCCTCGCCGGCTCGCATCTGTCCACCGACCCGGCCGAGCGGCCCTCCCAGGCCGCCGAGTTCAAGCGTGGCCTGGACGCGGCGACCAGCCCGGTGCTGGCCGGGGCGGACCTCAACGAGGGCCCGGACGGGCCCGCCTGGGCCACCGTGTCGCGCGGGTTGACCGACGCCGCGGTGGCGGCCGACCGGGCCGAGCGGCTCACCTTCCCCTGCGCCGACCCGCGCCGACGCATCGACGCGCTCTTCGTCGACCCGCGGATCACAGTGGTCGACTACGACGTGGTGGACACCCCGCAGACCCGCCGGGCCAGCGACCACTTCCCGGTCCTGGTCGACCTGCTCCTGCCCGCCACCGGCTGACCTCCGAGCCCCGCCCGAGCGTCGACGCGTCGGTCCCAGGACTGGACATCCGGCTCGGTTGTGGAGAGGATTTCGCGGCGACCGGCACGCCTGCCGTACCAAAAGGAGATGTCCCCGGTGTCCACCTCCACCGACCACGGCCGGCCCGACCCGGAGGCGACCTCGCCCACGGCGAACAGCGACGGCCGCCCGGTCTCCGACCGGGGCGACACCGTCTGCGTCATCGGGGCCGGGGCCAGCGGCCTGACGGCCATCAAGAACCTGCGTGAGCACGGGTTCGGCGTGGACTGCTACGAGCGGGAGACGGGCGTCGGCGGCGCCTGGAACTGGCGGCACGACCGCAGCCCGGTGTACGCCAGCACCCACCTGATCTCGTCGAAGCCGTTCACCCAGTTCCCCGACTTCCCGATGCCGGACTCCTGGCCGGACTACCCGCACCACGGTCAGGTGCTGTCGTACTTCGAGCGGTACGCCGACCACTTCGACCTGCGCTCGCACATCTGGTTCGGCACCGAGGTGATCCGGGTCGAGCCGGTCGAGGGGGAGCGGTGGGACGTGACCACCCGGTCCACCGGCGGGTACGGCCCCGAGCGCACCGCCCGGTACGCCGCCGTGGTGATCGCCAACGGCCACAACTGGTCGCCGAAGCTGCCCCGCTACGAGGGCCTCGAACAGTTCCGTGGCGAGATCATGCACGCCTCGTCCTACAAGGACCCGGCGCAGCTGCGCGGCAAGCGGGTGCTGGTGGTCGGCGCCGGCAACACCGGCTGCGACATCGCCGTCGAGGCCGCCCAGCAGGCGTCGCGCTGCTGGCACTCCACCCGGCGTGGCTACTGGTACGCGCCGAAGTACGTCCTCGGCCGGCCCGCCGACCAGGTCAACGACACCCTGTTGGCGCTGCGGGTGCCGCTGCGGGTACGCCAGTGGCTCTACCACTGGACGCTGCGGTTGACCGTCGGCGACCTGACCCGCTTCGGCCTGCCCAAGCCCGACCACCGGGTGTACGAGACGCACCCGATCGCGAACAGTCAGCTCGTCTACTACGTGGGCCACGGCGGGATCGGCCCGGTGCCGGACGTCGCCCGTTTCCACCCGTACGCGGTGGAGTTGGCCGACGGTCGTGAGATCGACCCCGAGGTGGTCGTCTTCGCCACCGGTTACCTGCCGCGCTTCGAGTTCCTCGACGCGTCGGTGTTCGGTGACAGCGCGGGCGCGGGTCGGCCCACGCTGTGGCTCAACGCGTTCACCCCGGGGCATCCGACGTTGGCGGTAGCCGGCCTGCTGCAACCGGACTCCGGGCTGTTCACCCTGTCGCACTGGCAGACGGTGCTCTTCGCCCGACTGCTCACGGCCCGTCGGGACCGGCCGGAACGGGCTGCGGCGTTCGCGCAGCGGGTGCGGGACCGGGCCGGGGAGCGGTACTCCGGGCCGGTGAAGGAGAGCAGCCGGCACTGGTTCGAGGTCGGGCACGCCGACTATCTGCGCGCCGTTCAGCGCGCCCTGGTCGAGCTGGAGGGCAAGTGAGCGCGAGGAGTGAGCTTGCGAGCCCCGCAGTCGCGAACGAAAGGTCTGCACCGTGAGCGCGAGTGAGCTGCGGATCATGCGGGGCCGGGAGTGGTTCCGCCCGGTCCGGCCGGCCCGGCGGGAGGTGCTCAGCGCGATCCCCGAGCTGGAGCAGGGGCGTCCGCCGCTGCTCTTCGTTCCCGGGTTCGGGCACGGCGCGTGGGCGTTCGCCGAGCACTGGTTGGGTCACGCCGCGTCGCGGGGGTTCCCGGCGTACGCGATGAGCCTGCGCGGGCACGGTGGCAGCGAGCCGGCGCCGGAGGCGACGCTGCGGGCGTACGCCCACGATGTGGTCCAGGTGGCGGCGAGCCTGCCGCGGCAGGCGGTGCTGGTGGGGCACGGCGCCGGGGCCCTGGTGGTGGCGCACGCGTTGGCCCGCTACCCGGCGCGGGGCGCGGTGCTGGTGGCGCCGGTCTTCGGCGGTTGGGGTGTGTTGGGCGCGGCGTTGCGCCGCAACCCGGCAGGGACGCTGCCGGCGGTGTTCGGCGGGCCGTTGCGGCTCAACCGGGGGCAGCTGTTCAGCCGCGAGTTGCCCGACGAGGAGGCCCGGCGGTACGTCGGACGCCTCGGTCGGGCGGGTCGGCGGGCGCAGTGGGCGCTGCTGGGTGATCCGGCGGCCGAGCCGGCCGTGGGTGCGCCCCCGGTGCTGGTGCTGGGCAGCCCGGACGACCGGGTGGTGCCGGCGTCGACGTTGACCCGGGTGGCCCGCCGGTACGGGTCGGCCCCGTTGCTCTTCCCCGGGATGGGCCACGACCTGATGTTGGACGCGCGGTGGGCGGAGCCGATCGACGCGATCCTGGACTGGCTGGAGAAGGAGCCGGCGGCACACTGAGCGGCCGGGTCGACCGTGGTCAGCCGCCGGCCTGGTGGGCGGCCGGGCTGCCGGTCGGGGTGGCCGGCCGGGGCACCCGTGCGGTGCCGTCGGAGCCGGTGTCGGGGCTGGTCAGGCGATTGATCAGGGCACCGCCCTCGTCCAGGGCGCGCAGGTAGGAGCGGGCCCAGGCCCGGATGTCGTGCTGGTGCAGGTGGGCGCGCATGGCCCGCATCCGCTGGGTGGTGTCGGCCGGGCTGGCCCGCAGCGCCGCCCGCAGGCCCTGCTTGAGCCCTTCCAGGTCGTGCGGGTTGACCAGGTACGCCTGGGACAGCTCCGCGGCGGTGCCGGCGAACTCGCTGAGCAGCAGAGCGCCGGTGTCGTCGACCCGCGCGGCCACGTACTCCTTGGCGACCAGGTTCATTCCGTCGCGCAACGGGGTCACCGCCATCACGTCGGCGACCCGGTAGAGCGCGGCCAGCTCGGCCCGGTCGAAGGGCTGGGTGAGGTAGTGGATGGCCGGCTCGCCGACCCGGCCGAACTCGCCGTTGATCCGGCCGACCTCGCGTTCGATGCGTTCGCGCAGGATCTGGTACTGGCCGACGCGTTCCCGGCTCGGCATGGCGACCTGCACCAGCACCGTGTCGCGGACCTTGACGTCGCCGCTGGCGAGCAACTCGCTGTACGCCTTGAGGCGCTGCTCGATGCCCTTGGTGTAGTCCATCCGGTCCACGCTGAGGACCACCTGGCGGGGGTCGCCGAGGTCCTGTCGGAGCCGGTGGGCCCGAGCGGCCACGTCCGGGCGGCTGGCGAGCGCGGCCATCTCGGCGGTGTCGATGGAGACGGGGAACGCGCCGATGCGGACGACCCGGCCGTCGATGCCGATCCGTCGGTCGGTGGCCGGCAGCTCCAGCACCCGGGTCACCAGTTGGGCGAAGTTGTGCGCCGCCTGCACTCGTTGAAAGCCGACCAGGTCGGCGCCGAGCATGCCGCGCAGCAGTTCGGCCCGGCGGGGCAGTTGCATGAAAAGTTCCGGCGGCGGGAACGGCACGTGCAGGAAGAACCCGATGCGCAGGTCCGGGCGGAGCGCGCGGAGCTGACCGGGGACCAGTTGCAGGTGGTAATCCTGCACCCAGACCACCCCGCCCGGCTCGGCCACCTCCGCGGTCGCCTCGGCGAAGCGCTGGTTGACCCGCTGGTACGCCTCCCACCACCGGCGGTGGTGCTGCGGTTGCTCCACCGCGTCGTGGTAGAGCGGCCAGAGGGTGGCGTTGGCGAACCCCTCGTAGTGGTCGCGCAGGTCTTCCGGGCTGAGCGCGACGGTCTGCATCCGCACGCCGTCGACGTCCGGCAGCGAGGGGGCCGGCCCGGTGCCGCCGGCCCAGCCGACCCAGGTCGCCGGCGTGTGCCGCAGGAGCGGGTGCAGTGCGCTGACCAACCCGCCTGGGCTTCGCCGCCACTCGCAGGCCCCGTCGGGCGCCTGATTGTCGTCGATGGGGAGGCGGTTGGCCACCACCACGAGAGAACTCTGTCGCATCTCGGGCATTCCGATCAGCAGAGGACTGACCGCCGCGAGCAAGGGAAAACCGGTCAGTCAGCGGGGGAAGTGACGTACAGCGGTATTCCTACTGACAGTAAGTTACACCACTGTTACGCCCCCGGCGGGGCGCTGCTGTCCCGGGATGCGGGCCGACGTCAGACGACGGCGCCGTTGTCCGGGTCGTCGTCGTCCTCGTCGCCGGGGCGCAGTCGCCAGACCAGCGTGACGAAACCGGCCAGGATGCCGGTGAACCCGAACAGCGTGACAGCCGAGCGGTCGATCGGGAGCAGCCACGGGAAGAGGAACAGCACGAACCCGACGACCACCCCGAGCGTGCCGATCACCGCGTACTTGCTGACCCGCGGCAGCGGCGGCGGTGGCGGCGGGTGGTAACCCTCGTCGTCCTCGTCGTCGGGCAGGTCGGCGCCGAAGGTGTCCAGCCCGTCGAGCAGCGAGGGCTCGTCGGGTCGGGTGCCGCGCCCCACGGAGATCCCGGAAATGTCCGTGGCGGACGGTAGCCGGCGAACGTCGGTGGCGGTCGGACCCGGCTCGTCGGTGCTGGAGCGGGTCAGCGGGCCGGTGGTCGGCTCGTCCCGGGTGTCCCGTTCGTCGATGTCCTCGGAGGCCGGCCACGGGTGATCACCGGGCGTGGAGGTGGTGTGGAAGCCGGCGATGATCCGTGCCCACTCGGCGTCGATGTCCGGTTCGTCGCGGGCCGGCGGCTGCTCGACAGCGGTCTCGTCGGCGAGCTGGGTCAGGTAGTCCCGTGCGGTGGTCAGATGCGAGCGGTCGACGTAGAGCCGGTCGACCGGCCGGGCCGGCACGGTGGTGGTGCGGGTGACCGGGTTGAGGTCGGCGGAGGGTTGAAGGTAGGCGGCGATCCCACCGGCGGCCAGCACGTCGAGCAGGTGCTCACCGACGCGCGGATCGACGTCGCCGACGACGGCGTACTCGTTCGCGTCGAGCCCGTTGTCCCGCCGTCCCCGGCGGGCCCCACCCGCTGACACCCGGACATCCCCCTTAACGCGCCTTCCGGCGCGGCCACCGCTGCCCTTCGACGCCCCGTCCGCACGCCGTGCTCTGAATCGTGACACGTCAGGGCATGGTTCCGGGAGTGCGTTGTGTCGCGTCTTCCAAAGTCAGAGCCCCTGCCGCTGGTCACGGCAGGGGCTCTTTGTCGGTTTTTGCTATTCGCTTGCTATTCGGCGGGTTCAGCCGGCGGCGCTGCGCACCTTCTCGCCGACTGCTCGCATGGCCTCGCTGTGCTTCTCCGGGGACAGGTGGGTGTACTGCTTGGTCGTGAAGTTCGGGTTGGTGTGTCCCATCACCTTCGACAGGACCGGCATCGACACATCGGCGTTGAGCGCGATCGACGCGAACGTGTGTCGCAGGTCGTGGAACCGCAGCCGGGGGAGACCGGCCTGCTCGGTGCGCTTCCGGAACGCCCGCCCGACCGTGTCCGGGTACAGGGGCTGCCCGTCCTCCCGGGTGAACACCCACCCGCCGTCATTCCAAGCCGGCCCCCACGCCAGCCGCTCCCGGTTCTGCTGCGCCCGCCACTGCCGCAAGACGGCGACCGTGTCAGCGAACAGCGGGACTACCCGGTCCCCGGCGTCGGTCTTGGTCTGGTCGACCACGAAGACTTCCCCCTTGACGGTCACCCGCTGCCGCCACACCCGGGCGGTCCCGGCGTCCAAATCGACGTCCGCCCAGCCGAGCCCGAGCAGCTCCCCCCGGCGCAACCCGGTGTGGATCGCGAGGTGGATCAACGGGTTCAGCCGGTCGGCGTTGCCGGCGAGGAAGTCCAGGAACTGCCGCGCCTGGGCGGGTGCCCACGGGTTGATCTTCGGTGCCTGGTACTTCGGCTTCTTCGCGGTCGCGGCGGGGTTGTGGTCGATGAACTTCGCGTCGGCGGCGTCCCGCAGGCACCCGTTGGCGACGCTGTGAACCCGGGTGATGCTGGCCGGGGAGATCGGCCGGAGGGTCTGCCCGTTTGCTCCGACGGCCTTCTTGCCGACCTTGGCCGCCTTTTCGATCTCGACCCGCCGGTCTCGGATGATCGCGGTGTAGGTCTCGGTCAGGTCCTGGCTGGTCAGGCTCTTGAGCTTCTTGCTCCCGAGGTACCGCTTGAGGTGGCCGAGGGCCGTCAAGTGGGCGGTGTGGCTGGACGGGCGCAACTCCCCGCGTTCGACCTTCCCGGCGAGCCACCGGTCCGCCCAATCGCCGAAGGTCAGTTTGGGTTTGCTGCTGGTCTTCCCGTTGCGCCCGGCGTTGGCGGCTTCCTCGCGGGCTTTCATCGCCTCCCGACCGTTCGGGAAGCCGCCCTTGGTGAGCTGCGGTCGCCGGCCGTCCTTGGCGGGCAGGACCACGTGGTACGACCAGGTGTGGACGTTGCAGGTGTCGGCGGGGCAGTCGCGGTTGCACCGCTGGTACACCCCGGGGACATGCTGCTTGCGGTACACGAACGACCGCTTCACCGCTGGTTCCTCCTGGTCTTGCGGGTGTTGATCGGGGTGCCTTCGACTCCTGCCGGGAGGGGCTGCCCGGCGGGGGTGTCCTGGTCGTGCCCGTACTCGGCGGCTGCCGGTCGGGGGCCGTAGGCGAAGCTGTCGATGGCGTTCATCAGCTCCGCGAGGTCGGCGCTGGTCAGTTCGGGGTAGCCGTGCCGCAGCAGGACGACCCGCAGGTCGAGCAGCAGGCCGTACGACAGCCGGTGGTCGTCGGGTTCGTGGCGGGGGACTGGGTAGTTCGTGCTGGTGGGTAGGTTGTCCACGGGTCGCCTCCTGTTAGGCGGTCAAGGCCCCGGGTTGGTGGTGGTGCACCGTCCCGGGGCCGTCTTCTATTGGGGCTGCGCGGTTGGTGCCTGATCGGTGTTGCGTTGGGCTTGCTCGTTTCGTTCGGTGACCATCGCGTAAGTGACGCCTGCTTGGTCAATCGCTTCATAGACTTCGGCGTAGCTGATCCCCAGATGGTGTGCAATATCACCGATGAGCCAGCCCTGATTCCACAATTCGACGCACTGTGCTGCGCCCCGTGCGACCTGAGCTGCGTCCCGTGCGAACCTTCTGGTGGCTCGCTCGCGCCGCAAGAGGCGACGTTCTTCCGGGGTGGTGCCGCCCCACACGCCATATCGGTCTCTATCGGCGGTCATTTGCAACACGAATTGCAGACACTCGGCCCGCCACCGGCAGGGAGCGGTGTTGCAGATCGCTTTCGCGGCGCGTTCTGTTGATTCGAGAAAAAACAATCTGGTGTCACTGTCTGCGCACGCTTGGCCAGGCTGACCCACGAATTTCGGCAGCAGCCGACCCGGCTGGTGCCAAACGTCGAGGGGGTCCCGGCTGCGCTGCTTGGTCAACTGTTGCTCCTGGGGCGGTCGCTTATACACATCTCCGAGCCCACGAGACGCGTAGT
>NZ_QGSZ01000257.1 GCF_003857055.1 Micromonospora inaquosa | reverse complement strand
CCCGTTTCCGCCTCCGCTGGCGATGACCGACACCCCCGGCGTACGGGCCAGCGCGTCGGTCTCCGCGCCGCCGTCCGGGTGGCCGTCCACAGGTGGGGCGGCCCGCCCGACGTCCGGCGGCGGGTGGACCCCGACACCCTCCTCCGCGCCGCCGGTGGTGCCCGCGCCCGCGCTGCCGAGCTGGCCACCGTCCACCGCTGGGATCCCCTCGTCGACCCGGAACAGCACCGGCGGCTCCCGAATGACCGCGCCGTCGAGCACCTCCCCGGCCGGTTCCGCCGGGCGGAGCGCGGCCGGCACCCGTGGTGGGCGGCAGGACGGCAGCTCCGACCTGGCCGGCACCGTCTACGGCAACGGCGAGGGGGCCGGCTTCACCACTGTCGCGATACCCGCCAACGCGGTGGAGACGTCCGGCTCGTTGACCGGGCACATCCTGGCCCAGGGCTGGTCCGACACGCCGACCGAGCGGTCCAGTAACGCCCGCGTGATGATCGTCCTGGCCGCCGCGCTGGGGCTGCTGGTGGCGATCAGTGTCGCGGTCGTTCTGCTGGCCGGCGACGCACTGGACGGTCTGGTGGGCAGCGTGCTCAACGGGTGAGTCAGCGAGTGACAGCGATGGTGAGTCCGCCCACTACCGTCGGACAACCGGCTGGCGGCTTCGCCAGACCGCCGTACACTGGCTGAGATCACTGACCCGGCGCGCGTGGTGTGCGCCCCTGGGCGATCTTGCGGGCGATCCGGCGGCACAGCCGCGGCAGGCCATCGCGAAGATGCGCCCCGCTCGAAAGGTTTTTGTTGACCACCTCTGCTGACCCCAGCACCGTTTCGTCCGTTTTCAACTCAGTCCCGGCGACCGACGCCGCCCAGGAGCAGCTCGACGTCGCTCCGAGCGAGGCCGGCACCACGCCGGAAGCGAACGCCACCCCGCAGGCCGAGCCCGTGCCGACCGAGACCGCCGAGCCGATCAGCTTCGCCGCTCTCGGCCTGCCCGAGCCGCTGGTCCGCGCACTGGCGCAACAGGGCATCACCAGCCCGTTCGAGATCCAGCGGGCCACCGTTCCGGACGCGCTCGCAGGCCGCGACGTGCTCGGTCGAGGCCAGACCGGTTCAGGCAAGACGCTCGCCTTCGGTCTGCCGATGATCGCCCGGCTGGCCAACCGCAACCGGGCCCGGCCGATGCGTCCGCGCGCCCTGGTCCTGGTGCCCACCCGCGAGCTGGCCATGCAGGTCAACGACGCGCTGGTGCCGCTGGGCAAGTCCGTGGGCATCTTCCTCAAGACCGCCGTCGGCGGCGTTCCGTACGACCGCCAGATCGACGCGCTGCGCCGCGGCGTGGAGATCATCGTGGCCACCCCGGGCCGGCTCGGCGACCTCATCGAGCGGGGCATCTGCCAGCTCGACGACGTCGAGGTCACGGTGCTCGACGAGGCCGACCAGATGGCCGACATGGGCTTCCTGCCCGAGGTGACCGATCTGCTGGCGAAGACGCCCGCGAACGGTCAGCGGCTGCTCTTCTCGGCCACCCTGGACGGTGACGTCGACGCGTTGGTCAAGCGGTTCATGACCGACCCGGTCACCCACTCCACCGCGCCGTCCACCGCCTCGGTGTCCACCATGGACCACCACATGCTGTTGATCCCGCCGCACGAGAAGTTCCCGGTGGCGGCCTCGATCGCCGCCCGGGATGGCCGGACGATGGTCTTCGCCCGTACCCAGCTCGGGGTGGACCGGCTGGTCGAGCAGCTCGCGGCCGTCGGCGTACGCGCCGGTGGGCTGCACGGCGGCAAGACCCAGCGGATGCGCACCAAGACGTTGGCCGAGTTCCGTGAGGGCCGGATGAACGTGCTGGTCGCCACGGACGTGGCGGCCCGGGGCATCCACGTCGACGGGGTCACCCTGGTGCTGCACGTCGACCCTCCGAAGGACCCCAAGGACTACCTGCACCGCGCGGGTCGTACCGCCCGGGCCGGCGAGTCGGGCGCGGTCGCCACGTTGGTGCTGCCCAAGCAGCGCCGCACCACCCTGGCGATGATGGAGAAGGCCGGCGTCGCGCCGGCCGAGACCCGGGTCCGGGTCGGAGACGCGGCGTTGGCCGAGCTGGTCGGCGCCCGCGAGCCCAGTGGCGTCCCGGTCCGCGTCGAGGCGGAGCCCCGGGGCTACGGCGACCGTTCCGGCGGCCCGCGCCGGTTCGACGATCGGGCCGGGGGCCCGCGTCGGTTCGGTGACCGTTCGGGCGGCGAGCGTCGCTACGGTGACCGCCCGCAGGGTGACCGGCGCTTCGGCGACCGACCCACCGGCGAACGCCGCTTCGGCGACCGCCCGCAAGGTGACCGCCCGCAGGGCGACCGGGGCTACGGCGACCGGCCGCAAGGTGACCGGCGCTACGGCGACCGACCCACCGGCGAACGCCGCTTCGGCGACCGCCCGCAAGGTGACCGGGGGTACGGCGACCGGCCGCAAGGTGAGCGGCGCTACGGCGACCGCTCGCAAGGCGACCGCGGCTACGGCGACCGCCCGCAGGGCGACCGGGGCTACAGCGACCGGCCGCAGGGCGAGCGGCGTTACGCCGATCGGGACACCCGGGGGTACGGCGACCGGCCGCAGGGCGAGCGGCGCTTCGGTGACCGGCCGCAGTTCGGTGACCGGGACGGTCGGGGCGATCGACCGACCGGCGAGCGGCGCTTCGGCGACCGGCCGCAGGGTGACCGGCGCTTCGGCGACCGGGACGCTCGGGGTGGTTTCCGCTCGGAGGGCCGGGTCCGCGATGACCGGCCCCGCGACGACCGGCCCCGCGAGGACCGCCCGCGTGACGATCGGCGCGGCTTCGGCGGGCGACCGGCAGCGCGTACCCACTGATTGATCCACCGAACGCCGTCGCGAAGCCCGGGCTTCGCGGCGGCGTTCGCGCATGCCCTGCCGATGCCGACAAGGTCGCGTAACGTCCGGCTCATGCCGACCATGCCGAAGTCAATCTTCTGGTCCCGGACGGACACCGCCGGCAGCGAGCAGGTCCTGCTCGACGACGGCCACGGACTGGCGGCCCGGGGCACCCTGCTCGCCGTGGATCCGATCCCGTGGACCGCCCGTTACCAACTGACCACCACACCGGATTGGGCCACCGCCCGGGTCGAGGTCGAGGCCGAAGGGCTCGGCTGGCTGCGCCGGGTGACGCTGGATCGGGCCGCAGGCCGGTGGCGGGTGACCACCGCCGAGCAGGGCGACCTGGACTCCGCCCTCGTCGCGGCCGGTCATCCCCGGGCCGGCCTGCCCGGCACGGACGACCCGGACCGGCTGGCCGACGCGCTCGACGTCGATCTGAGCGGATCGCCGCTGTTCAACGCCCTGCCGTATCACCGGCTCAGGATGGCGGCCGAGCCGGCCGATGTGGCACACCGGATCACCGTCGCCTGGGTGCTGCTTCCCGGCCTGGAGGTGGTGGCTGCCGAGCAGATCTACACCGGGCTCGGGCCGGGTCGGGTGCGCTTCGCCAGCGGCACCTTCACCGCCGACATCGATCTGGACGACAGCGGCTACGTGGTGCGCTACCCCGGGCTGGCCGAACGCATCGACCCACGCTGACCGGCGCTGAGCCGGGCCCAGGCCCCGCCGCGCGGCTCACCCGCGCCAGGCCCCGCTGCGCGGCTCACCCGCGCCAAGCCCCGCTGCGCGGTTCAGCCGGGCCAGTCGCCGCTGGCCAGGAAGCGGTCGATCGTGGCCAGGTGCGGGGTCAGGTCGAGGCCCTGCGCGGCCACCCAGTCGTCGGCGTAGTACGTGTCGGCGTACCGGTCGCCCGGGTCGCAGATCAGGGTGACCACCGAACCGGTCCGACGCTCGGCGAGCATCGCGGCGATCAGGCCGAACGCGCCCCACAGGTTGGTGCCGGTGGATCCGCCCACCCGTCGGCCGAGCAGCGCCGATCCGGCGCGCATCGCGGCCAGTGACGCCGCGTCCGGCACTTGGACCATCCGGTCCACCACCGAGGGCAGGAACGACGCCTCAACGGTGGGCCGGCCGATCCCCTCGATGCGGGAGCCCTTCCCGGTCCGTACCGACCAGTCGGCGGCCAGCCAGGCCGGGTAGAACGCCGAGTTCTCCGGGTCGACCACGCAGAGCTTGGTGGCGAGCCGACGGTACCGGGCGTACCGGCCGATGGTCGCGCTGGTGCCCCCGGTGCCCGCGCCCACCACGACCCAGGTGGGGATCGGGTGGCGTTCCAGCTCCAACTGCGCGTAGATCGACTCGGCGATGTTGTTGTTGCCCCGCCAGTCGGTCGCCCGCTCGGCGTAGGTGAACTGGTCCATGAAGTGCCCGCCGGAGTCCTCGGCGAGCCAACGGGCCTCGACCACCACGCTCGCCGGGTCGTCCACCAGGTGGCAGCGGCCGCCCTGGAACTCGATCTGCGCGACCTTCTCCGGCGAGGTGGAGGCGGGCATCACGGCGATGAACGGCAGGCCCAGCATCCGGGCGAAGTACGCCTCGGAGACCGCCGTGGAGCCCGACGACGCTTCGACGATCGTGGTGCGCGGCCCGATCCAGCCGTTGCAGAGCCCGTAGAGGAACAGCGAGCGAGCCAGCCGGTGTTTCAGCGAGCCGGTGGGGTGTGACGACTCGTCCTTGAGATAGAGGTCGATCCCCCATTCCCGGGGCAGCGGGAATGGCAGCAGGTGGGTGTCGGCCGAGCGGTTCGCGTCCGCCTCGACGGAGGCGATCGCCTCGGTCACCCAGGTCCGGCTGGATTCGTCGCACCGGTCGAGATGAGTCACGCCCGGAAACGTAGCAAGCAGGTCAGCGGTGCTCAGCGCCGGTCCGGCGATGCTGACCGGCGGCGTTGGCCGGCGGGTTGACCACCGGACGGGGTGGTCAGCCCACGGCCGGGCCGACCGGCTGAGGGCGGTTCTCCCACTTGGTGGAGAGCGCGATGGTGGTACGGGTGGAGGCGACCCCGGGCGTCCGATTCAACCGCACGATCAACTGCTCCAGCTCGGCGATCGTGCCGACCCGCGCCTTGAGGAGGAACGACTCCACGCCGGCCATGAAATAGCAGGACTCGATCTCGGGCAGCACCCGCAGCGACTCGAGCATGTCGTCGGTGTCGGCACCGGAGTCCTCGACGATGCCGATCAACGCGGTGACACCCAGCCCGATCGACTCCGGGGCCACGTCCGCGCGGTAGCCCCGCACCACACCGCTGCTTTCCAGCTTGCCGACCCGCTCGTGTACGGCCGGGGCCGAGAGGCCCACCTGTCGGGCCAGCTCGGCGTACGAGAGGCGCGCGTTGCCGCGCAGCAGGTCGACGAGGCTCAGGTCGATGGCATCCACAGAGAGTGACCTTAACCGTTCCTACGTAACGTGCGACCTTCGGCACCCGTTGGACTGAGCGGTGAGTCACTGTTCATAAACCGGCGGTCAGGGCAGAGGTAGCACCAGTAACATTACTAACTCCCCACTCAGTGCATTTTTCGCGTTTGGGCGGACAGGCCATGTCCCTGGTGCTGTAATTGCCATACGTCCCTCATGACGGCTCTGGGCTACGCACCAGCCGGGGGCAGTGTGTTCAGCCGGGGGCTTCGTCGACGCGAGGAGGGGGCTGTGGACACTGGAGATCGCCTGCTGACACCGGGTGAGGTCGCCGCGCTGTTTCGGGTAGACCCGAAAACTGTGACGAGATGGGCGGCGGCCGGCCGGATAGGAAGCATCCGGACTCCAGGCGGGCATCGCCGGTTTCGGGAATCCGAGGTGCGAGCCCTGCTTGAGGGGGAGGGCATGCTGGACGAGGTGGATGAGGTCGGAAAGCCACGCAATGTGGGGCCGGCCGCTTCCACGGGGCCGGGTCCGGCCAACGCCGGCATGTACTGAACTGGTGCGGACAACGCCACGCGGACCGGACACCAGTCCGGTCCGCGTCCCGCTTCGGCCAACCGCCGCGTGGGAACAGCGCTCGTCCTGAGCCCGACGCCGGTGCTCAGCGCGAGCGGACGGCTCAGCGCGGGCGGACGGCTCAGCTCCGCGCTGCGCCGAGCTGGCCGGACCACCGCCGGAACAGGGTGTGTGGGACGCCGAGCGCGTCCAACACCTTGCCGGCCACGAAGTCGACCAGCTGCTGGGCGCTGGCTGCCGCGCCGGCACCGTAGAAGCCGGGGCTGGCGGGCAGCACCACCGCGCCCGCGTCGTGCAGCGCGATGAGGTGCTCCAGGTGGCTGCGGGTCACCGGTGTCTCCCGGGGGACCAGCACCACAGGGCGCCGTTCCTTGAGGTTGACCTCGGCGGCGCGCTGCAACAGGTCCTTGGAGAGCCCGATCGCGACGCCCGCGCAGGCTGCCGTGCTGGCCGGGACCACGGCCATCCCGCGTACCCGGTAGGAGCCGCTGCTCGGCCCGGCGGCCAGGTCGCCGGCCGGCCAGTGCCGCACATCCGCCGAGGTCAGGTCCCGGCCGAGCCAGGCGGCGAGGTCCTCGGCCCAGTGCCCGTCACGGAAGGGCCGGCCGGTCTCGTCGAGCACGGTGAGTCGTGCCGCCCGGGACACGATCAGGTCCACCGGTTCGCCCGCGTCGAGCAGCCCGCCGATGACGGCAGCCGCGTACGGCGTACCGGAGGCACCGGAGACCCCGACCACCCATGGTTCCCGCATCCCCCCAGCCTGCCTGGTCCGGCTGGCCTGCCGGTGGGCACCCCCGGGGTTGGTACGGTCCGACATGTCGGGCGGGCACCTGCGCATCCCGCCGACCTGACATGCTGCCGCTGGCGATTCGCACCGGAACCATCTCGCGGAGGAGGCATCGGTGACGACCGGCGAGATCCTCCGGGCGCTGCGTGAGGAATGTCCGATCCCGTCCCGGCTTCCACCACACGCCGATCGGGTGCAGGGCTGGCTCCTCAACCTGCTGCCCGAGCTTGGCCTGCCACTGGACGACGCCGCGCTGCGCCGGCTGTCCCGGGGAGCCTTCGCCCGGTACGCCGGGCGGCTCTACCCGGAGGCGACCGAAGCCGACCTGCGGGTGCTGACCGCCCTGTTCACCTGGTTCTTCCTGGTCGATGACGCCTGCGACGGGCCGAATCGGCTGGCCCCTCAGCAGATCCGCGCGTTGCGCAACGGCACCCTGGCGCTGCTGCACGGCGGCACCCGGCTGCGGCAGACCGGGCTGACCGGTCCGCTGCGGCGACTGCTGGTGCTGGCATGGCGGGAGCCGCGCCGCCGGATGCCGGCCCGGTGGCGGCATCGCTTCGCGGACGCGGTGGCCCGGCACCTCGACGGCACCTGGCAGGAGGCGGTCAACAAGGAGGCCGGCCGCCGTCCCAGCGTCGACGAGTACGTCGAGCTGCGTCGGTCGACGTCGGCGGCGGAGGTGTCGTACCCGCTGGTGGAGTTCGTCAGCGGCCGACCGTTGCCCGACCCGGTCTACCACCACCCGCTGCTGCGTCAGATCGCCGGCACCGGCAACGACCTGCTCTCCTGGTACAACGACGTGGCCTCGCTGGAACGGGACCGGGCGACCGCCGGCGGGCACAACCTGGTCCTCGCCCTACAGGCCGACCTGGGTGTGCCGGAGGCGGAGGCGCTCGAACGGGCAGCCGAGCACTGGCGGGAGGCGATGCGACGCTTCGTCACGCTGCGCGCCGCGGTGCCGTCGTTCGGCCCGGCGTTGGACAAGGCGGTCACCGACCAGCTCGACGGGATCGCGTACGCCGTGCGCGGGACCATCGACTGGACCTTCGAGAGCGCCCGCTACCCCGTCAGCACCGCGCCACCCACCTCAGGGCCGTAGGCCGAGCCTCAGGGCCGTAGGCCGAGCCGGATGACCAGGTCGAGCAGGGCGAAGACGAACAGCGCGATGCCGACGAACCCGTTGGCGGTGAAGAACGCCCGGTTGACCTTGCTGAGGTCGGTCGGGGTGACCACCAGGTGCTGGTAGGCGAACGCCACAGCGGTCAACGCCAGCCCGATCCACCAGAGCCAGCCGAGACCGATCACCGCGCCGAACCAGATGAACAGCGCGAACGTCACCACGTGCGCGACGGTGGAGGCGTGCAGCGCGAAGCGCCGACCGTACCGGGCGGGCACGCTGTGCACGCCGATCTCCCGGTCGATCTCGGAGTCCTGGCAGGCGTAGATCAGGTCGAAGCCGCCGATCCACAGCCCCACGGCCGCGCCGAGCAGCCAGGCCGGCCCGGAGCCGTCCAGGGTGCCGGTGACGGCCAGCCAGGCGCCGACCGGGCCGACCGCCTGGGCGATCCCGAGGATGGCGTGCGGCCAGTTGGTGAACCGCTTGGCGTAGGGGTAGACGACCAGCGGCACCACGGCGAGCGGCGCGAGCACCAGGCAGAGCGGGTTGAGCAGGGCGGCAGCGACCAGGAAGACCACCAGCGCGACGGCCGCGCCGGTCCAGGCCGTCCGCACGCTCACCGCTCCGGTGACCAGTTCCCGACCGGCGGTACGCGGATTCCGCGCGTCGATCTTGCGGTCGAGGATCCGGTTGGCGGCCATGGCGAACGTCCGCGCCCCGACCATCGCCACGGTGATCAGCAGCAGGTCGAGCCACCGCACCCGGCCGCCGTTGATCTGCATCGCGGCCAGCGCGGAGAGGAACGCGAACGGCAGCGCGAAGACGGAGTGCTCGACGGCGACGAGCTTCAGGAAGGCCCGCACCCGCGTCCCCGATCTTGCACTTTCTGCTGGGGCAGAACCGGAGGAAGGGGAGGAATCGGCGACCGGAAGTGCAAGATCGCGGGGGTTGTTGGTGGTGGCCATCAGATTCCGTACTCCTTCCAGCGCTTGTCGACCAGGGCCGTGACCTCGGGGGCCATGCTCATCTCCTCCGGCCAACCGCGGGTGTAGCCCTCGGTGGGCAGCTTGCGGGTCGCGTCGACGCCGGCCTTGCCACCCCAGAACTGCTGGTACGACGAGTGGTCGAGATGGTCCACCGGACCCTCGGTGAGCAGCAGGTCGCGGGCGTAGTCGACGTTGCCGAAGGCCCGGAAGGCGACCTCGTTGTAGTCGTGCACGTCGCAGTCCTCGTCGACGATCACGATCAGCTTGGTCAGCGACATCAGGTGCGCGCCCCAGATCGCGTTCATCACCTTCTGCGCGTGCTTCGGGTAACGCTTGCGGATGGAGACGATCGCGCAGTTGTGGAAGACCCCGGCGGCCGGCAGGTCGTAGTCGACGATGTCCGGGATCATCAGCTTGAGCAGCGGCTGGAAGATCCGCTCGGTGGCCTTGCCGAGGCCGTGGTCCTCCTGCGGCGGCTTCGAGGTGACGATCGAGTGGTAGACCGGCTTGCGCTGCATGGTCATCGCCTCGATGTGCAGCACGGGGAACGGCTCGACCGGCGTGTAGAAGCCGGTGTGGTCGCCGAACGGCCCCTCGGGCAGCCGCTCACCCGGCTCCAGGTAGCCCTCCAGCACGATCTGCGCGTGCGCCGGCACCTGCAACGGCACGGTGAGGCAGTCGACCATCTCCACCCGCTCGCCGCGCAGGAACCCGGCGAACAGGTACTCGTCGATGTCGCTGGGCAGGGGCGCGCTGGCGGCGTACGAGACGACCGGGTCGCAGCCGATCGCGACCGCGACCGGCAGTCGCTGCCCGAGCCGCTCGGCGACCGCGTGGTGCGCCGTCGAGTCCTTGTGGATCTGCCAGTGCATGCCCAGGGTGTTGCGGCCGTGCTGCTGGAGTCGGTAGAGGCCGAGGTTGCGCTTGCCGGTTTCCGGGTGCTTGGTGTGGGTCAGCCCGTAGTTGTGGAAGATCCCGCCGTCGTCCGGCCAGACCTGCAACCCCGGCAACCGGTTGAGGTCGACATCTTCACCCCGGTAGACGACCTCCTGGCAGGGGGCGGTCTTCACCTTGCGCGGCGGCACCGACTTGAGCTGCATGACCTTGCCCAGGCCCTCCCGGATGCCCGACCAGCCGACCGGCAACTCCGGCTTGATCAGCGCGCCGATCCGGGCACCGACCTCGTCCAGCGAGTCGACGCCGAGGGCCATCGCCATCCGCTTCTCGGTGCCGAACAGGTTGATCGCCACCGGCATCTCGCCCCGGGTCGGACGCTCGAAGAGCAGCGCCGGGCCGCCGGCCCGCACTGTGCGGGTGACCACCTCGCTGATCTCCAGGGTCGGGTCGACCGGGACGTCGACCCGGCGCAACTCCCCCGCGCGCTCCAGCGCCGCGATGAAGTCCTTGAGATCGGTGTACGGGAAGCCACGAGCCGCCATGTCGCCCAGTCTCCCGCACCGGCTCCCGCACGCCCCAGGCCGGGTGCTGTGACGCTCGCGATGACCCCTCAGAGGTCGTCGACGCGCGAGCGGGTTTCAGAAAGTCGGGGTGTCCAGCGGCCTGCGATAGCCCGACTTCCTGAAAACCGAGTCGATCAACGCGTGCGCGCAGATGCCGCAGGTATGGCGGTCGGTTGAGCGGGTAGCCGGGCAGCCGGCGGACGGAGGCGGCGATGGGCGGGGAGCGGGTCCCGGCGGGGTTCACCGAGCAACGGGCGTGGGTCGGCCAGATCACCCCGAACTACGTCCGGGGCGGTACCGGCCCGCCACTGGTGCTGCTGCACGGATATCCGCAGTGTTGGCACATGTGGCGGCACCTGCTGCCCGAGTTGGGGCGTTCCTTCGACGTGGTCGCGCCCGACCTGCGTGGCTTCGGCGAAAGCGACGCCCCGGACGGCGGATACGACAAGAAGACCGTCGCCGCCGACCTGCACGGACTGCTTGACCAGTTGGGCCTGGACAGCGACCTCCGGCTGGTCGGGCACGACCTGGGGACCATGGTGGCGTACGCGTACGCGGCCGCCCATCCGCAGCGGGTGAGTCGGCTGGTGCTCAGCGAAGCGCCCATCCCCGACGAGAGCATCTACACGTTCCCCGCTCTCGCCTCGGCCGGGCCCGGGGTGTGGAACTTCGGCTACTTCTCCCTCGGCAACGGGCTTCCGGAGGCATTGGTCGACGGGCGGGAGTCGCTCTGGGTGGACCGGTTCACCGATGCCCTGATGGTGCGCAAGGGCAGCATCGCCGCGCCCGACATCGAGGAGTTCGCCAACCATCTGCGCAACCCGGCGCATCTGCGGGCCAGCTTCGCCTACTTCCGGGCGTTCCAGCAGGACATCGCCGACAACGCGGCGTACCGGGACACGAAGCTGACGATGCCGGTGCTCGCCGTCGGCGCGGCGGCCAGCCTCGGCGGGCAGGTCGCCGAGCAGGTTCGCCGGTACGCCGACACGGTCCGCGGCGAGGTGATCGAGGACTGCGGGCACTGGCTGTACGAGGAACGCCCGGACGAGATGCTCGCCCTGCTGCGCGACTTCCTCGGGGCGGCCTGAGCAGCGGCCCAACGGCGTCTCCGGTCAGGCTGCCGGCGTCCAGGCGTGGGCGGCCAGCGGCGGGTCGAGCGGTGCCCGGGTGAGCCGGTTGGCGAAGGTGGACATGGTGTACGCGCCGACGCCGAGCACCACGTCCAGCGCGTGGCGGGACTGGTAGCCGGCGGTCAGGAAGTCGTCCAGCTCGTCGTCGGGCACCGCGCCTCGGTGGTCGAGCACGGCCAGCGTGAACCGGCGCAGCGCCTCCAGTCGCGGCTCGGGCAGCGCCGAGCCGGCCCGCAGTGCGGTGATCAGCTCGGTGGTCGCTCCGAGCTGGGTCAGCTTGCCGGTGTGCAGGGCGACGCAGAAATGGCATTCGTGACTGGTGGAGATTGTCAGGATGACCACCTCCCGCTCCAGCGGGGCGAGGTCGGTCTGCTCGAAGCCCGCGCTGGCGGTGAGGAAGCCGGTGAGCAACTGCGGCGAGTCGGCTATCAGCGCCACCGCGCTGGGCAGCCAGCCGAACCGGCCGCGTACGCCCTCGATGGCTCGTCGGGCGGCGGCGGGCGCGGTCTCGGCGGTGTGAGCGGTGAAGACGGGCATGGCTGCCTACTTTCCAGAGTTCGGATCGGGTGACGTAAGATAGTCAACGTGGTTGACGAAATAGTAAACGTGGTTGTCGAACATGGCAACCCCTGATCCCCCGCGGCCCGGCTTCGCGCTACCGCTGTTGCTGCTGGCCGGCTTCCGGACGCTGATCGACGACCTGCACGCCGAACTGGCCCGGGAGGGGCATCCGGAGCTGCGACCGCTGCACGGGTTCGTGCTCCAGGCCGTCGGCGCGGACGGCACCACCGCCACCGAGCTGGGCCAGCGGCTGGGCATCTCCAAGCAGGCCGCCGGCAAGACCGTCGACCGGCTGGTCGGCGTCGGCTACCTGGAGCGGGTCGACGACCCCACCGACGCCCGACGGCGGCTGGTCCGGGTGACGCCGCGCGGCGCCGACGGGCTACGTCGCTCGGCCGAGATCTTCGACCGTTTGCGCGCACAGTGGGCCGACACGCTCGGCCCGGAACGGGTCACCGCCATGGAGGACGACCTCGGCACGATGGCCTCGGCCAACTGGTTCCGGCTCGATGTGCCCGGCTGGTTCGGCGGCTGATCGCGGGCTGCGCGGCTCAGTGTGCCGGTCAGTGGGTGCGGGCCAGCTCGACGAAGGCCCGCCATGCGGCCGGGGTGAAGGTGAGCAGGCCGCCGTCGCGGTCCTTGGAGTCGCGGACGTGCACCCGGCCGGGCAGGTTGTCGGCGACCTCGACGCACGCGCCAGCGTCATTGCCGCTCCGGGTGGACTTGTGCCAGCGGGCTCCGGTCAGATCCATGGCTTCACGATCTCCTCGAGCAGGTCGATCGACTGCTGCCGGGGCAGCGCGTCACTGCGCAGACTCTCCCACCTTCCGAGTAGGGTCGCCACCTCGTTGATGTCGTCCACGGCAGTGCCGCCGGTCTGATTGTCGAGGAAACCGAGCCAACTGCCGTCGGCGGTGCGCCCGAGGATGAACGGCCCGAAGAGGCCCGCGTGCAGCCCCACCCCCTGCGGCAGCACATGCACCCTGATGTGCGGACGGCGTGCGCACGCCACCAGGTGTCGAAGCTGCCCGGCCAGCACTCCGGCGCATCCCTCCGCGAAGCGCTGGAGCGCGGCCTCGTCGATCACGGCGGTGAGCTGCGGCGGGTGCTCCCGGTCGAGGATCGTCTGCCGCTCCAACCGGGCCGCCACCAACTCTTCGACGCGGTCGGCGGTGAGGCCCAGGTCGAGCCGGAACACCGCCCGCGCGTAGTCGGCGGTCTGCAACAGCCCGGGAATCATCGTCGCGCCGAAGCAGCGCAGTTGGGTGGCGACCCGCTCGACCTCCAGCCAGGGGCGGAACCAGACCGGCTCGCCATCGCGGCGGCCCAGGTCGCGGAGCGAGGTCAGCAAGCCACCGGTATCGAGCACCTCGTCGGCCCGCTTCAGGTACGCCTCGTTGGGCGCCGCCTGCCCCAGCTCGACGGCCGACACCATGGACGGCGAGTAGTGCGCGCGTTTGCCGTACTCCTCCTGAGTCAGCCCAGCCGCGATCCGGGATCGCCGGAGCTGCTCCCGGATCAGCGCCGCCGTGGACACCACTGAGGTCACTTCGTCCCACCTTCCGCCGCGAACGTTGGGCAACCGGACCCACCTGCGCACGGTAGCGATCCCTCAACACTGCGTCATCCCGTGACACTCATATCGGGGTAACGACCGTCTGACTCGACGGCAGTTCGGGGCTCGACGGTGGCCATCGCGTGATCCACTCGGGCTTCAGGAAAGTGCGGTATCCCAGGCGGCAGGACACCCCGACTTCATGAAAGTCGAGTGGATCAACGGCGACCGGGGGGCTCGACATTCGTCAAGACCGGCGGGGACATCTCACCGTGCCTGGCCGGAGGGCGGGACGCGGGCGCAGAGTGGCCTCATGTCGGACGCGTACGTCGTCGGCGACCCGGACGGGTTGTCGCCCCTGCTGGTCGAGCTTCGTGACGCCGTCGCCCGGGAACTGCACGCCCAACTGGCGATGCGCGGTGAGCGGATCGAGCTGGCCGATCTACCGGAGGTGTCCTACCAGGTCACCATCCAGGTCGAGCGGGCGTTGCGGGCCTGGCAACCCACCCGGTGGACGCGGGCCGCTCACTGACGGAATCCGTGACCGGCCCGCACCGCGTTGCCAGGATCAGTCCAGCCCGCCGTACGAGTGCAGGCCGGTGAAGAAGATGTTCACGCCGAACAGGTTCATCAGCATGGTGAGGAAGCCGAGCACCGCGATCCAGGTCGCCACGTTGCGCTTCACGCTGGGCGTCGCGCGGGCGTGCAGGTAACCGGCGTACACCACCCAGGAGATGAACGCCCAGGTCTCCTTCGGGTCCCAGCCCCACGGCCGGCCCCAGGCCGCCTCGGCCCAGATGGCACCGGCGATCACCGCGAAGGTGAAGATCGGAAACGCGAAGGCGTGCAGCGCGAAGGTCAGCCGCTCCAGGCCGGCCGCGCCGGGCAGCCGCTTGGCCAGGGTGTACGGGAAGCTCCGCTTGCCCTGCTCGTAGCCGTTGCGCATCAGGAAGCCGACCGCCGGCACCACGCCGAACAGGAAGATGCCGGACGCGAAGACGATCGTCGAGACGTGGATGACGAACCAGTACGAGTTCAGCGCCGGCACCAGCGGCACGATCGGCACGTACAGCACCAGCTCGGCGGTGGCGACGAGCAGCACCATCACCAGGGTGAGGAACAGCCCGAGCTTGCGCAGCGACGGTCGCTTCCAGAGCACCACCAGCCAGGCGGCGACCCCGATGAACGTCACAGTGAGCACGAACTCGTACATGTTGCCCCAGGGCATCCGGTCGGCGGCGAGCCCCCGGGTGACCAGCGCCGCCAGGTGCAGCGCGGCGGCGACCGCGGTGGCGCCCACCCCGATCAGGCCCGCGAGCCGGGCCTTCCGGGCGGAGCGGTCGGCAGTGGGCGGCGACGGGACCGGCGCGGGCGGCGTCGGGATGACACCGCCGCCGGCACCGACCAGCTCGCGCACCGGAGCCGCCGTGGCGACCCGGGTACGCACGTTGCCCAGCGCGTACTCGACGGCGTGCCCGATCATCGCGATCAGGTAGTAGAGGATCGCGAAGGTCACCAGATTGTCGGAGAGTGCGGACATCACTCGGCTCCTTCTCGCACGCCGGCCCGTTCGGCCGCTGGGTCGCCACCCTTGACCGCAGCGATGAGCTGGGTGAACTCGTCGGCGAACCCCGGATAGTCGGTACGCGGCAACCCGCCGACCTCCATCAAGCTACTACCGCTCGTCGGAGATCCTTCCCCGGGGTCGGCCGGCACCACCCGGAAGAACACCCGACGGCGCTTGCCGAACAGCGAACCCATCAGCCCGATCAGCAGGACACCGCAGCTGATCAGCAGCATCGTCGAGCCGGGATCGTGCCGGATGGAGAGGGTGACGTACCGCTCGGTGCCCAGGAACTCGACAGTCGTGCCGTCGTCCAACGTCCACGTCTCGCCCTTGCGGAGCAGTTTGGTGCCGACCTCCTTGACCTTGCCGGTCCGCACCTGCCGCTGGTCGAGTTGGTAGACCGAGCCGGGGATGCCGGCGTCCAGACCGAGGTTGCCCCGGTAGGCGACCAGGTTCAGCGCCGGGTTGCGCTCGGTCGGGTACTGCGAGCGGACGAACGGCGCCTGCTCGGGTGCCGTGGGCAGGTAGATGCCGGTGAACGCCATCTGCTGGTCCGGTGCGCGCTGCCCGGTCGCCGGGTCGACGTTCGCGTCCGGGAAGGCAGCCAACCCCTCGCTGGTCAGGCCCATGTCGCCGGTGGTCAGGAACGGCTCGTCACTGATCTGGCTGTTGCCGAACCGGTCGGTGTAGCGGATCACCGGGGCGTACCCGTGGCCGAGCAGGTAGACGCTCGCGTCGTTCAGGCGCAGCGGCGAATTCACCGAGAAGTCCGCACGGCGGGTCGCCTCGTCGGGGCCGTCCACGGTCACCGTGGCGTTGAAGAACTCCGGCTGACCGCTGTCGAGGAACCGGGCCTGGAAGTCGTCCAGTCGCAGGCAGAAGCGGGGCAGGTCGGCGCTGTCCACCCGGGGGCCGAGCTTCGCCTCGGCGTACTGCTGGCGGGTGTTGCAGAACGCGTTGTCCGCGCCCGCCACCAGCAGCCGGTTGCCGCTCCAGCCGTACCAGGAGCCGAGCGCCACGCCGATCAGCACCGCGATCAGCGAGGTGTGGAACAGCAGGTTGCCGGTCTCCTTGAGGTAGCCCTTCTCGGCGGAAACCTCGTCGCCGCGCACCTCGACGCGCCAGCGGCGCTTGCGCAGCACCTCGGCGATCGCCGTCGCACCGCCGGGCGGGGCGGGCAGCACTGTGTGCTGCGGCAGCCGGGCCATCCGCTTCGGCGCGGCCGGCGGCCGGGACCGCAACGCCCGGACATGGTCCCGCAGCCGGGGCGTGATGCAGCCGATCAGGGAGGTGAACAGCAGCAGGTAGATCGCGGAGAACCAGACCGAGCCGAAGACCTCGAACGCGCCGATCCGGTCCAGTCGGGGAGCCCAGTCCGGGTGGTCGACGAAGTACTCGTTGACCTTCTCCGGGCTGATTCCGCGCTGCGGCAGCACCGAGCCGGGGATGGCGGCGACCGCGAGCAGGAAGAGCAGGATCAGCGCCGTACGCATGCTGGTGAGCTGCCGCCACGAGTTGCGCAGCAGGGCCAGCAGCCGGTTCGGGCGGCGGCGCGGTGCGGGGGCCGCGGTCTCCGGTCGGTCGTCGACGACCGTCATCAGATGCTCACCTCGCCCACCCCGACGGTGGTCTGCAACCAGATCACGAAGCTCTGCCATCCGCCGGTGACCAGGGCCAGGCCGATCAGGATGAGCAGGGCGCCGCCGACCCGGGTGACCCAGCGGCTGTTGCGCCGGACGGCGCGGAACACCCCGAGCAGGCGTTCGAAGCCCAGCCCGAAGACGACGAACGGTATCCCCAACCCGAGGCAGTACGCCACGGCGAGCACCACCGCGCGGTCGCTCTGCCCGCTGGTGGCGGCCAGGCCCATCACCGCGCCGAGGGTGGGGCCGGTGCAGGGCACCCAACTGAGCGCGAAGACCGCACCGAAGACCGGTGCGCCGAGCAGCCCGGCCGACGGCAGCCGGGAGATCCGGAACTCCCGTTGCAGAGCGGGGATCATGCCGAGGTAGCTCAGGCCGAGCACGATGATCAGCACACCGACGCCGATCTGCAGCTCACGCTTGTAGTCGAAGAACACCCGGCCGATGCTGGCGAAGAGGATCGCGCTGGCCACGAAGACCACTGTGAAGCCGCCGATGAAGAGCAGCGTCCCGGCGAGCACCCGGCCCTTGACCGCGCCGACCCGCGCGACCCGTTCCTTGACCGCCACACCACCACCGGTCGGCGCGGGGTCCGCGGCCGGTCGGCGACCCTCCAGGTCGGCGCCGGCCAGGCCGGTCACGTACGACAGGTAACCGGGGACCAGCGGAAGCACGCACGGGGAGAGGAAGCTGACCAGGCCGGCGAGCGCCGCCGCAGCCATGGCGAGCAGCAGCGGCCCATCCAGCGCGAGTTGCCTGAACGTCTCGCCCATCAGTTCGGCGCCGGCTTCTCGGCGGCGATCCGTTCGACGATCGGTTGCAGGCCCTCCTGCTTGACGGCGGCACGGATCACCGCCGCGATGCGACCGTCCCGGTCGAGCACCACCGTCGCCGGCACGCTGTTCGGCGGGATGTCCAGCGCGAGGGCCGTCTTGCTCGACGGGTCGAAGAGGCTCGGATAGGTGACCCGGCCCTTCTCGAACGCCTTGGCCTTGTCCCGCGAGTCCTGGACGTTGATGCCGAGGAAGTTCACCCCGGACCCCTTGGTGGCCTGGTAGACGGCTTCCAGGTCGTCCGCCTCGGCGCGGCACGGCGCGCACCAGGAACCCCAGAAGTTGACCACCACCACCTGACCGCGAGCTTCGCTGACGTCATAGCTGCCGCCGAGCAGCAGCTCACCGGCGAGCTTCGGTGGGGCGGAGCGCTGGTCCGGGGCGCACTCGAAGATCCCGTCGGTGGTGGTCGTGCAGGTCTTCTCCTGCGCCTTCGACGACGTGCAGCCGACCAGCGCCACCGCGGCGACGCTGGCGAGCAGACCGGCGGTCCACCTCCGGGCGTTCATCAGGCCCCCTTGGCCGTCCGGGCGGTCGCGGAGAGGGCGATCAGGTGCGCGGCCGGCTCGCTGTAGCCGATGCCCGCCACCTTCGCGCCGTCGAAGTGGAACGAGGTGAGACTCGCCAGCCCACACTGGCGCTTGCGCGGGTCGTGCCAGAGCCGCTTGCGCTCGACGTGACGACGCAGCGTCCAGATCGGGAGCTGGTGCGACACCAGCACCGCCTCGCGTCCCTCGGCGGCGACCCGGGCGGCGTGCACGGCGGCGAACATCCGCTCGGCGATCACCCGGTACGCCTCGCCCCAGGACGGGGTCACCGGATCGCGCAGCACCCACCAGTTGCGCGGGTCGCGGAACGACCCGTCACCCGGGGAGACCTTCTTGCCCTCGAACCAGTTGGCGCTCTCGATCAGCCGCTCGTCCACCCCGACCGGCAACCCGAACTGGGCGGCGATCGGCTCGGCGGTCTGCTGGGCGCGCTCCAGCGGGCTGGCCACCACGTGCACCACCTCCCGCTCGGCCAGGCCCTCCGCAGCGGCCTTGGCCATCTGCACGCCCAACTCGGAGAGGCGGAAACCGGGCAACCGGCCGTAGAGGATCTGGTCGGGGTTGTACACCTCGCCGTGCCGAAGCACGTGCACCACCGTCTTACTCAAGGTTTTTTACCCCCCGTTACCAGCCGCTGCCGCCGCGTTCGCTGCCGTGGGCAGCGCGGCGGCGATGTGCTCCAGAGCGGCGTCGTCGATCGCCGTCGACACGAACCACGACTCGAACGCGCTCGGCGGCAGGTAGACGCCGGCGGCGAGCATCGCGTGGAAGAACGCCTTGAACGCCGGCACCTGCTGGGTGCGCGCGCTGTCGTAGTCGACCACGTCGGCGTCGGTGAAGAAGATCGAGAACATGCTGCCCGCGTACGACAGACGGTGCGGGACCCCGGCGGCCGCCAAGGCCTCGGATGCCAGCTTGCCCACGACGGTGGCCGTCTCGTCGAGGCGCTGGTACAGCGCGTCGTCGGCGAGCCGCAGGGTGGCCAGGCCGGCCGCGCAGGCGAGCGGGTTACCGGAGAGGGTGCCGGCCTGGTAGACCGGGCCGGCCGGCGCGAGTCGCGCCATGATGTCCGCCCGCCCGCCGAACGCCGCCGCGGGCAGACCACCACCCATGACCTTGCCGTACGTCCACAGGTCGGCGTCGGACGCGTCGAGGCCGTGCCACCCGGCACGGGAGACCCGGAACCCGGTCATCACCTCGTCGACCACGAGCAGGGCGCCGTGGGCGTGCGCGATCCGGGCGAGCTGCTGGTTGAAGCCGTCGCGGGGGGCCACCACGCCCATGTTGCCGGCGGCGGCCTCGGTGATCACCGCGGCGATGTGCGGGCCCTCGGCGGCGAAGACCTCCTCGACGGCCCGGATGTCGTTGTAGGGGAGAACTATCGTCTCGCTGGCCGCCGCGCCGGTGACGCCGGGCGAGTCGGGCAGGCCCAGGGTGGCCACGCCGGAGCCGGCGGCGGCGAGCAACGCGTCGACGTGGCCGTGGTAGCAGCCGGCGAACTTGACGATCTTCGAGCGGCCGGTGAAGCCGCGGGCCAGCCGGATCGCCGACATGGTCGCCTCGGTGCCGGAGTTGACCAGGCGGACCTGCTCGACCGGGGTCCGGGCGACGATCTCGGCCGCCAACTCCACCTCAGCCGGAGTGGGCGTGCCGAAGCTGGTGCCCCGGGCGGCGGCGGCCTGGACGGCTTCCACCACCTCCGGGTGGGCGTGCCCGAGGATCAGCGGACCCCACGAGCAGACCAGGTCGACGTAGCGGCGACCGTCGGCGTCATACAGCCACGGGCCCTCGCCACGGACCATGAAACGCGGGGTGCCGCCAACCGCCTGGAAGGCGCGCACAGGGGAGTTGACCCCGCCCGGCACGATGGCTCGGGCGCGGTCGAACAGGGCCTCGGAGGCCGGCGCGTCGGCTGGGTAGCGGCCTGATCCGGCGGGAAAGATGTCGGTCACGATGCCGCCATTGTGACAGCGCCAGACGGTCAACGAGCAGCCACCCCGTGGTGGGGTTACCCGGCTCACCCGTGACCTGCGCCCGTCAGCACGCCGCCGCCCCGGGGGGGTCTCGCGGCCTGGACAGCCGTGGCTCACGGGCCGGACAGGCGTGGCTCACGGCCTCGACAGGCCAGGTCGGTCGGATCGCGCTAGGCTGATCGAGTGGATCGTGCCGAACTGTCCATCACGCTACACCGGACGGGCGACGAAGCAGTGTTGCGCCTGGCCGGTGAGATCGACATGCTCACGGCGGCGCAACTCTCCACCGTCGTCAATGAGGTGCTGGCCGACCCACCCCCACGGATCGTGCTCGACCTCGGCGGCGTCACCTTCTGCGACTCGCAGGGTCTGGGCACCCTTGTCGTGCTCAGCCGCAAGGCCAGCCACGCGCAGAGCCTGCTGATGCTGACCCACGTTGGCGACTTTCTGATCCGCGTGCTGGACATCACGGGCCTCCGCAGCGCCCTGATGATCCGCAACGACCAGCCCACCGGCTGAGCCGCCCCACCGCCTCAGGCGGTGTTGCCCCAGCGGGCCTGTTCGAGCAGCCGTACCGCCCGGTCGCGGACCTCCGGGTCATCCGAGCGGAGCAGGGCCGTCGCCTCGTCGACCGCGTCGGTGAGCCGCCGCCACTGCGTGTCGCGCTCCCGGACCAGGTCCGACTGGGTGGCCAACTGCCGGGTCTTCACCCACAGCTCGACGAAGACGGACACCTTGGCCCGCAGCACCCACGGGTCGAACGGCTTGGTGAGGTAGTCCACCGCGCCCACCTGGTACCCGCGGAGGGCGAGCTGGGCGTCCCGGTCGGCGGCGGTGAGGAAGATGATCGGCACATGCCGGGTCCGCTCGCGGCGCTTGATGTGGCTCGCCGTCTCGAAGCCGTCCATGTCCGGCATCTGCGCGTCCAACAGGATCACCGCGAAGTCGTCCACCAGCAACTGCTTGAGCGCCGCCTCGCCGCTCTCCACCGCCACGGACTGGACCGGCAGACCCTGGAGGATCGCCTCCAGGGCCGTCAGATTCTGCCGCCGGTCGTCCACGAGCAGCGCTTTGGCCATCTGGGTCACGAAGTCTCCTCGGTCCGGCTGCCATTGATCCAGGACGACATCAACTCGATCAGGTCATCCAGGTCGACCGGCTTGGTGATGTAGTCGCTGCCGCCGGCAGCGAGCGCCGACTCACGGTCCCCCGGCATCGCCTTCGCGGTCAGGAAGACCACCGGAAGGTCCGCGAACCGGTGGTTGCGGCGAATCTGACGGGTGGTCTCGTAGCCGTCCTGGTCGGGCATCATGGCGTCCATCAGCACGATGTCCACCTCCGGATGCTCGGCCAGTAGGCGGACACCGTCCGCCCCGTTGTCCGAGTACAGCACGGTCATCCCGTGCAGCTCCAACGCGCTGGTCAAGGCGAAGACATTGCGTACGTCGTCGTCCACGATCAACACGGTGGCGCCGTCCAGTTGGCGGGTGGCCGGTGCGTCCGGGCGCTCCGGCAGCAGCTCCAGCGGCGGCATCAGCAGCGACGACGGCAGGCCGGCGCGCTGCGGAGACGGATTCTGCGGTGCGACCACGGCGTCCGGGGCCAGCACGTGCGGCACGAACAGGGTGAACGTCGAGCCCTGACCGGGCGCGGACGAGACGGTGATGGTGCCGCCGATCAGTCGGGCCAGATCGCGGCTGATCGACAGGCCCAGGCCGGTGCCGCCGTACCGGCGACTGGTTGTGCCGTCCGCCTGCTGGAACGCCTCGAAGATGATCGACAGTTTGTCGTCGGAGATGCCGATCCCGGTGTCGATCACGGTGAACGCGATCACCTGCTGGGCGTTTGTCAACGCCGGCACGTCGAAGACCGCGTTCTCCGCGGCCGGGGCGATCCGCAGCGTCACCGCACCGTTGTCGGTGAACTTCACCGCGTTGGAGAGCAGGTTTCGCAGGATCTGCTGCAACCGTTGCGCGTCGGTCACCAACGCCGGCGGCAGATCATTGCTCACCCGTACCTGGAAGTCCAGGTTCTTCTCCTCGGCCTGCGGCGCGAACGCCTGCTCGACGTAGCCGCGCAGCTCGGTGAAGCGGATCTCGGTCGGCTCGACGTCCATCCGGCCCGCCTCGATCTTCGACAGGTCGAGGATGTCGTCGATCAGACGCAGCAGGTCGGAGCCGGACCCGTGGATGGTCTTGGCGAACTCGATCTGCTTCGGGCTGAGGTTCTGCTCCGAGTTCTCCGCCAGCAGACGGGCCAGCAGCAGCAACGAGTTCAGCGGGGTCCGCAGCTCGTGGCTCATGTTGGCCAGGAACTCCGACTTGTACGCCGACGCCCGGGTCAGCTGCTGCGCCTTCTCCTCCAGGCCCAGCCGCGCCAGCTCGATCTCCCGGTTCTTCGTCTCGATGTTGCCCTTCTGCTCGGACAGCAGAGTGGCCTTCTCCTCCAGCTCGGCGTTGGTGCGCTGCAACTCCGCCGACTGCTCCTGCATCTCGTGCGCCAGCCGCTGCGACTGGGCCAGCAGCTCCTCCGTACGACGGTTGGCCTGGATGGTGTTGACAGCGATGCCGATGGTGAGCACCAGCCGCTCCAGGAACGACAGGTGCAGCTCGGAGAAGGCCGACACGCTGGCGAACTCGATCACCCCGAGCAGCTCACCCTCGAACAGGACGGGGAGCACCACCAGGTCGGACGGGGGTGTCTCGGCCAGCCCGGAGCGCAGGGTGAGCCGGCTGTTCGGGGATGCGCTGACCCGGATCGTGCGACGGGAGAGCGCGGTCTGACCGACCAGCCCCTCACCCGGCCCGAAGGTGACGTCGTGCCCCCGCGCCACGTACCCGTACGAGGAGGTCAGCCGCAGCCGCATGCTGCCGTCGGCGTCGTCGGCCAGGAAGAAGGCCCCGAGCTGGGCGTCGACCAGCGGGGTCACCTCCGTCATGATCATGCGGCAGACCTCGCCGAGGTCGCGCTGACCCTGCAACAGGCCGCCGATCCGGGCGAGGTTGGAATCCAGCCAGCCCTGCTCGGCGTTCTTCTTGGTCGTCTCCCGAAGGGTGACGATCATCTGGTTGATGTTGTCCTTCAGCTCGGCGACCTCGCCCTGCGCCTTGACCGCGATCCGCTGGGTCAGGTCGCCGCGGGTCACCGACGTGGACACCTGGGCGATGGCCCGCAACTGCGTGGTCAACGTCGAGGCGAGCTGGTTGACGTTCTCGGTGAGATCCCGCCAGGTGCCGGAGACCCCCTTCACCTGGGCCTGGCCACCGAGCTTGCCCTCGATACCGACCTCACGGGCGACCCGGGTCACCTCGTCGGCGAACGACGACAGCTGGTCGACCATCGTGTTGACTGTCGACTTCAGCTCCAGGATCTCGCCCTGGGCGTCCACGGTGATCTTCTGCGACAGGTCACCCTTGGCCACCGCCGTGGTCACCGAGGCGATGTTGCGGACCTGGCTGGTCAGGTTCGACGCCATCGAGTTGACGTTGTCGGTCAGGTCCCGCCACGTGCCGGAGACGCCCTTCACCTGCGCCTGGCCACCGAGCTTGCCCTCGGTGCCCACCTCACGGGCCACCCGGGTCACCTCGTCGGCGAACGACGACAACTGGTCCACCATCGTGTTGACAGTCGACTTCAGCTCCAGGATCTCGCCCCGCGCGTCCACCGTGATCTTCTGCGACAGGTCACCCTTCGCCACCGCCGTGGAGACCTGCGCGATGTTGCGGACCTGGGCGGTCAGGTTCGACGCCATCGAGTTGACGTTGTCGGTCAGGTCCCGCCAGGTGCCCGCGACCCCGCGCACCTGCGCCTGACCACCGAGCTTGCCCTCGGTGCCCACCTCACGGGCCACCCGGGTCACCTCGTCGGCGAACGACGACAACTGATCGACCATCGTGTTGACAGTCGACTTCAGCTCCAGGATCTCGCCCCGCGCGTCCACCGTGATCTTCTGCGACAGGTCACCCTTCGCCACCGCCGTGGTCACCGAGGCGATGTTGCGGACCTGGCTGGTCAGGTTCGACGCCATCGAGTTGACGTTGTCGGTCAGGTCCCGCCACGTGCCGGAGACGCCCTTCACCTGCGCCTGACCGCCCAGGTTGCCCTCGGTGCCCACCTCACGGGCCACCCGGGTCACCTCGTCGGCGAACGACGACAGCTGATCGACCATCGTGTTGACGGTGTTCTTCAGCTCCAGGATCTCGCCCTGGGCGTCCACCGTGATCTTCTGCGACAGGTCACCCTTGGCCACCGCCGTGGAAACCTGGGAGATGTTGCGGACCTGGCTGGTCAGGTTGCCGGCGAGCTGGTTGACGTTCTCGGTGAGGTCCCGCCAGGTGCCGGAGACGCCACGCACCTGGGCCTGGCCGCCCAACTTGCCCTCGATGCCCACCTCACGCGCGACCCGGGTCACCTCGTCGGCGAACGACGACAACTGGTCCACCATCGTGTTGACGGTGTCCTTCAGCTCCAGGATCTCGCCCTGCGCCGCCACCGTGATCTTCTGCGACAGGTCGCCGCGCGCCACCGCCGTGGAAACCTGCGCGATGTTACGGACCTGGGCGGTCAGGTTCGACGCCATCGAGTTGACGCTGTCGGTCAGGTCCTTCCAGGTGCCCGCCACGTTCGGCACCTCGGCCTGGCCGCCCAGCTTGCCCTCGGTGCCCACCTCACGGGCTACCCGGGTCACCTGCTCGGCGAAGAGCCGCAGCGTGTCGGTGAGGTAGTTCATCGTGGCGGCCAGCTCGGCGACCTCACCACGCGCGCCAACCGTGATCTTCTGCGACAGGTCACCCTTCGCCACCGCCGTCGCCACCTGCGAGATCGACCGCACCTGGCCGGTCAGGTTCGACGCCATGGTGTTCACCGAGTCGGTGAGGTCCTTCCAGGTGCCGGCGACGCCCCGCACGTCGGCCTGCCCGCCCAACTTGCCCTCGGTGCCCACCTCACGGGCCACCCGGGTCACCTCGTCGGCGAACGACGACAACTGATCGACCATCGTGTTCACGGTGCGCCCGATGCGCAGGTACTCACCGCGCAACGGCCGACCGTCGATCTCCAAGGCCATGTGCTGGGACAGGTCACCGTCGGCGACCGCCACGATCACCCGGGCGATCTCGGTGGTCGGTCGACCCAGGTCGTCGATCAGCGAGTTGATCGCCCGCTGCCCCTCCGCCCAGGAGCCGTCCAGCCCCTCGTCGTCGAGCCGCTCGGTGAGCCGGCCGTCGCGGCCGACGATCCGACTGATCCGCCGCAGGTCCAGGTACTGCCGCTCCTGGAGCGAGACCACCTCGTTGAAGGCGTCCGCCACCTCACCGGCCGCGCCAGCGCGGCGGGGAAGCCGGACCTTCAGGTCGCCGCGACCGATCCGTCGCAGAGCCTCGGTCAACTCACCGAGGAGCGCCTCGTGGTCAGGCGCGGACGGATCCGCGACCGACTGCTTCGCCGTGGTCATCATTCCTCGCTCAACTTGGGGGCGCCGGTCCGTGCGGACACGCCGGCACCCCATATTGTGCCCGCGCGCGCCGTGGTGCCAGGGTGCGCGACCCGCCAGATGACATCGATCGCCCCGCCGACCCGCCCGATCGGGGTCGAGCCGGCACGGCGCGACGCAAACCTCTCCCGGCTCCCGCACCTGTCGTTTCGACGCGTCAGCCCGTGCCCCGCCCCAGGTGGCGCTGACCGACGCGACAGCGCCGATTGATGATCGGCTTGGCACCCGGCAGTGCGACGGTGGAGGATACGGGGGTGTCAGCCGAGGCGGGGCCCGCGACGGCCGGGGCCCGGGACGGGGCCGTCCGGCGTGTTCGGCTGCCCGCCGACCGCCGCACGCCGGCCGCCGCCCGCGCCGTGGTCCGCTCGGTGTTGACCGAGTCACACCTGGACGAGTTGGCCAACGAGGCGCTGCTGCTCACCACCGAGCTGACCACCAACGCCGTCGAACACGCCGGCACCGAACTGGACGTCGAGGTCGTCGCCGACGAGATCGGGCTGACCGTCACCGTCTCCGACTTCGCCCCCGGCTCGGGCGACGAGCTGACCGTCGGCGACCGCAACGACTCCACCGAGATCAACGAGGTCTCCGTGCGGGGCCGGGGCCTGCTGCTGGTCGACCACTTCGCCAGCCGCTGGGGCACCACGTACCTGCCCACCGGGAAGGGCGTCTGGTTCCGGCTGGACCGCCCCGGTGTCGACCCACCCGCCGCGGGCACCGTCGGCGAGTCGACACCGGCCAGCGCTGGCCCACCGACGGGCACCGACCGGTCCGCGCCGAGCGCCAGCGCGATGAGCGAACTCATGCAGACCGCCCCCGACCTGTACGCCGACGACCCGTTGCCCGACTTCGCCGCCAGCCTGCTCAGCCGGGTCGCCGAGATGGTGGGCGCGGCCGGCGGCACGATCCGACTGGACCGGGGCGACGGGCAGGGCCGCCAGGTGCTGGCCCGCTTCGGTCGGCCGCCCCGCCCCGACAGCGAGCTGCTCCGGGTGCCGCTGACTGTGCACCGCCCGTACGCCGGGGAGTTGGAGCTGGACGCCGCGCCGTCGGCGTACGCCCAACCGTTGGCGGTGCTCACCGCCGAGCGGCTGTCGCTGCACCTGGAGAACGACCGGCTGCGCCGGGCCGACGTCCGCCGGCAGGTGTGGCTGACGTTCCTGGCCGAGGCGAGCGAGCTGCTGGCTCAGTCGTTGGACGTCGACCTGACCATGGCGCTGGTGCCGCAGTTGGTGGTGCCGCGACTCGGTCAGTGGTGCGCGGTGCACACCGCCGACGAGTGGGGCCGGCTCCGGCTGGCAGCGGCCAGCCACGCGGACGAGTCGATGCTTCCGCAGTTGCACAAGGTGCTGGCCGAGACCGGGCCGGATTCGATCCAGGCCCGTCTGCGGGAGGCGTCCCGCAGCGCGGCGCAGATCCCGCTGGGCGGGCCGATGGAGGGTTTCGCGGTCCCGCTGATCGCTCGTGGTCAGCGCCTCGGGACCCTGGCGGTGGGAAGGCACCAGCGGCACCGCCACGACCCGGACGAGGTGGCCGTGTTGGAGGACGTGGCCCGGCGGGCCGCGTTGGCCATCGAGAACGCCCGGATCCACGCCGAGCGCCGTCGCGTGGCGCAGACGCTCCAGCAGTCGCTGCTGCCGCCGGTGCTGCCGGTGGTGGACGGGATCGGGTTCGCCGCCGAGTACGTCCCGACCGGCGACGACGCCGAGGTGGGGGGCGACTTCTACGACGTGGTGCCGCTGCCCGACGGGCGCTGGCTGGTGGTGATCGGGGACGTCTCGGGCAAGGGTGTCCAGGCCGCCGCGGTGACCGGGCTGGTCCGGGACGTGATCAGGGTCCTGGTCGGCGACGGCAAACCGTTGCCGGAGGTGCTGGCGCGGCTCAACGAGACGCTTGTCGAGCGGGGTGGCGGCCGTTACTGCACGCTGGCGCTGGCGGCGGTCGGGCCGGGCGAGGGTGACCGGTTGGCCGTGTCGCTGCACCTCGCCGGGCACGACCGGCCGGTGCTGCTGGCCGGGGCGGGCGGCGCTGAGTTCGTTGGCGCCGGAGGCACCGCGCTCGGTCTGCTCGACACGATCACTTCGCCGACGGCGGAGATCACGCTCGCGCCGGGCGATTCGCTGATCTTCTACACCGATGGCGTCACCGAGCGGCGGCGCGGCCGGGAGCTGTTCGGCACCGACCGGCTGCGGGATGCCGCCGCGCCGCTGGCCGGTTATTCGGCCGACGTGGTGGCCGCCCGGCTGCGCGCCGCGGCGATCAACTTCTCGGTCGAGCCACCCCGGGACGACATCGCCGTCCTGGTGCTCCGCAACGACGCGACCTGAGGATGTCGGTCGACTCGGCGGCGGTGCGGCACCGCTGATCCTGACCTCGACGAGCCGTACGGGAAGATCGCACCCCCGCTTTGGCTGGTCCGCCATGTCGATGCGCTGTTGAGCGGCCCGGCGTCACAGGCCGCCGGGGAGGCGTCCGGGCGCGAGCCGGTGCTCGGGATCCAGGTGCCGCTTCGCGGCTCGCAACTGGGCCAGACCGGCCAGCTCGCCCCAGAGGTCGACCGCCTGGCGGACCGCCGCCGGAGCGGAGACCACCACGCAGCGACCCTGCCGGGCCAGCAACACCCCTCGGACGGCGGCCAGGATGGACGCCACCCGGTCGGGTGCCAGCGCCCCGGGCAGCGCCGCGTGCACCACACCCAGCCCGGCGGACCCGCGCACCGGGACCGGCGAGCCGGCCGCGTCGCGTAGCGCGTAGACGGCGGCGTGCAGGTCGCCGATCGGCACCTCCAGACGCAGCGCCGTGTCACCGGGCGCGAACGGATAGCGGCGCCACCACGTCGGCGCGGAGTGGGCGATCGTCGCCTCCCCGTGCAGCAGGCCGACCAGCCGCTCGGCCCGCTCGGTGACGTCGGCGGGGCTGCCCTCCAGCAGCACCACCAGACTGCCGGCCCGGGACGGGGCACCCGCTCGGCCGGACATCGACGGATGACGTTCCCGGGCGGTGGCCGCCGGGTGACCGGGCGGGTACGGCGTACGCGGGCGGGGGGTGCCTCCGGGCAGGTCCAGCTCGATGGCCGACGGCTCCAGCCGAGCGGCGAGGATCGCCCGGACCAGGTCGTGCACCTCCAACGGCGTCCACACCGGGCGGGACACCCAGAGCCTGCTGGCCGGCACCGGCTGCACCCGCAGGCTCGCCGAGACCAGCACGCCGAGCGCGCCCTGGGAGCCGCAGAGCAGGCGGGCCACGTCGAGCCCAGGCGCACCACCGTCGACGCTGACCAGCTCGCCGTCGGCGGCGAGGTAGCGCACACCGAGCAGTTGGTCGCAGGGGCTGCCGTGGCGGTGACGGAGCGGACCGGCCTCTCCGGCGGAGAGCACCCCACCCACTGTCGCGCCGGGTGACGGGGCGTCCATCGCAAGCCGCTGCCCGATGCGCTCCAGGGTGGCCTGCACCGCCCGCAGTGGAGTGCCGGCCCCCACGTCGGTCACCAGCGAGTCGGCCGGCTCGTGACCGATGCCGGCCAGCCGGCCGGTGTCGAGCAGGATGTCGACCTGAACGGGAGTAGCCCCCCAGTCGATCTTCGTGCCCGCACCTCGGGGCACCACCGTCAGGTCGTGCCTGGCGGCCAGCCGCAGCACCTCGGCGGCGGCGTGCGGGCCGCCGGGGACGGCCACCCAGCGCGCCGGTCGCCCCGCCACCTCGTCGGCGGGCCCGGCCAGCCGGGAGAAGGGTGGGCCGCAGATCGCCGCCAACCGCCGGGTGATCTCAAGGGCTCCGGACCGGCCGAGGGAACTCGCTGCTGCCGCCATGCCGGCAATCGTACATGTGTTCGAATGCAGTGGTAGGGGGTATCGGGATGCCGCTGGTCCGGCGCACTGCGGCTGCCGGCCGGTAACGTGGCCGCCGTGACCACCGAGACTGCCCCGCCCGCGGCGAAGCGAGTGCCCAGCGAGCGCACCCACCACGGCGACACCGTCGTCGACGAGTACGCCTGGCTCGCCGCCAAGGACGACCCGGAGACGATCGCCTACCTGACCGCCGAGAACGAGTACACCGACGCGCGCACGGCACACCTGGCCGACCTGCGCGCCGACCTGTTCGAGGAGACTCGCCGACGCACCCAGGAGACCGACCTGTCCGTGCCGACCCGCAAGGGCGGGCACTGGTACTACACCCGGACGGTCGAGGGACAACAGTACGGAGTGCACTGCCGGCGGGCCGTCCGCGACGGCGAGACCGACCCGCCGGTCAGCGCCGACGGCGCCCCACTCGACGGCGAGGAGGTGCTGCTCGACGGCAACCTGCTGGCCGAGGGACACGACTTCTTCTCGCTCGGTGCGTTCGACGTCAGCCCGGACGGTCGCTGGCTGGCCTACTCCACCGACTTCTCCGGCGACGAGCGGTTCACCCTGCGGGTCAAGGACCTGACCACCGGCGAGCTGCTGCCGGACGAGGTGCCGGACACGTTCTACGGCAGCGCCTGGTCGACCGACGCCTCGGTGCTGTTCTACGTGACAGTGGACGACGCCTGGCGACCGAACCGGGTCTGGCGGCACACCATCGGCTCCCCCGCCGCCGACGACGTGGTGGTCCACCAGGAGGACGACGAGCGGTTCTGGGTGGGCGTGGAGCTCACCCGGTCGGAGAAGTTCATCCTCATCGACGTGCACAGCAAGGTGACCAGCGAGGTGCTGGTGATCCCCGCCGGCAACCCGACCGGCGCGCCGGCCGTGATCGCTCCCCGCCGACAGGGCGTCGAATACACGGTGGAGCACCACGGCCACCGCTTCCTGATCCTGCACAACGACAACGCGGAGGACTTCGCGCTGGCGTTCACCTCGGCGGACGTACCGGGCGACTGGGTCCCGCTGATCGAGCACACCCCCGGCACCCGGCTGGAGGCCGTCGACGCCTTCGCCAACCACCTGGTGGTGTCGCTGCGCACCGACGGGCTCACCGGGCTGCGGGTGCTGCCGGTGGGCAGTGACGACGGATACGACATCGACTTCCCCGAGCCGCTGTACAGCGTCGGGTTGGACGCCAACCCGGAGTACCGCACCGGCCGGGTCCGGCTGCGCTACTCCTCCCTGATCACCCCCGACTCGGTGTACGACTACGACCTGGTCACCCGGCAGATGGTGCTGCTCAAGCAGAAGCCGGTGCTGCCCGGGCCGGACGGGCGACCGTACGACCCGGCCGAGTACGAGCAGCACCGCGACTGGGCGCTCGCCGACGACGGCACCCGGGTGCCGATCTCACTGGTCTGCCGGGTCGGCACCCCCCGGGACGGCTCGGCACCCTGCGAGCTGTACGGCTACGGCTCGTACGAGGCCAGCATGGACCCGTGGTTCTCGGTGGCCCGACTGTCCCTGTTGGACCGGGGTGTGGTCTTCGCGGTGGCGCACATCCGGGGCGGCGGTGAGCTGGGCCGGCGGTGGTACGACCAGGGCAAGCTGCTGGCCAAGAAGAACACGTTCACCGACTTCGTGGCGTGCGCCCGGCACCTCGTCAAGGCCGGCTGGACGACCAGCGACCGACTGGTCGCCCGGGGCGCCTCGGCCGGTGGCCTGCTGATGGGTGCGGTCGCCAACCTCGCGCCGGACGCGTTCACCGGGATCGTGGCGCAGGTGCCGTTCGTGGACGCGCTCACCTCGATCCTCGACCCGTCGCTGCCGCTGACCGTCACCGAGTGGGAGGAATGGGGCAACCCCCTCGACGACCCCGAGGTGTACGCGTACATGAAGTCCTACACGCCGTACGAGAACGTGGCCGCCGTGGACTACCCCGCGATCCTCGCGGTGACCAGCCTCAACGACACCCGGGTTCTCTACTCGGAGCCGGCGAAGTGGATCGCCCGGCTGCGGGCCCTCGCCCCGGGTGGCGACTACCTGCTGAAGACCGAGATGGGCGCCGGGCACGGCGGCCCGAGCGGTCGCTACGACTCCTGGCGCGAGGAGGCGTTCATCAACGCCTGGATCCTGGACCGCATCGGCAGCGCCTGACGACGGGGCGGCGGCGATGACCGACGAGGACGAGCAGGGGTCGGCGCCCCGGCGTACCTCCGCGTGGCTGATCCTCGCCGTGGTCGCCGCCGCCCTGCTCGTCTGCTGCTGCTCCGCCGCCGTCGGCCTGCTGATCTCCTGGTCGGCCGGGCTCTTCCACACCCCGACCTGAGCCCTCAGATCGTGCGCAGCTCGTCGGGGGCCGTGCTGACACGCAGAAAGAGCGGCCGCCACCAGCGCGTCGCGTTCGAGGCGACCGTCAGGGGGTTTGGGGCCAGGTGGGGGTGCGGCCGGTTTGGGTCAGGAGGTGGGTCAGCTCGGCTGTGGTTGCCCCGGTGGGGGTGGCGAGTGGGACCGGTTCGGCGAAGACGCCCATCTTGCGGGCGGTGGGGCCCAACTGCTCCACCAGCGCGTGCAGCTCGGCCACCGCCTCCGGGGCCGGGTGGTACGACTGGCCGGTGGCCACCGCGAGGTCCCAGCCGTGCACGGTCAGGTCCAGCAGGACCATCCCGCCGACGACGGACTGCGGCAAGCCCATGCCCGGTGACACGCCCTCCAGCGTGGACGGGTCCGACCAGGCGGCCACCAACCGGCCGGTCTCCACCTCGAACCGGTCCCGCCAGCCGTCGCCCAGGTGGTCGGGCTTCTCGGCCCACTCCACCTGCCGCTTCTCGGCCAGCGCCTGAAAGTTGACCACCACCTGGAAGAGGTGGTTGAGCAGGTCACGGACCAGATAGTCGCTGCACGGGGTGGGCAGGTCGAGGTGATCGTCGGAGATGCCCCGCACCACCTCGACGGTTCGCGGCGCGGCGGCCGCCAGCAGATCGCTAGTCTGAGTGGACATAGGGCCAGCGTATGAGGGTGGTCTTGAACAAATGCGACAGCGACCGCGGGGCGACAGCCGGGGAATCCTCGACCCCGGGCGGCTGCTGCGCGAGGTGCGTTTCCGTCGACACCTGCCGACGGAGTCGCTGCGCCAGTGGGTCGAGCACTACTGGTTGATCGACTGGGCGTTGAGTTCGCCGTTCGAGCAGCGGGTCGTGCCGCACCCGGCCGTGAACGTGGTGTTCCAACGTGACGGGGACGGCCCCGAGTCCGGCGAGGTGGCCGGGGTGGGCCGCGACCTGTTCCGGATCACGCTCAGCGGCACCGGCCGGGTGGCCGGGGTGCAGTTCCGCCCCGGCGGGTTCCACCCGTTCTGGCGGCGACCGGTCAACGGGTTGACCGACCGTCGGGTGCCGCTGCCCGCCGGCCGACTGGCGGCACCGGACGAGGTGGTGTGCGCGAGCGGCGACGATGAACGCTGCCGGGCACTGGACACCCTCCTCACCGGCTGGCAGCCCGAGCCGGACCCGATGGTCGAGGAGGCCGTCCGGCTGGCCGAGGCGATCCGTACCGACCGGACCGTGCTGCGCGTCGACGACTTCGCCGCGCGGCACGACGTTCCGGTCCGCCGGTTGCAACGGCTCTTCACGGAGTACGTGGGGGTCGGGCCGAAGTGGGTGATCCGCCGCTACCGGCTCCAGGAGGCGGTCGAGCAGGCCGCCGGCACCCCGCCGAACTGGGCTGCCCTCGCCGCCGACCTCGGCTACAGCGACCAGGCCCACCTGGTCCGCGACTTCACCGCCGTGGCCGGGGTGTCCCCCGCCGCGTACGCGCGCTCGGTGCGCTGAGGAAGCCGACAGAGCTGACAGATCAGCGGCGACGCAGGACGACCACTGCCACGTCGTCCTGGATCTCCGGTGGGGCCAACTCCACCAGCAGTCGGGCGCAGAACTGGTCCAGGTCACCGTCGACCGTCGCCGCGACCGCGGCCAGCGCGGCCAGCCCCTCGTCGATGGTGGCGTCCCGTCGCTCGATCAGCCCGTCGGTGTAGAAGACCAGCGTGGCCCCGGCCGGCACCACGAACTCCAGGTCGGCCGGGCGCGGGGCGCGAACGCCGAGCAGCGGTGCCGAGTGCTGCACGAACTCGACCTTGCCGTCGATGACCAGCAGCGGCGGAAGGTGCCCCGCACTGGCCAGCCGGACCCGCCCGGTCGGCGGGTGCAGCAGCAGTACGCAAAGTGTCGCCAGCTCGTTCGGCAGCAGTGTCCGCATCAGCTCGTTGACCCGGTGCAGGATCTCGCCGGGCTGGTGGCCCTCGACCGCGTACGCCCGCACCGCGTGCCGCAGCTCGGCCATGACGGTCGCCGCGTGCAGCGAGTGGCCGGCCACGTCCCCGATCGCCAGCAGGAGGTGACCGTCGAGCATCACCAGCTCGTAGAAGTCGCCACCCACCTCGGTCTGCGCGCTGGCCGGCTCGTAACGCACCGCGAGGTCCAGGCCGGCCACGGTGGGCAGCCCACGCGGGAGCAGGCTGCGTTGCAGGGTGACGGCGATCCGGTGCTCCTCGTCGAAGGAGCGCTGCGCCTCCACGGCCGCCGCCACCGCCTGAGCCAACTGCTTGAGCACCGGGGTCCGCGCGGTCTGGGTGGCGGTCGGGACCACCACGTACAGCGGGGCCCGGTCCTCGCGCAGTCGGGCGGCGGCGACGGTCACCGTGTCGTCCGCCGGCCAGTCGACAAGCGCCCAGTTCGCCGGGGCCTCCACCCGGACCGTGGCACCGGTCGGCACCCCGGTGTCGTCGACGACCCACGGCACCACGGCGGCCACCGCGCCCGGCCCGGCGCAGACACCCGCGAGGCAGTCACCGTCGAAGGTCTCGGCGATCACCGCAGCCGGGCTCTTGAAGATCTGGGCGGCGCCCTCGGCGGCGGCCTCCAGCAGGCGCGCGAAGGTCGGCGCGGCGTGCACGGCCACTGTCGTGTCGGCCAACCCGAGCAACCGTTCGGCGAGCAGTTCGGCCCGCTGCCGGGCCTGGTAGTAGCGCAAAACCGCCCGGGTGGTGGCGATCAGCTCCTCGGGTTCGATCGGCTCGGTCAGGTACGCGTCCGCGCCCCGGGTCAACCCCTGGGCGCGGTCGGCCACGTCCACCGCGTGCGCCGAGACGTGGATCACCGGCATCACCGGATGCCGCGCCTTGATCTGTTCGCAGACCTCGTAGCCGCTCAGGTCGGGCAACCGGACGTCGAGAACCACCAGGTCGATCCGGTCCACCTCGACGCGAGCCAACGCCTCGGCGCCGTTCTCGGCCTCCAGCACTGTGAACCCGGCCCGGGTCAGCCAGCTGACCAGCAGGTAACGCTTGGTACGACTGTCGTCGACCACCAGGATGGTTGTCGGCACGCCGTCCACGCCGTCACGCCCTGCCTGTGGGCAGGGAGACGGTGAACCTGCTGCCTTCGCCCGGCACGCTGGTCAGCTCCAGCGTCCCGCCCAGCAGCGTCACCAACCGCCGGGCGTACGGCAGGCCGAGGCCGGTGCCGCCGACCCGGGTGGCTCCGGGCACCTGGTAGAACTCCTCGAAGATCCGGTCATGCAGCTCGGGGGCGATGCCCGGCCCGGTGTCGGTGACCTCGAACTGCCAACGGTCGCCGTGTTGGCTGGCCCGCAGTCGCACCTCGCCGCGCTCGGTGAACTTCAACCCGTTGTGCAACAGGTTGCGCAGCACCTGGCCGAGCAGCACCTCGTCGGTGCGCAGCAGAGCCGGTCCGGTCGGCTCCTCCACGACCAGCTCCACCTGCGGGCGGGTGGCCAGGGCGCGCAGGGTGCCGCGCAGTTGACCGAAGACCGGGCGCAGGTCGACCTCGGCCACGTCTGGCTCGATCCGGCCGGATTCCGCCTTGGCCAGGTCGAGGAGTTCGTTGACCAGGTTGAGCAGATCCGCCGCTGACGAGCGGATCAGGTCGACCTGGCGGCCCTGCTCGTCGGTGAGCGGGTCGGAGGCGGAGTCGGTGAGCAGCCGCCCCAGGCCGATGATCGCGGTCACCGGGGCGCGCAGCTCGTGGCTCACATTGGCCAGGAACCGGCTCTTCGACTCACTCGCCGCGCGGAGCTGGGCCGACTTCTCGTCCAGCTCGGCGTAGAGGGCGACGACGCCGCGGTTGGTCTCCTCCAGTTCCTCGGTGAGCTGGTTGTAGAGCGCCAGCACACCACGGTTCGTCTCGGCCAGCTCCTCGTTCAGCACCGCCAGCTCGTCGCGCTGACTGCGCACCTCGTCGAGCGCGGCGATGAGCTGACCGTTCTGCGTGGTGAGCTCGTCCAGCGCGCTGGCCGGCGCGGTGCGGCCGAGTTCGGTGCGGAACTCGGCGAGCCGCTCCGGGGTCGGCGTCGGCGCGCTGGCCGGGACTCGTCGGGACATCCTCACGACCGTAACCCCCTCGACGGTCGACACGCTCAGTGTGTCAACCAGTCGGGACACCGCGCCGGACTGCGGTTGGTAGCGGCCGTCCGGGAGCGGGGACACCGGGGCCAGGTCGGCGCGCAGGTGGAACCGGCCGTCGGCACCGGCGTCGACGTGGAAGGAGACGTCCGCTCCAGCTGTCGTCCGCAGCAGGTCCCGGGCGACCTCGCTGAGCGCGGTGGCGATCCGGACCTGGTCCTGGTGTTCCAGGCCGACCACCATCGCCACCTCGCGGCCCCGCTGGCGGATCACGAAGATGTCCTGCTCGACCCGCAGCGCCATCTGCAGCAGCGGCAGCGCGGCCGACTCCTCGGTCATGCCCACGACCTCGCGACCAGTACGCAGGCGTCGTCGCGGCGCACCCCGGCGTCACGTAGCAGGGTCGCCGCCATGACCAGCGGGGATCTCTCCGCCAGGCCCGGGTAGTCGGCCATCCGCCACCGGTCGACCACCCCGTCGCTGTGCATCACCAGCCGGGCACCGGGACCGAATGGGTAGTCGTACTCCCGGATTGTCGGTCGTTGGTGGCCGGCGATGCCGGGCAGCGACACCAGCCCTCGGCGCTGGCCGTCACCCTCGACGATCACGCCGGAGATGTTGCCCAGGCCGGCGTAGTGCAACACACCGGCCTCCGGCCGCAGCTCGGCGACGGCAAGAGCGGCGCCCCGGGTGTGCGACATGCTCCGGTGCAGGTGACCAACCACCACCGTCGGCGGGCCGGCGGGGGCGTCGCGGAACGCGGCCAGGGCCGCCTCGGTGGCGGCACCGGCCAGCGGGCCGTGCCCCAGCCCGTCGCTGACCAGCACCTGGTGCCGCCCGTCGGCGACCCGGACCGCGTAGCCGTCGCCGCTGATCGTCTCGCCGGTCAGCGGTCGGGTGAGAGCACCGGCCCAGGACGGCCGGGCCGTCTCGGCCGGCCAGACCTGCACGGCGAGGACGGTGCCCCGCCCGGGCAGCGAGTATCCGTCGAACCAGCTGGCCTGCCGGACGATGGCACCCAGACCGATGCCGAGGGTGCCGGTGGTGGAGTGCCCGTCCCGGGACGAGACGGTCAGGTCGGCCATGCCGGGCCCGGAGTCGATGGCCACCAACTCCACCCCGGCCTGCCCGGCGCGGCGTACCGGCCGGAGCAGCAGCACACCCTCGTCAGCGTGTTTGACCAGGTTGCTGGTCAGCTCGGCCGCGACGATGGCCAGGTTGGCGATGCGCGCCGCACCCATCTCCACCTGCGCGCCCAGGCGTTCGGCGGCGCGTCGGACAGCGCTCGCCGCGCTGCTGGCCTCCACCCGGAACCAGATGCCACTGTCGGTGACCGCCTCGGCGTTCACCTGGACCACTTGGTGACCGTGATTCGCGTGCCGGTCTCCGGTGACGTCTCGATCTGGAACTCGTCGACCAGGCGGCGCGACCCACTGAGCCCGAGGCCGAGGCCGCCGCCGCTGGTGTAGCCGTCGGTCATGGCCAGGTCGAGGTCGGCGATGCCCGGCCCGGAGTCGGCGAACACGATCTGTACGCCCTTGCGTCGGCCGTTGTCCACGACCGTCACCTCGACCGAACCACCGCCGCCGTACACCAGGGTGTTGCGGGCCAACTCGCTCGCCGCGGTGACCAGTTTGGTCTGGTCGACGAGGGACAACTTGCTGGCCACCGCCACGGCGCGGACCAGTTGCCGGACGCGCACCACGTCCTCATCGCTGCGGACCGACTGCGCCTGTGGTTGGCCCAGGTCGATGCCCACGGTCACGGCCTGGCCGTCTCGGCGTCCGGGTCGTCGTCGAGCTGGTAGTCGAGCTCGTCGGCGTGGGCCGCCGCGATCAGCTCCATACCGCGTTCGACGTTCAGCGCGGTACGGATGCCGTTCAGCGACAGCCCCAGTTCGACAAGGGTGATGGCGACGGCCGGACGCATCCCGACCACCACCGTCTCCGCGTCGAGCACCTTGGAGATCGACGCGATGGTGGAGAGCATCCGCCCGACGAAGGAATCGACGATGTCCAGCGCGGTGATGTCGATGATGACGCCGTGGCAGCCGGTGTCGACGATCCGCTCGGCGAGTGCCTCCTGGAGTTGGACCGCCGTCTGGTCGGACATGTCGAGCTGGATGGAGACCAGCAGGATGTCCCCGATCTTGAGGATCGGCACCCGTTCCATCAGGCGTCCCGGCGCGGCTGACGGCGGGCGGTCTCCACCCCGTTGAGCCGCAGCACGTGGCGCAGCGCGTCGGCGAGGCTCGCCTTGGTGGCGATGTCGCCGAACTCGATGCCGAGCGCCACGATGGTCTGCGCGATCTGCGGGCGGATGCCGGAGATGATGCAGTCGGCGCCCATCAGTCGGGCGGCCACCACGGTCTTCAGGATGTGCTGGGCGACCTGGGTGTCCACCGCCGGCACGCCGGTGATGTCGATGATCGCGTACGGCGAGCTGGTGTCGACCAGGGTCTGCAGCAGCCGCTCCATGACGACCTGGGCCCGGGCCGAGTCCAGGGTGCCGACCAGCGGCACGGCGACGACGCCCTCCCAGAGCTTGACCACCGGCGTGGAGAGTTCGAGCAGCTGCTCGGCCTGGTCGGCGATCAGGCTCTCCCGGGTGCGGACGAAGCTCTCGAAGGTGAACAGGCCCATCTCGTCGACCAGCTTCGAGAAGGCGACGTAGTCGTGCAGCGCGTTCGGGCCGCCGGTCTCCTGCACCAGCTCGGCCAGCACGTCCTTCAGCGCGAAGATGCTGATCGTGGTTTCGGTGGCGGAGAAGCCCTGCCGGGCCCGACCACGGGACAACTCGGAGAGCGCGGCGCGCAGTTCCGCAGCGTTGTCGGCGGACAGGTCGATGGTGCCTCGGTCGCCGGTGGCGACGATGGCACGGTGCAGGTCCTGAACCTGTCGGCGAAGCTCCGCCTGACTCAGCCGGCCCCGCAACGAACTGGTGACGATCTCGGTCCACCGAGTCGTGACCCGTTCGTCCTGCCCGCTGAGCAGCGCGACGAGCCGACCACTTTCTTCGGTGCTCAACGCCATTTCGAACCCCCTTGACCTGGACCGGGCGGACTCTATCACCGGGGCCTGATCAACTACTTGCCCCGTAGCAACGGAATGATGATGGCCACCGGATCACGGCTCCCGTTCTGCATCCGGCCGTGGTCGTGGGATACCGTTCCCCCGATAACAGGAGGTCTGGCGAATGTCGTTGACGGTGCACACGGAACAACGCGGCGACGTGGTCGTCGTGGCGGTCGCGGGCGAGCTGGACATGGCCACCGCACCGCAGCTGCAGGACCAGATCACCGACCTGCTCGACAAGGGCCGCAACCGGCTGGTGTTCGACCTGGCGGACGTCTCGTTCTGCGACTCGACCGGGCTGTCGGTCTTCGTCCGCGCCAAGAACAGCTGCGACGAGGCTGGCGGCGTGGTCCGGCTGGCCGCCCCGCAGCGGGGTGTGCTGCGCATCCTTGAGGTGAGCGGGCTGGTCGAGGTGCTGCACACCTACCCGACGGTGGATGAGGCAGTCGCCGGCGAATCGACGCCGGCTTCCTCCTGACCGCTTCGGCTCGTCACTCGTCCTCGACGTAACGGGGACGAGCGATCGCCATGCCCGCCGTCGTCTGCACGGCGAGGGCGCCCAGCAGGAACCCGATCGGCGCGGTCCAGCCGCCGGTGGCCTCGTACAGGATGCCGACCATCAGAGGGCCGAGGGCGGCGATCACGTACCCCGTGCTCTGCGCGAACGCGGAGAGCGCGACCGTCCCCTCGGCGGTGCGGGCGCGAAGGCCGATGGCGGTCAGGATCATCGGGAACGCGCCCTGGCCGATCGCCATCAGGGCGACCCAGAGCAGCGCGGCACCGTGCGGCGCGAGCGCCAACCCCAGGTAGGCCAGTGCCGACGCGGCGGTCAGCCCGAGCACCAGCGGACGCAGGCTGCCCAGCCGACCGGCCAGGGTGGGCATCAGCAGCGCGATCGGCACGCCGAGCGCGGTCACCCCGGCGAGCAGCAGCCCGGCCGACTCCGGCTGGTATCCGGCGTCGCGGAAGAGCTGGGCCAGCCAGCCCATGATCGCGTACCCGCTGAGCGACTGCGCCCCGAAGTAGACGGCCATCGCCCAACCGAGCCGGGTCCGCGCCGGCCGGACCCGGGTCGGCGTGGCGACGGCCGCCGTCTGGGTCGACCGCCGCGCCGCGGCCCGGGTCCGCAGCGCCAGGGGCACCCACGGGAGTACGGCCACCGCGGCCATCGCGGCCCAGACGCCGAGCCCGGCCCGCCACGACCCGAAGGCGTGCGCGATCGGCACCGCGGACGCGGCGGCCACCGTGGTGCCCACTGTCAACGTCATCGTGTACGCCCCGGTGACCAGGCCGGTGCGGTGCGGGAAGTGCTGCTTGACGAGCATCGGCAGCAGAATGTTGGCGACCGCGATGCCGGACAACGCCAGCGCGCTGGTCAGCACGAAGATCAAGGCCGAGTCGGTGGCGACCCGGAGCACCTGGCCGACGGCGAGGGCCAGCATGGCGACCACCAGCACCCGGGCCGGTGCCACCCGGCGGACCAGCCACGGGGTTAGCGCGCCGAGGCCGGCGAACGCGATGGTCGGCAGGGTGGTGACCAGACCGGCGGTGACGCCGGAGAGGCCCAGCCCGTCGCGCACCTCGTCGAGCAGTGCGCCGAGGCTGGTCACCACGGCCCGCAGGTTGAGCGCGACCAGCAGCATCCCGACCAGCACCAGCGCGCCACCGGTCGCCGGGTGCGTCCGCCGGCCGGCACCGGGGTCCCGCGTCGGGCGAGGGTCGACGGTGGCGGGTGCAGGCAGCGCCGGAGCGGCGGTTGGTGGCGGGGTCATAACCGCTAACCTACAATCATGGGATGAATTCGGGACGGGTGATGTAACCAGTGCCACCTTCGGTCGATTCCCCCTCCGCACCGCCGGTGCCGCCCCGCGGCCAGCCACCCGTGCCGCCCCGCGGTCATCGGGTCCGGCAGACCACCGAGCAGCTCCGCGCCCGGATCCTCGGCGGCGAATGGCCCATCGGCGGGCGCATCCCCACCGAGCCACAACTGGTCGCCGCGCTGGGCGTCGGGCGCAACACGGTCCGCGAGGCGGTCCGCGCCCTGGTGCACGCCGGGGTGCTGGAATGCCGGCAGGGCTCCGGCACCTACGTGGTGTCCACCGACGAACTGGCACCGGTGGTCGCCCGCAGGCTCGGCGACGACCGGATGACCGAGGTCATCGAAGTACGCCGCGCCTTCGAGGTGGAGGCCGCCCGACTCGCCGCGCTGAGGCGTACACCGGAGGACCTGGCGGCGCTCGACGGCGCGCTCACCGAACGCGAGGCCGCCTGGCACGGCGGCCGGGTCGACGCGTTCGTCGAGGCCGACGCGGCACTGCACACCGCGGTCGTCGCCGCCGCGCACAACGCCATGCTCGCCGAGCTGTACGCCTCGGTCGGCACCGCCCTGCGCAGCACCGTCGCCCAGGCCATGGGTGGGGCGCTCACCCCCGAGCGTTACGTCGACCACACCCGGCTGATCGAGGCGATCCGGGCCGGCGATCCCGGCCGGGCGGCGCTCGAAGCCGGCGCTTTTCTGGAACCCGCCGTACGGGCATAGGTTGTGCCCGACAGAAAAGCGGACACCTCGGGAGTACGAATGCTCAAGGGCTTCAAAGACTTCATCATGCGCGGCAACGTCGTCGATCTGGCGGTCGGTGTCGTCATCGGCGCCGCGTTCACCGGCGTGGTCACCCAGCTCACCACCTCCTTCCTCAAGCCGCTGATCGCGTTGATCAGCGTGCTGATCACGGGCAGCGACAAGGGCCTCGAGGGAACCGCCTGGGATATCGAGGGCGTCAAGTTCGACTGGGTGAGCTTCATCAACGCCGTGATCACTTTCGGGTTGACCGCGCTGGCGCTCTACTTCCTGGTGGTCTACCCGATGAACAAGCTGGCCGAGCGGCGGCAGCGGGGCGAGGAGCCGCCGCCGGCGGCGCCGAGCGAGGAGGTCAAGCTGCTCACCGAGATCCGGGACGCCCTGGTCTCCGCCGGCCACACCACCCCCGTCCAGCAGCGCGGGGCACTGGACGACGTGTTGGGCCGCCGTCCCGAGCCGCCGACGCAGCGCTGACGCCGAACGGATGCACATCGGCCCCTGTGGGATTCCCGCAGGGGCCGCACCCTCTCGTACGTGTGTTCGATAGAGTCCGGCCATGGAGCAGCGAAAGCACTGGTGGAACGGGAAGTGGGGGCGACTGGCCCGGCGGGACGTCTTCCTCCGGGTGGACGCCGACCGGTGGCACGTCGAGCAGCGGGCCGGCGGCGCCGAGGGCATCTCCCGTTTCTACGAGTACGGCAGTGTGGACGAGGCTGAGGAGACCGTCCGGGCGCTGCTCGACGGCCCGGACACCTGGCGGGAGCTGTCCCCCCGCCCACCGGGCGGCTGGACCCTCCCGAACAGCTGAGCCGGCACGACGCGATGCGCGCGCGGGTGTGATGCGGGTGCTGCGCGTTGGGCTGGTGGCGGCGTTTAGCGGCGTGCCGCGCTGGGAACCGCAGCGGGATGGATCAGCAGGACGAGCAGCAGGCGACCATTTCGCGGATCACCACCGGGATGCCGGTGATCGATTCAGCCGGCACCGAGGTCGGGACCGTTGACCTCGTCCAGCGGGGTGACCCGAACGCGGTGACCGTCCAGACGCCGACCGCCGACCCGGGCAGCAGCCTGGACGAGCTGATCGAGGCGACCGCGGTAGAGGAGCCGGACGTGCCGGCCGACCTGGCGGCGCGGCTGCTGCACAGCGGCTACCTGAAGGTTTCGACCGAGCTGACCCGCACCGGCGCGGTCTACGTACCGGCTGACCGGATCGGTTCGGTGGCGGACGGCCGGGTCCTCCTGGCCGTCGGTGTGGCCGACCTGCCGCCCGAGGAGTAGCCCCACCGCCCTGATCGACTCGGGTTCACGGAAATCGGGGTGTCTGGAGCCCTGCGATAGCCCGACTTCATGGAACCCGAGTGGATCTTCCCGGCGCGGCGGAAACGGGGCCGCCGGACGCGGCGGGAC
>NZ_QGSZ01000264.1 GCF_003857055.1 Micromonospora inaquosa | reverse complement strand
CACCCACCCCTGCTCAGCCCCGGCTACAAGTCGACAGTGGCGCGGGCGCCGAGACATCCACTGACCCACCTGCCGCAGCGGCTGACCGAGGTCACCGGGCCGTTGCTGGGGGAGGGGCGCGTCGGCGCGCTCGACCACGACCTGACCCGCCAGCACGACGGTGAGCCGCAGGGACAGCGGATCATCGTGCACGGGCGGGTCCGCGACGGTGACGGCCGACCGGTTCCCCGCACGCTGGTCGAGATCTGGCAGGCCAACGCCGCCGGCCGGTACCGCGACGCACGCGACACCTGGCCGGCACCGCTCGACCCCCACTTCGAGGGGGTGGGTCGGGCGCTCACCGACGACCTGGGGCGGTACCGGTTCATCACCGTGCAGCCCGGCGCCTACCCCTGGCGTAACCACGACAACGCCTGGCGGCCGGCGCACATCCACTTCTCCCTCTTCGGCCGCGCGTTCACCCAGCGGCTGGTGACACAGATGTACTTCCCGGGCGACCCGCTCTTCTTCCAGGACCCGATCTTCAACTCGGTCCGCGACCCGAAGGCACGGGAACGGATGATCGCCCGGTACGACCACGCCACCACGGCACCGGAGTGGGCGCTGGCGTACGAGTTCGACATCGTGCTGCGTGGCCGGGAGAGCACCCCCTTCGAGGACGGGGACGACGATGAGTGAGCAGTTGGGCGTCATGCCCGCGCAGACCGTCGGGCCGTACCTGCACATCGGCCTGCGCTGGCCCGACGGCCCCTACGTCGTACCCGAGGGCACGCCGGGCGCGTTCTGGATCAGGGGTCGGGTCGTCGACGGCACCGGGACGCCGGTGGTGGACGCGATGGTGGAGAGCTGGCAGGCCGACCCGGACGGCCGGTTCGACCACCCGGACGACCCCCGGGGGGCCCGGTCGCCCGCGCTCGCGGGCTTTCGCGGATTCGGGCGGAGCGAGACCGACGGGCAGGGCTGGTACCGGTTGTTGACCGTCAAGCCGGGCTCGCTGCCCGACCCAGAGGGTGGTACCGAAGCCCCTCACCTGGCGCTGTCCGTCTTCGGGCGAGGGCTGTTGCACCGCCTCGTCACCCGGCTCTACTTTCCCGACGAGCCGGCGGCGAACGCCGCCGACCCCGTGCTGCGCAGCGTCGACGCCGAGCGCCGTGGCACCCTGCTGGCGAGACCCGCCGCGGACGGGTTCCGGTTCGACATCCACCTGCAGGGAGACCATGAGACCGTCTTCTTCGCCGTCTGACGGCCTGCTCGGCGGCCTCTCCGGCGCCCCGGACGTCGACGCGGAACTCAGCGACCCGGCAGTGCTCCAGGCGATGCTCGACGTGGAGGCCGCGCTCGCGCGGGCCGCGGCGGACACCGGCATCCTGCCCGCGTCGGCGGCCGAGGCGATCGCCGAGCAGTGCCGCGCCGAGCGGTACGACCCGGGGGCCCTCGGCCGGGCGGCCGACGCCACGGGCAACCCGGTCGTCCCGCTCCTCGGCGAGCTGACCGCCGCAGTGCCGGAGCAGGCCCGAGCCTGGGTGCATCTCGGCGCGACCAGCCAGGATGTGCTGGACAGCGCGCTGGCCCTGGTGGCGGTGCGGGCGCTCGGGCCGCTGCTGGCTCACCTCGACGCCGCCGTGGACGCCGTCGCCCAGCTGGCCGACGCCCACCGGGACACCGTGATGGTCGCCCGGACTCTCGGGCAGCAGGCGGCGCCCACCACGTTCGGGCTCAAGGCGGCCGGCTGGTTGACCGGTCTGGCCGAGGCCCGGGACCGACTGCATCAGGTCCGCGCCGCGCAGCCCGCGCAACTCGGTGGCGCGGTCGGCACCCTGGCCGCGTTCGGGCCGGTCGGTGCCGAGGTCGCCGAGCGGTTCGCGGCGCACCTGCGCCTCGCGCCGAGTCCGCTGCCCTGGCACACCCGTCGTCAGCCCTGGCTCGACCTGGCAGCCGCCCTCGGTGGGCTCCTCGTGGCCGCCGGCAAGGTCGCCCTCGACGTCGGCCTGCTCGCCCAGAACGAGATCGGCGAGGTCGCCGAGGGCGGTGTCGGACGAGGCGGCTCCTCGGCCATGCCGCACAAGCGCAACCCGGTGGACTCGATCCTCGTCACCGCCGCGACGCGACGCGGTCCCGGTCTCGTCGCCACCCTGTTCGCCGCGGCGGTGCAGGAGCACGAGCGGGCCGCCGGTGCCTGGCACGCCGAGTGGGAGCCGCTGCTCGACCTGCTGCACGTGGCCGGTGGCGCCGCCGCCCGGTGCGCCCGGATGCTGGCCGGGCTACAGGTTCGTCCAGAGCGGATGCGGGAGAACCTCGACGCGACCGGTGGCCTCCTGCTCGCCGAGGCCGTCGCCGCGCGGCTGACGCCCGCCGTCGGCCGCCGAGTCGCGCACGACCTGGTGACCCGCGCCGCCGCCGAACCGTCGTTCCGCGCCGCGCTGCTCACCGACCCCGAGGTCCGCGCCCACCTGTCCGAAACGGAGCTGGCCGAGGCGCTCGACCCGCACCGCTGGCTCGGTTCGGCCGACCGGTTCGTCGACAGTGCCCTGGCCGCCGTCCGGGGAGCGAGTGGATGATCACCCGGTTGCATCTCACCGTCGACGGCCCGGCCGCCGGGCCGGTACTGCTGCTCGGCAGCTCCCTCGGCACCGCCGCCGCGATGTGGGAACCCCAGGTCCCGGCGCTCGCCCAACGGTTCCGGGTCATCCGGTACGACCACCTCGGCCACGGCCGCTCGGCGGTGCCACCCGGGCCGTACACGCTGGACCTGCTGGGCCGGGAGCTGCTGCGGACGCTGGACGACCTCGACGTGCCGTGGGTCCACTACGCGGGGCTGTCCCTCGGCGGCATGGTGGGCATGTGGCTCGCCACGTACGCGCCCGACCGGGTGCGGCGGCTGGCCCTGCTCTGCACGTCGGCGTCGCTCGGCCCACCCGAGCAGTGGCGGGAACGAGCCGCGACGGTACGCGCCGACGGGCTGCCGACGATCGCCGGCGCGGTGGTGGCCCGCTGGTTCACCCCGGCCTTCGCCGCCGCACGGCCGGAGGTGGTCGCCACCCACCGCGCCCTGCTGACCGCGACGTCGCCGACCGGCTACGCCGCCTGCTGCGAGGCGATAGCCGCGATGGACCTCCGACCCGACCTCGGCCGGGTCACGGCGCCGACGCTGGTCATCGCCGGAGCGGACGACCTGGCCACCCCGGTGGCGCACGCCCGCGAGATCGTCGGGCGCATTCCACAGGCCCGGCTGGCAGTGGTCGACGCGGCGGCGCACCTGGCCAACGTCGAGCAACCCGAGCAGGTCTGCCGACTCCTGTTGGAACACTTCCACGAGGGACGTGGTGACAGATGAACGACCGCGAGCGGCACGAGGCGGGCATGACGGTACGTCGACAGGTGCTGGGTGACGCGCACGTGGACCGCGCGGTCGCCGGCACTGACGAGTTCACCGCCGACTTTCAGGACTTCATCACCCGCTACGCCTGGGGTGAGGTGTGGAGCCGGCCCGGCCTCGATCGACGTACCCGTAGTTGCATCACCCTCGCCGTGCTCGCCACCCTGCACCACGACGAGGAGTTGGCGATGCATGTCCGGGCCGCGCTGCGCAACGGGCTGAGCCCGCAGGAGGTGGCGGAGGTCCTGCTCCAGGTCGGCGTCTACGCTGGTGTACCGGCGGCGAACCGGGCGTTCAAGGTGGCCCGGGAGATCCTGCGGCAGGAGGCCGGGTGAGCGTGAGCGAGGAGGCGACGAGGTCGCCGGAGTTCGTTCAGTCGCTGGAGCGCGGCCTCGCGGTGATCCGGGCGTTCGACGGCGAACATCCGCAGCTCACGCTCAGCGAGGTGGCCAGACGGACCGGGCTGACCCGGGCCGCGGCGCGCCGGTTCCTGCTCACCCTTGTCGAGTTGGGCTACGTGCACACCGACGGCCGGCTCTTCTCGCTGCGGGCACGGATCCTCGAACTCGGCTACGCGTACCTGTCCAGCCTCAGCCTGCCCGAGGTCGCGCAACGGCACATGGAGGCGCTGGTCGCGCGGGTGCACGAGTCCTGCTCGGTGTCGGTGCTCGACGGCGACCAGGTGGTCTACGTCGCCCGGGTGCCCACCAAACGGATCATGACGGTGGGGATCAGCGTCGGCACCCGGTTCCCCGCGTACGCCACCTCCATGGGCCGGGTGCTGCTCGCCGCACAACCGGTGGACTGGTTGGACGACTACCTCGCCACGGCGCAGTTGCGACCACTGACCAGGCGCACCGTCACCGACCCGGCCAAGCTACGCGCCGTTCTGACGAAGATCGCCGCCCAGGGGTACGCGATCGTCGACCAGGAGTTGGAGGAGGGGCTGCGCTCCGTGGCCGCGCCGATCCACGGCGAGAACGGGTCGGTGATCGCGGCGGTGAACGTCTCCGCGCACGCCACCCGGGGGTCGTTCGAGATGATCCGCCGGGAGCTGCTCCCGCCGCTGCTGGCCGCCGCGAAGCGGATCGAGGAGGACATCCGGGGCGGTCTGAGCCGGTCACCGACGGCCGACGGGCTCGGGCTCAGCTCGGCTTAAGGGCCGGCGCGGTGGCGACCCGGGCCGGACGCCGCAGGTACCACTCGGCCACGGCCAGGTTGATCAACCAGCCGGCGACCACCAGCGCGGCCCGGACGTTCCCGTCGGGCTGTTCGCCGACCGCGATGAGGTACGGCGCGTGGGTGAACGCCTGGGTGCCGGCGCCGAGGCCGATCGCGTAACCGCGCACCATCCACCTTCGGTGCTGGGCGATGTCGCGGCGTCGCACGGCGGCGAGGCCGAGCAGGATCGAGCCGGCCATGGCCGAGCCGAAGACGAGCCGCATGCCGGCGAGGACGTCGTTGTCGTGGGCCGGAAGGTCGTACGCGACGGCCATCCACAGACCGGTGAACGCGACAGTCAGGCCACAGGGGACGAGCACCCGACCGGCACGGCGGTGCCAGCCGTGACGGCGCAGACGGGGTACGAACTGCAACGCGCCGAGGATCGTGTAGACCACCGCGCCGACGATGTGCAGCACCACCGGCAGCGGATCGGCGACGAAGCGAGCGTTCGCCGGGGTGACCTCCGGCCCGGTGCCCAACTCGGTGAGCCGTCCCGCTCCGGCGAGCATCGGGATCAGGCCCAGCAGGATCAACGCGGCCGGTAGCCGCCATTCGCGCATCGTCATGCCACCGATGGTGGATGCCGCACCCGCCTTGGCTCATCGGCACATGGGCCGCGATCCGGCCGGCCCATGGTCGGACGCCGCCGTCGTACTTCCGTCGGTCACCTGTGCCGCCGGCTGCGGTTGGTCTCGTACGCCCACATCGCCACCTCGACCCGGTTACGCACCCCCAGCTTGGTCATCAGGCTGGTGACGTGCGACTTGACAGTGCTCAACGTGATGTACAGCTCGTCGGCGATCTCCTGGTTGGTGCGTCCCCGCGCGACGGCTGCCAGGACCTGTTCCTCCCGGCCGGTGAGCGCCTCGATGGGCTGCTGGCGCGGGGCGGCCGGGTCCGCGTCGGCGAACGCCTTCAGCAGCCGGGTGGTGACGCTCGGCGCGATCAGCGCGTCCCCGTTGGCTGCGGCGTGCACGGCCTGGCTGAGCAGGTCAGGGCCGGCCTCCTTGAGCAGGAAGCCGCGGGCGCCGGCCCGCAGCGCCGCGTACACGTACTCGTCGAGGTCGAAGGTCGTGATGACGACCACCGCGAGCGGCTCCGGGACCGTCGGCCCGGCGAGTGCCCGGGTGGCCTCGATACCGTCCATGATCGGCATCCGGATGTCGAACAGGCACACGTCGGGGCGCAGCCGCCGGGCGAGCTCGACAGCCTGCCGACCGTCGCCGGCGCCACCTACCACCTCGATGCCGGGCTGCGTGTTCAGGATGATGGTGAGGCCGGTGCGGACGATCTCCTGGTCGTCCGCCACCAGCACGCGAACCGTCACGCGCCGATCCCCTGGCGCGGAAGCACGGCCGTGACGGTCCACCCACGGTCGGGGTTGGGGCCGGCCTCGCAGGTGCCGCCGAGCAGGTCGGCGCGCTCCCTCATGCCCACCAGGCCGAAACCGGGCGAGCCGGTCGGGCGGGAGGCGCCGCCCTCGCCGTCGTCGCTGACCCGCAGCCGCACCGAGGTGTCGTCGGCCGCGACGCTGACCTCGATGCGGGTGGCGTGGCGGGCGTGGCGACGGGCGTTGGTGACCGACTCCTGGGCCAGCCGGTAGAGCGCGGAACCGACAGTGGGCGCAAGGTCCCCGAGGTCGCCGCGCAGGTCCACGTCGACGCTCGGCCCGGTGCGGAACCGGCCGGCGAGCCGCCCGATGTCGGCGACCTGCGGGTTGGGCCCCAGGTCGGCGGGTTGGCCGCGGCGCAGGACGCGGACCATCGCGCGCATCTCGGCAAGCGCACGGGACGCCTCGGCCTCGATGGTGTGCAGCGCCTCGACGGCGGCGCCCGGCTGGCTCGCCGACGCGGCGATGCCGGCCTGGGCGCGGATCGCCATCGCCGACACGTGGTGGGCCACCGTGTCGTGCAGGTCACGGGCGAGCCGTTCCCGCTCCAACAGCTTCACCTGGTCGAGCTCGCGCAGCCGGGCGGCGGCGCGGAAGCGGACCGCGGCACCCAGCGTGGCGGCGGCGAACATCACCGCGAAGCCGGCGACCAGTTCGCCACCGTCGATCGAGCCCACCGCACCGGCGGCGGTCACCTTGGCCACCACGAAGAACGAACCGAGCACCGCATCCTGGCCGGAGCCCCAGCGGAACAGCGCGTAGACCAGGAGAACCAGGAAGCTCGCCGTGAACAGTTGACAGGGATCACCGGGCAGCACGAACGGGGCGACCGTCGTGCAGCCGAACGCGATCACCACCATCGCGAGCGGCCTCGTCCGCCGCCACCGGATGGTGGGCAGCAGCGCGAGCGCGACGACGACGCAGCCCACCCGCCACGGCAGGTCGGGGCGGAGGATCCCTTCCACCACCATCGCCGGCGCGAGGACTGCGATCACCGCCCAGTCGCGCCACGCCCGGGTCGGGGTGGGGGAGACCCGCGGTTCGGCCAACACCGCGTGCAGGCGAGGGTGCATGGGACTCATCGTACGAACGGTGGTGCGACTCCAGATCGTCCCAAAGTACGACCGGGCGCGCGGCCGGCCCCGGTTGCCAGCGGATCTCCACCGCGTTACGTTGAGACGCCATCGACGAACGTCTACATCGCTAGGTGCGGGGGCCGCATGTCCACGTCTGTCACTCGTCGTACCGTGCTGGCCGGTGGGGCCGGTGCCGCCATCGGCCTCGCCCTGCCCGGCTCCGCCGCCCACGCCGGTGGCCACCATCCCACCGGCGTGAGCTTCACCCTCGACGCGAGAACCCTCGACGGCGGCGAGCAGGTCACCTCGGTCACCCTCGACACCAGCCGGCTCGGGCCGATCGATCCGGCCGGGCTGACCCCCGGCACGTTCAGCGTGCACGCCAAGGCCACCAGCCCGATCCCGATCGCTCCCGGGGATCAGATCTTCAGCGAGTACGACCTGGACCGCACGGTGACCGAAGCCCGGCTCGACCGGCACGGGAACATCGTGCTGGAGCTCAGCCACGCCGAGGGCCAACCCGGCGGGGGCACCCTCGGCTACATCCTGAGCAGGGGCCGCAACGTCCAGTTGGACCTCGTCTACACCATCACGCAGAACACCCCGATCGTCCGGCGCCACGGCTCGCCGGTCACCATCAACCGCTTCGTGCAGGGCCGACTGTCGAACCCCGAGGTGGACGCCTTCAGTTACCACGCCTCGCGCTCCGGTCTGAAGTACCGGCTGTACTCTCCCGACCACTCGCCCCCGCACGGTCGACGGCCGCTGATCGTCTGGCTGCACGGCGGCGGCGAGGGCGCCTCGCTGCCCGACGACTACTACGACAACGAGACCACACTGCGCGCCAACCGGGGAGCGCTCGGCTTCGCCACCCCGCAGGCACAGCGGATCTTCTCCGGCGCGTACGTCGTCGCTCCGCAGAGCACCTCCTACTGGATCGAGGACGGCCCCCGGTTCGCCCCGCTGATCCGCGAGATCGTCCAGGATCTGGTGCGCCGCAAGCGGGTCGACCCGGACCGGATCTACGTGGTCGGTTGCAGCAACGGCGGCTACATGTCCCTGGAGATGACCGTCGCCTACCCCGACCTGTTCGCCGCCTCGGTGCCGATCTGCGGTGTCGTCGAGCCGCTCAGCGGGGAGGGCCCGCCGCTGATCACCGACGCGGAGTTGGCGGAGATTCGGACCCCGACCTGGTTGGTCACCTCGCGCGACGACGACACAGTGCCACCCGAGACCAACACGATCCACGCCCACGACCTCATCCCGGGATCACTGATCAGCCTGTACGACCACGTCGTCTGGGACGGCTACCAGTTCCCCGGTCACTGGTCCTGGATCTACGTGGCCCGCAACGACCCGAGTCTCAACGGCACCCACATCTGGCAGTGGATGGCCCGCCGTAGTCGGTGATCCGCGCCGAGGCGGAAGTTCGGCTCCGGGTCGGCCGTGGAGGTCGACCCGGAGCCGGTGACTGTCAGCTGACCCGGGTCAGGCGCCAGTTGTTCCGGGTGCTGCCGTTGTCGGCGTACTGGACGGCCTGGGCTCCCCAGGTGCTGGACCCGTTGAGGATGGCCAGCACCTTGCCGCTGTTGACGTTACGGATCCGGTAGGAACCGTCGCTGTTGGCCACCAGAGTCCAACGGTGGTCGGCGGTGCCGTTGTCGCTCCACTGCAGGACGCGGGCGTTGTCGGCGGTCGACATGTTCTCGACGCCGAGGACCTTGCCGCTGTTGACGTTGCGGAATCGGAACGCGCTGCCGTCGGTGATCCGGACCCAGTTGTGGTCGGCGGTGCCGCTGTCACCCCACACCACCGCCAGGCCGCCATCGGCTGTGGACATGTTCTGCACGCCAAGCACCAGGCCGGTGTCGACGTTCACCAACTTGTAGGTGTCCCCGGGGGTGGTGGCGCTCACGCTGGTCACGAAGGTCATCACGCTTCGGGCGGGCAGCGTGACGGTGAGCGAACCGTTCGACATGCTGAGCGCGCCCTGGGGCGCGACGGTCCTGCTCCCGTCGGTCAGCCAGTTCGAGACACTGCCGGACGCTGTGGCGTTGGACAGGGTGAACTGCTGGCTCACCGACGAGGTGTTCTTGTTGATGGCGACGATGACGACGGTGTCGCCACCTCGGTACGCCGAGACGTAGACGTTCGACGCGGGGTTCGCCGTCGCGTCGATCCGTACGTACCCGGGGCGGACGAACCTGGCGAAGTGCGCCATCATGGCACCGCGCTTGCTGATCTGGCCGTCCTCCCGCATGGGACCGTAACTGCGCCGGAGATACCACCAGACGTACGCCTGGAACTCCGCGTCCACCATGGCGCGGTGGACGTGTTCCCCCACGTCGAGCGCCTCGGGCCAGGCGTCACCCGAATTGGTGTTGCTGTTGGGGTAGTAGACCTCCGTCATCCAGAGTTCCTTGCCCGCGCCCTTCTGCTTGAAGAGTGGGTAGGGGAAGTTCGCGTACGACGTGCCGTAGAGGTGGGCGCCGATGACGTCCACGTTGGCGAGTGCCGCGGAGTCGTTGAGGATCGGGTCCGACACGGACTTCACGTACTGGAAGGACTCCGGTGCGATGACCCTGGTGCTGATCGAGCCGGCGTTCTCCCGCAGGAACCGGAGCATTTCCGTGGACGTCCACCACGTCCACTCGGCCGCGTAGTCCGGCTCGTTCTGCACCGATATGCCGTACAGGTTCACCCCGTTGTTGCGCATGTGGGCGGTGAAGTCGTTCAGGTGCGTGGCGTAGGCGCCGTACGAGCTGTATCGGAGCCGCCTCGCGTTGGTCTGGTTGCCGCGGGTGAAGGTCTCGATCATGCTGGCCGGCGGGTTCCACGGCGATGCGAAGACGGTGGCTCCGAGGGCAACAGCGCGCTGTGCCGTCGCCAGATCGCGGCTCCAGTCCGCCTGGTTCTCGTTGACGGGGATCCGCAGCAGGGAGAACCCCAGCCGGCCCTCACCGGTGCCGAATGCCGTGTCCCGCTGGGCGGCCGTCAGGTCGCCGATCCACGCGGCGTGGGCCATGGCACCGAAGCCTCGGATCGTCTGCCGCGTTGCCGACGGGTTGATGCTGGCCGGTGCGGCAACGGCTTCGGTGGCCCCCACGACCGTCGCTACCGCTGCGACCGGTACGGCTCCCATCGTCGTCAAAACGGTTCGCCGGGTCAGCACTTTCCGTTCGCCGGTCACCTGCTCATTCTGATCTTGCGTCATGTCTTGTCCTCCTGGGTGGTGGTGGTACGCGCACTCGCGGTCCCGTCGGCCCGGTCGGCACCGGTCTGCTGCGCTGTCACGGGGTTGCCAGTGGTCTCGACGACCGTTCCGGCCCTGATTGATCGCCGTGACTGTTAACGCTAACAGAGGCGCTAAGGCGTGTCGCCCCGATGGAACCGGTCGGCACGGATCACCGCTTGCGGCGTAGTTCCCGCAACACGCCGTGCCGGCGAACCGCCCACGCGAGACGCCGGACGCGCGGGTGCCACACGAACAGCACCGCCGCCCGGCGGATCAGGCCGAGCCGGTTGTCGCTCAGCTGGTTCTCGATCGCCTGCCAGATCAGCTCGCGCACCTTGGCGCTGGCCAGCACCGCCCGCACCTCACGCCGCACGGCGGGATCCTCCGCCGCCGAAGCGATGGCGGCAGCCTGACCCGGTCGGTCCGCCAGCGGCTCCACCGCCGCCGCGACGAGCGGCCTGCGCACCTCGTCCCGCTCCAGCAGCAGCAACACGGCTTCCCGAATTTCGACAGTGTCCAGGGCGGACCGCAGCAGGCTCAGCAGGCTGCGCTCCACCTCGTGGTCATGGTCCGGGACGGACAGTGTGGTCAGCAGCCCCGCGATCTCGTCGAGATCGACGACGTGTCGCACCCCGGAGCGGAACTCCGGCAGCTCCCACGCGACCCGGAGAGCCTTGACGAGATTGCGGTTCATGGACCATCCGCTACCCGCAAGCGACAGCCGACGAAACCCCACGACCGGCCAGGACCGAAGCGCCAACCACGATCCGGTGAAGAGCGGCCGCCCCAACCGGGCGGCCGCTCTTCACCGGGTCAACACCATGTCAGGGTCGAGTTGACCCTCGTGACGTTGCTGATCGTGTTGTTCGCCCCACCGCAGGGGCTCTGGGTGATGTTGGTGCCGCTGACCGTGAGGTTCTGGAACCGGATGCCGGAGGAGATCGGGAACTCGCTGCGTGCCGCGATCCGCACCTCGCCACCGCCCGTCACCGTCCCGGACACCCCGGCGATGATGACGTTGTAGCAGTTCTCCACCAGGATCGAGTTGTTCCCCGTGTTCGAGATCGTCACCCGGTCGATGACCGCGCCACCGGACTCGGAGACGCAGAAGATCCCCCGACCGCCGCCGGACGCGATCACGTTTCCGACCCGGATGTTGGTCGGGTACGAGTTACCCACCCGGCCGTTGCGGTTGGCCATCCGGAACGCCGCGTATCCGGTGCCCGTCCCGGCGCCCTGCGCGTCGACAGTGCCCACCGTGGCGTTGATCGTGTCGTTGAGCAGCAGGCCGGAGTCCCGGGTGTTCCGCGCCGTGACCGTGCCGATCGTCAGACCGTCCACGCCGTACGTCTCCACCCCGTGGGTACCGGTCCCCGACACGTACACGTTGTCGATGCGGATGTTGCGCACCTTGACCGCTCGGTCTCCACCGTGGTTGTCGATGCGGATTCCCAGGCCGGCCGAGAGTCGCATGTCGATCTGCCCGAGGGTCAGGTTGTTCACGTTGCGCATGAAGATCCCGTACAACGGTGAACCGGTCAGCGTGAGGTTCTGCACCTCGACGTCCGTGGTTCCCCGCGAGTACACCGGCGCCTGGTCGCCCGAGCCCGACCCGGTCACGTTGATCGTGCCGCACACGGCCAGGGTCGTGTACGACGGCAGCGACAACCGCGAGCCGGCGCTCATCGAGCCGGAACCACGCACCACCACCCGCTGCTTCGACGTACGACCCGCCGAGAGCGAGTTGACCGCCGCCTGCATCGCCGACAGCATGTCCGAACCCGAGTAGACAGTCGACGAGCCGTTGCGGGCCGTCCAGGTGCTCCCGCTCAGTACGGCCTCGGCGTTTGTCGACCCGCTGCCACAGCCGGTGGTCGGCGGTGTGCTGCCACCGCCCACCGCGACCAGCTGCCACTGCTGGTTCGTGCCGTTGAGGTCGGCGTACTGACTGATCCGGCCGCCGTCGGCGGTGGACCGCTCCCAGACCTCCAGCACCTTCGCCGAGTGGCGGTTGATCAGCCGGACGTAACCGCCGTCGGAGTCGAGGACCTGAAACTGCTGGTTGGCGCCGTTGAGATCGGACCACTGACGGAAGTCAGCGCCGTCGGCGGTGTTCCACTCCCAGAGGTCGACGACCTTGCCGCTGTGTCGAGCCTTGAGGCGGTAGTAGCCGCCGCCGGAGGAGACGAACTGGAACTGTTGCCACGCCCCGTCGTTACGGGACCACTGCTGGATCACCGCGCCGTCCGCCGTCGAGGTGTCCCGGACGTCGAGGACCTTGCCGCTGTGTCGATTGACCAGCACGTAGTAGGCGTTGGTGTCGATGTTCGCCGCCGCTGCCGGCGGTGCGCCGACCAGCACGGCACCGGCCGCGCCGACCAGCGTGGTGATCAGTGCGAGCACCAGGCCCGTACGCCGGCCGCGACGGACCGACGGTTTTCTCGTGATGGTGAAGGGCATCGCTCCTCCTGGCTGGACTGGCTCCGGGCTGGATTGGCTCCGGGCGAACCTGGATGGGGGTCGACGACCGCGGGCACCTCGACCGGTGGCCGACTACTCCAGGTGGAAGGTGGCCGAGGCGCGGTCGGCGCTCGAACTGACCGCCTCCACGTAGAGCAGTCCGCTGCGGTGGCGCACGTGGCGGCCCGGGTAGTTCTGCGACTCCAGGGAAATCCCGGAGCTGTCGGCGAGGCCGGACTGGCGACGGAAGCTCGCGTCGCCGCCGAAGAGGGCCGAGCCGTCGTTCTTCTCGACGTACAGGGCGAAGCCCCGGTGGCGCAGGTAGTACCCGGGGAAGTTGGTCGACTCCAGCGACACCGATCCGCCGCCGGCGAGGCCGGTGACGATGCGGAACTGGGAGTCGGCCAGGTTGGTCACGTTCGGCTCGATCCGGGCCCGGTAGTCGTAGTGCCGGATGTAGCTGCTGGCCTGATCATGTGACCGCAACCGCACCGGTGTGGCCCCGTCGGGCACCGGGATGCCGAAGTTGGGGGTGCCGTCGGCGTTCCAGTACACCTTCTGCAGGCGGGTGCGTCGGTTCGGGTCGTTGAGCGGATCGCCGGAGATGTCGCGGTAGTTCCGGTCGTGGTAGACGAGGATGTCGCTCTGCCCGTCCTCCGAGACCGTGAACGAGTTGTGGCCGGGGCCGTACTGGCTGGTGGCCGCGTTGCTGGCGAACACCGGGCTGGGGCTCTTGCTCCAGGAGGCGGCGTCGAGCAGGTTCGCGTTGGCGGAGGCGCTCAGCATCCCGAGGCAGTAGTTGGCGTCCGTGGCGCTGGCCGAGTAGGTCAGGAAGATCCGGCCGTTGCGTTGGATCACCGCCGGCCCCTCGGCAACCCGGTAGCCGCGGGTCTCCCAGTCGTACGTCGGCACGACGAGCCGAGTCACGGTGCCGGTGATCTGCCATGGGTTGGCACCCATCCGGGCGAGGTAGACGTTGGAGTTGTTTCCGATCGCCGGCTCCTGTTGTGCCCAGGTCAGGTAGCGCACCCCGTTGGCGACGAAGGTCGAGGCGTCCAGGCTGAAGGTGTCCCAGGGTGTGGTGATCCGGCCGCGTTCGGTCCAGGAACCGGTCAACGGGTTGGCGTTGGCGTTCTCCAGCACGTACATCCGGATCCGCCACACGTCATCGGTGCGGCCCGCGGCGAAGTAGACGTACCACCGGTTGTTGATGAAGTGGATTTCTGGCGCCCAGATGTGGGCGCCCATTTCTCCGCTGGTGTGGCGGCTCCAGATCGTGGTCTCCGTCGCCGTCGCCAACCCCTGCAGGGTGGTCGCCCGGCGCAGCACGATCCGGTCGTACTGCGGGACCGTCGCGGTCATGTAGTAGTAGCCGTCGGTGTGCCGGAAGATGTGCGGGTCGGCGCGCTGGTTCGCCAACGGGTTCGTGTAGTTGACGGCCGGTGCGGCGTGCGCCGGCCCGGCCACGGGCAGGCCGGCCGACACGGCGAGCACCACCAACACCGCGGCCAGCACCGACCGCAGACGCCGGCGGCCGCCGCGGCCGGCGGGCCCCCGGCGGGCGGCGCGGCGGGTGGGCGGGTCGGTAGGAGCGAGTGGCAGCGGCATCTGTCCTCCGCGAGCTCGGGAACGGCCGTTGACCAGCACGGACAACCGTTCCGTGCGGCCGTGGCCGATTCGGTCGACGTCACGCAGCGGTGTCGGGAACGCCTGGGGGAGAAGCCCCGAAAAGGCTGGGAATGTGACGCTGGCGTTGCGTGCAGGTGGCGGACTTATGTTGGCGTTAACATCGATACATGTCAAGGCATGGTGGCGGCCCGCCTGGCGGCGGCACCGGCCATCCGCGTACCTGGGGGTAGTGTCCTCGGCGTGCTGCGACGGTGGATGCTGGCGATCCTGATGGTGGTGTGCGGCGTGCTGGTGGCGGCGGCGCAACTGACCGCCGGTCTGCCCGTCGTCGGCGGCGTCGAGTTGCTGGTCTTCCTGGTGTTCGCGCTGCTGCTGTCACCGTGGGCCTTTCCCCGCCCGGTGAGCGCCGCCGAAGCGCAGCGGGCCAGCGCGGTGGACGGCCGACCGATCGTGTACTGGCGTCCCGGCTGTCGCTACTGTCTCCAGCTGCGGTTCTCGCTCGGCCGGCTCGCCCGGCGGGCGCACTGGGTGGACATCTGGCGTGACCCGGCCGCTGCTGCCGCCGTCCGGGCGGTAGCCGGCGGCAACGAGACAGTGCCGACCGTCGTGCTCGGCGACCGGGCTGTGGTGAACCCCGACCGGGCCTGGTTCCGCGAGCAGCTCCGCTCGTCCTGACCCGGCGACACCCTCACCTCACGAGGTCACCGGCGAGGTGCACAGCGAGCTTGCGGCGCAGCACCGCGATGTCACTCGTCGGATCGCCGTCCACGATCAACAGGTCGGCCTCGAACCCGGGGCGGACCCGGCCCTTGCATCGCCCCAGACCACACCTCGGCGCCGACCGGGGTGGCCGCGGCGAGGGCGACGGTGGCGGGAATGCCGCAGCCCACGTACCTGGAGGCGTGCGCGACGACGGCCGTCGAGTTTGACCAGTGGGACTTTCAGCTGGCGATCGCACCGGTCCGCTTCGCCGGCACGTCCGGCAGCCCGGTCAGCCCGATCGCCACGTTCTGACCACGCGCGCGGCGTCTGCCGCCGCATCGGTGGTCGGCCACAGATACAGCAATGGCGGCCATCGCGCCCGCGTAGGGCCCCCGGTCCGAAGCCCGTACTGCATAATGCTGTTATAGATAGAAGGACATGGATACTTGGCAGGGCTGTGGCCGCGCTGCGACGCGGTCGGAGCGACCGGCCGGGCCGGTAGCCGCGGGGCGGTGCCGGGTCAGGTTTTGAGAGGGCTACCACCATGACCATGTCACGCCGGGAACACGTACCCGTCCGGGTGCGGCCGGTCCTCGCCGCCGCCGTTTCCGTCCTCGTCGTGGGGGTGCTCGCCGCCGCCGGTCCGGCCAACGCCGCCGATCCGCCGCACCGGGCGGCCAATCCCTATGTCGGAGCCCAGGTCTACGTCAATCCCGAGTGGGTCGATCACGCCACCGCGGAGCCCGGCGGCGACGCGGTCGCCGGACAGCCGACAGCGGTCTGGCTGGACCGCATCGCCAGGATCGAGGGAGACGACGGGAGGATGGGCCTGCGCGAGCACCTGGACGCCGCCGTTTCACAGCACGCCGACCTCGTCCAGTTGACCCTGTACAACCTGCCGGGCCGCGACTGCGGCCGGCAGGCCCCGCAGGGTGAGCTGTCAATCGGGGACCTCGCCCGGTACCGGGCGGAGTTCGTCGATCGGATCGTCGAGATCCTCGCCACTCCCGACTACGCCGACCTGCGGATCGTCGTCTTCGTCGAGCCGAACTCGCTGCCGGACCTTGTCGTCAACACCGGCAACCGGTACGCGGCCACAGCGGCCTGTGAGGAGGCGCTGGCGCGCGGCACCTACCAGCACGGGATCGGGTACGCCCTGGCCCGGCTCGGCACCGTACCCAATGTCTACTCGTATCTCGACATCAGTCACCACGCCGAAGTCGGCTGGCCGGAGGACTCCGGTCCGCTGACGGCGCTGCTGTCGCAGGCCGCGACCACCGCCGGCAGCACGCTGGCCGACGTTCATGGTTTCGTCGCCAACACCGCCAACTACTCCGTCCTGCACGAGGAGTACTTCCGCTCCGACGATGTCATCAACGGCCAACCGGTGTACCAGTCCAAGTGGGTCGACTGGAACCCGTTCATCGACGAGGTGCCCTACGTGCGACACCTGCGGGGTCTGTTGACCGAGGCGGGCTTCTCCCCGAGCGCGGGCGTGGTCGTCGACACCTCACGCAACGGCTGGGGCGGCCCGAGCCGACCCACCGGCCCGGCGCCCTCGAGCGATGTGAACCGTTACGTCGACGGCAGCCGGATCGACCGGCGGGCAGCGATCGGGAACTGGTGCAACCAGAGGGGCGCCGGCCTCGGCCAGCGTCCAGTCGCCGAGCCGGAACCAGGCATCGACGCCTACGTCTGGGTCAAGCCGCCCGGCGAGTCCGATGGCGCCAGCGGCAGCCCGAACGTCGGCCAACCGTACGAGCCGTTGTGCGACCCGAACTACCTGCCGCCTCGCGGCAGGATCTCTTCGCCGTACCCGCGGGCGGTGCGGGGCTGGCGACTGTCGCCTCAAGGAATGCTCAAATTCGATCGACGTCAGCCGCTGAAGCCGCGAACGCACATAGGCTCACCGGACCGGTCCGCCGGCAATCACCCGTCGTAGGCAGAAGGAGGGGGAATGCGGCGATCACAACGGCGCATCGCGCTACTCGCGCTGTCCACCCTGGTGGGCAGCATCCTCGTGACGACCGGCCCTGCGGGCGCGGATCCCACAGGATCGTCAGCCGCCACCAGCCGATCCCAGCCTGAGGATCGTGAGTCGGTACGCCTCGTGCACATCAGGCTGACCGGTGCCGACATGCTGGACAAGGTGGCCGCGGCCGGCTTCGACCTCGAACACGGCCTCCGGCGCGTGCCGAACGGCATCGAGGGCGAAGCGGTGGTGACCGCCGAGCAGGTCACCGAACTCACGGCGATGGGCGTCGAGCTGCTCGGCGACGACGCGGGCTTTTCCTGGAGCAACGAGGCCGACGGTGGCCTTGGCATCGATGCGGCCAGCGCGCGGGCGGCCCAGCCGGCGAACCACGACGCGACGGTACGCGTCGTCCGCGCCGACTGGTTCACCACAAAGGGTCAGGGCTTCCTCTACGTCGAGGCGCGGACCACCGAGGGGCAGCAGGCGGACCCGATCGTCGGGATGCAGCTGGAGAACGACTCTGGGAAGGGCACGCCGTTCGGCTTCGCCCGGACGATGAGCCGGTTCGTCGACTCGGGGCAGTACATGTTCCACCGGAACCTCTTCAAACTCGACGTACGCCCCAACAAGATCAAGCTGACGAGTTCCACCGGTGGCGTCGCGACCGGCGCCGTCTCCAACTGGCTCGAGGACGCCCCGCCGCCGCTGACGGCGAACCCGTCCTACAAATCGGACTTCGTGGACGGCTACCGGCACCCGCAGCAGCTCTACAGCCGTGCCAAGGAGATCGCCCGTCAGTACCCGGACATCGCCGAGATCGTCTACCTGCCGAACCAGACGAACGGGTACCAACGCAAGGCGCAGGCCCAGATCGGCGGTACGGGGCAGGCGGCTGTCGTCGTCACCTCAGCGGCGTGGGGTCACCAGGGCGGCAACGACATCACTGTGGACTTCGTGGACCGGCCGGAGGTGAATCTCCCGCTGTCGGTGGAGGTCACCGGCAAGGCGGTCCGTGTCCTGCTCGCCACGGACGCCTCGGGTGCGCCGACGAGCACGGCCGCAGAGGTGGCCGAGGCGCTGCGGACCCGCTCAGCGGGGCTCATCGACCGGGCGCACCCGTACCGCACCAACGAGGGCACCGGCATCGTCGCTCCGACGGCCGGCCCGGTCGCGCTGACCGACTTCCTCGACCAGAAGCGCGTCGGAGCACCGGAGGGCGAGGTGCCGCGCGGCCCCGCGACGATCCCGGTCCTGCGGATCGGCAAGCACCGTGACGGTAGGAAGCCCGGCGTCCTCATCCAGGCGCAGGACCACGCCCGCGAGTGGGTGCCGGCGACGACCAGCCTGGAGTCGGCCGAACGTCTGGTGCACAACTACCGGTCCGACCGGGAGACGAAGAAGATTGTCGAGAACACCGATGTCTTCTTCATCCTGTCCAACAACCCCGACGGGGCGAACTACAGCTTCTACAACTTCGCCTCGCAGCGTAAGAACATGACGAACCACTGCCCGGACGTGAGCGCCGATCCGGCGCAGCGGAACTCCTGGGGCGTCGACCTGAACCGTAACTACCGGGTCGGGTCGGGCCACGACGGCTACGCGGGAGGGTCGACCAACTGCGTCAGTGGCACCTACCAGGGGCCGGAGGAGCTGTCCGAGCCCGAGTCGAAGAACATCATCTGGCTGGTCGAGAAGTACAAGAACATCAAGTTCATGATGTCGGTGCACTCCAACGGCGGCCAGCTCTTCTGGCAGCCCGGCGCCTACATCGCGGACGGCCGGATCACCACGCCGCGCCCGCCGCTGGGTGACGAGGCGTTCTACTGGCAGTCCGCCGCCAGGATCCTGTCGCAGGTCAAGGCGCACCGGGAAACCGTCGTCACGCCGGAGAACGTCGGCGGCTCGTCCGACGTCCTCTACTCCTCGGCGGGCAACGTACGCGAGGACCTGTACCACACCTACGGGATCTACGCGTTCGGCTGGGAGGTCGGCGGCTCCGTCTACAACCCGGCCACCGGCGACTGGCAGGGCGGTTCGTTCCAACCGGCGTGGGACGGCAACCCCGAGCTCGTCAGCGGCCACGCCGAGACGATGGAGTACGCCAACGGAATCATGGAGATGTTCCGGGTCGCTGCGGACTGGGGCAGGGACAAGAAGAACCCGACGTCCCAGTTGGTGCCGGGCGCGGGACGCTACTCCGGGCCTGTCGACGTGCACTTCGAGACCAGCGAGCCGGCCACCATCTACTACACGACCGACGGCAGCCGGCCCACGCTCGAGTCGCCCCGCTACGCGGCGACAGAGTTCCGTGAGCCGGGGCAGGTATTCCACGTGACCGAGACGACGACGTTCCGTTGGTTCTCGGTCGACAGCGCTGGCAACATCGAGAAGAACTACGACCCGACGAAGAACGACAGGCGCAACAACTACCGCAGCGCGACGATCAGGATCGCCAAGCGGTAACGCTCTGCGACGACAGTTGCCCCGTCGGTGCGGACCACCCGCGCCGACGGGGCAACTTCTGCACGAACAGGGCGCGGCGGTCAGCCGCGTCGGCCTGCCCACAACGGGCGTCTGGGCGGGTCAATCCCTCGCACCTGGGCCGGGTCGCCTCAGGCGCGGTGCGCCGCCACGTTGATGATGTTGCCGTCCGGAGCGCGGACGAAGAACCTGCGCACGCCCCACGGCTCGGTGGTCAGCGGGTGCACGATCTCGTAGCCGAGCCGCTGTGCCTCGGCACAGGCACCGTCCACGTCATCCACCTGCACGCTGATGACCGAGTCCTCGGGCGCGGTCGCGTCGCCGGAGACGAGCTGCACAGCCACGTCGGGGTCGGAGGAGGTGTACCGGGCCACCCAACCCAGGTTGAACGCCTCAGTGCTCAAGCCGAGAAAGTCGGTGTAGAAGCCCTTCGCGGCGCTGACGTCAGCCACCGGAAGGTTGGGCAGAATGCGGATGACGCGCATGGGGACCTCCAGCTCAGGGGATCGATGCCCCCTGATTATGCCGACCGTCAGGCCCTGATCCGCTCGGCGACCCGTACCGCGACGGCCTTGAGCTGATCGGCGCTGAGCGGCGGCTCCGGCTGTGCGGCGACGGCCTGCTCGTCGACCCCCACCAGGTTGCTGACGCTCGCGCTGAGCGCCCGGTTGCCGGGCAGTTGGATCGAGACGATGTGCTGCACGCTTGCGGTCCGCTTCCCGGTCAGCGTCTCGGTCTTCATCCGGAGGCCGCCGGGGGTCGTCCCGGCCAGACAGACGCGGTGGTAGCGGTTGTCTCCCGCGCCCTCCGGCAGCTCGCACGGCCAGTGGAACCCTGCGGGCCCCTCGGGTGCCGAGGGAGCGACCGGCTGGCCGGTCGGTGCCGGTTCGAGGACGTCGGGGGAGATCGACACTCCCAACGGACCCTTCCGGCCCTGATACGACAGACCGGATCCGCCACCGACCATGTCGTCCCGGCCGCTGTGGGTGAACACGGGCGGTCGCCCGTCCGGCTGGCGGTCCTCGCCCACGTGGTCGGGGATCCAGAACCACGTCGACCCGGGCGCCACCGCACGCAGCGCGGCGTCGAACTCCGCGCCGAGGCGCTTCGCGCTGGCCTCGGCGCTCTCGTCGGTGTCGAAGACCAGCCGGAACCCGGCGTCGGCGGCCGTGGGGGAGGGCGCGGCCAGCGGCCGGTCGGGCTCCTGTTCGTGTACGGCGACACCGACGCCGACCGCCACCGCCAGGACAGCGGCCAGCGGGCCGCCGACCAGCCGGGCGCGGCTCGCGCGCCGCTCACGCCGGACGATGCCCGCCACGTCCACCCGGGGCGGCGGTGGCGTCCCGATCAACTCGTCGAACAACTGGTGACCCATCTGCTGCCTCTTCCTCAGGACTGGCCGGTGACGACGGCGCGCAGGTTCGCCAACCCGCGTGCCGATTGACTCTTGACGGTGCCGGTGGAGATGCCGAGGATCTGCGCGGTCTCCGCGACAGAGCAGTCCAGGTAGTAGCGGAGCACGAGCACCGCCCGCTGCTTAGGGCCGAGGGAACGCAGCAACACGGCGAGTCCTTCGCGGTCGGTGACTGTCTCCGGATCCGTCGCGGCCACGTCCGGCAGCGCCGCGCTCGCCTGTTCGCGCCGCTTCCAGGGCCGGCGCCGCTCGTCGAGCCAGGCGCGGGTCAGGACCCGCTGGGCGTACGCGTCACGGTTGTCCGCCCGACCCGCAGTGCGCCAGTTCCGGTAGAGCTTCGCCACGGTCACCGACACGACGTCGTCGGCGGTGTGCCAGTCCTGGCAGAGCAGGAACGCGCTGCGTCGCCAGCGATCCATTCGGCCCGCGACAAAGTCGTGGAAGTCGGTCTCGTCGGCCCGCCTCACCGGGATCTGTCCCTTCCGGCGACCAGCACGGGTCTGTTCTCTGCGCTGACTCTCACGGCCGTACGACGCGGCCCTCCCGCCCGGGGGTTGCACGCCGCTCGGCTTCCATTGCGCCGAGAACCTGGACGTGGTCGTTGAGGTGTCAGCCGGTGCGGACACCGGACAGGATCTGCATCACCAGGCGTTCCCGGTCGGCGAGGTTGCGACCATGGACGGGCGTTCGGGGTTCGGATTCGGCCGGCGGTGCTGGAGCAGTCAGCTCAGCGCGGCCGCCTTGCCGAGCAGCACTGAGCGTTCGCGCTGATTGGCGCAGAGCCGGGCGGCCAGCTCCAGCTCGGCGCGCGCCTCCGGAAGCCGGCCGAGGCGGGTCAGCAGCTCACCGCGTACGGTCGGCACGAGGTGCGAGCCGGGGAGTCGGTTCGAGGCGATCAGCTCGTCCACGACTGCCAGGGCTGGTGCCGGGCCCGAGGCCATGGCGACGGCGACGGCCCGGTTGAGCTCGACGACCGGCGAGGGCGCGACCCGGCCGAGCGCCTCGTAGAGCCGGACGATCCGGGCCCAGTCGGTCGCCTCGACCGAGGGCGCCGACGCGTGAGTGGCCGCGATCGCGGCCTGCAGGCTGTACGGGCCGAGACCGTGCTGCGATGCCTTGGCCAGCGCGGCCAGCCCACGACGGATCGCCGAGAGGTCCCACAACCGACGGTCCTGGTCCTCGAGGAGGATCGGCGTGCCGTCCGGCTCGGTCCGGGCCGGGAAGCGCGCGGCCGTCAGCTCACACAACGCGAGCAGGCCGTGCACCTCCGGCTCGTCCGGCTGTAGCGCGGCCAGCGTGCGCACCAGCCGGATCGCCTCGTACGCGACGTCGGGGCGCAACAGTCGGTCGCCCGACGTGGCCGTCGACCCCTCCGTGAAGATCACATAGAGGACGCTGAGCACGCCGCCCAGCCGCTCCCGGCGCTCGTCGGCCGGTGGCAACTCGAACGGCACTCCGGCCGCCGCGATCGCCTTCTTGCCCCGGGTGATGCGTGCCTGCACGGTCGGCACGGGCACCAGGAACGCGCGGGCGATCTCCTCGCTGGACAGGCCGCCCACCACCCGCAGAGTCAGCGCCACCCGCGCCTCGCGGGGGAGCACCGGGTGGCAGCTGACGAACATCAGCGCCAGCACGTCATCGTCGATCCGGTCACTGTCGATCTCCTGGTCGATCACGGGGTCGGCGGCCAGCAGGGCATATCGCTCCTGGAGGGCGGCCCGGCGGCGGATCGCGTCGATCGCCCGCCGCCGGGCCGTGGCCATCAGCCACCCGGCCGGATTGGTCGGAGCGGCACCCGGCCAGGACACCAGGGCCTCGGCCACCGCCTCCTGGGCGGCATCCTCGGCCAGACCGAAGTCACCGGTGAAGCGGGTCAGCGCGGCGACGATCCGGGCCGACTCCATCCGCCAGACGGCCTCGACGTCGGCTGTACCCATCAGATCTGGCCGTTGCTCTCGCCGCCCAGCGGGACCTCGTCGGCCTCGGCCACCCGCCGGACCTCGATCTTGGAGCCGCGGACCGCCGGGACCCGCTTGGCCCACTCGACCGCCTCCTGTTTCGTGGCGACATCGAGCACGAAATAGCCCCCGAACAACTCCCGGGTCTCGCCGTACGGGCCGTCAGTGACCACCGGTGTCTCGCCGCCGAAATCGACCACGACGCCCTGGCGCGGATCGTCCAGCCCTTCGGCGGCGACGAGAACGTCGGCCTTCATCATGTCCTCGATGAACTGGTGGGTCGCGGCCATCATCTGGTCGAGATCGGCCAGCATGGCCGCGTTCGTCTCATCGGTGCCCCGCATGATCAACAGGTACTTGGACATCGCGTTCTCCTCATCCGACGGGGGCCGTCTCCCGGCCCTAGCATCCCCACGTCGAACGGACGGTCCGCGGATCGACACGGGCCCGGAGCATTCTTTCCCCGTCGACGCCGGACCTCTCCCGTCGGCGAGCACGCCAGGCGGGTGGCGTCGGAGCGGAACCCCGAACGCCGACGCTTGATTCAATCGGCATTCGTCAATAGATTGAGGGTGGGCGCCGCCGGGGTCCGGGAGACCGGGCCGTCGGCGACTGACAGGTCCACCCCGAGCCGGGCACTTCGGTCGTACGCACGACCGGTCGCTGTGGCGCACCGCCGCGCCGCATCCAGGGCGCGTTGTCGCGTCGCGTCCGTCGAAGGACGCGCCGTCACGCCGCCTCCACCCAGCTCGATCCAGAAGGACCTTCCATGACGATTTTCCGTGCCCGCCCCGCCGCGACCCTGGTGGTCGTCGCCGCGCTGGCCGCCGCCGCGACCACCGCCGGAGCGGCCCTGCTCACCGGCCCGGCCGTGGCCGCCCAGGGCTGCCAGGTCGACTACACGCCCAACCAGTGGCCCGGGGGATTCACCGCCAACATCAAGGTCTCCCCGGGGGACGCGGCCGTCTCCAGTTGGACCGTCACCTGGACGTACGCCGGGGACGAGCGGGTCACGAGCGGCTGGAACGCCACGGTCAGCCAGTCAGGATCGACGGTGACCGCCCGCAGCATGTCGTACAACGGCAGCATCCCGGCCGGCGGCTCCACGGAGTTCGGGTTGCAGGGCACGTACGGCTCCAGTGCGGGAGCGCCGACCGGGTTCAGCCTGAACGGCGTACCGTGCAACGGCGCCACCACCCCGCCGACCACGCCTCCGCCGACCACCCCGCCGCCCACGACGCCCCCGCCGACCACGCCGCCTCCGACGACACCTCCGCCGACCACGCCGCCGCCCACCACCGAACCTCCGGTCGGGTGTGCCGGCGCGGTGCTCTGCGACGGCTTCGAGGGCCAGGCCGGGTCGACGCCGTCCGGTGACTGGGCCGTGGTGAGCCCGGACTGTTCCGGCGCTGGTACCGCCGCCATCGACACGACCACCTCGCACAGTGGCGGCCGGTCGGTCCGGATCAACGGCGCCGCCGGTTACTGCAACCACGTCTTCATCAGGTCAACGAAGAACCTCAGCAGCGTGGGCAACGTCCGGTACGGCCGGATCTGGGTCCGGCACACCACCGCCCAGCCCACCGAACACACCACGATGATGGCGATGGCCGATGCGGCCGACGGCAACAAGGACCTGCGGTTGGGTGGCCAGAACGGCGCCCTGCAATGGAACCGCGCCTCCGACGACGCGACCCTGCCCGAGCAGAGCCCGGCCGGGGTGGCGCAGAGCCTGCCGCTACCCACCAACCGGTGGGCCTGCGTGGAGTTCATGGTGGACGGTGCGGCCGGTCAGTTGCGTACCTGGGTGGACGGCACCGCAGTCACCGGGCTGACCGCGGACGGCGCGCCGACGCACGACATCGACGGCCAGTGGTACAACCGCACCTGGCGACCGCAGCTCACCGACCTGAAGCTGGGCTGGGAGAGCTACGGCGGCGGAGCCGACACCCTCTGGTACGACGACGTCGCGGTGGGGTCCAGCCGGATCGGCTGCTGACCCGTCGAGGTCGTGGACGGCGGTCGTCAGTGGCGCCCGCAACGTTGATGAATGTGTCGAGGGTGTGACCTGGAACCTGGGTCACACCCTCGACTTCGTGGGCGTCGACCTGGCCGGGCTGCGCACCGGAACACGGCGCGGCGTCGGCGCGAGTTGCCGCATCGCCCCCCGCCCGCAACGCCGCCGAGGCGCTGTTGATATGTTCCCGCTCATGAAAACCATTTTCGTTAAGGCGGGCCTGTGCATGGTGCTGGCCGCCGCGGGATGCTCCGACGGTGGAGCCGCCACGCCAGCCACGCCAGACCGCTTGACCGCCCCGGTCCACCTGACCAACTGCGGGGTGTCTGTCAACGTCACCGCGCCACCCCAACGAGCGATCGCACTGGAACAGAACGCCACCGAGATCATGCTCAGCCTCGGTCTCGCCGATCGGATGGCGGGCACCAGCTACCAGACCGACCCGGTGCTGCCCGACCTGCGCCCCGCGTACGAGAAGGTGCCGGTACTGGCCAAGCTCTACCCCTCGCGGGAGGCGGTCCGGGCAGCGAACCCCGACTTCGTCTACTCGACCTACACCTCGGCGTACGCTCCGGACGCTGCGGGCCCCCGCGCTGACCTGGCCACGCTCGGCGTGCCCGCGTACCTCTCCGAGTTCGCCTGCGAGAAGCCGGCGGACGCGACCCGGACGGTCACCTTCGACGGGATCTTCGATGAGATCCGCGACATCGCCAGCGTCTTCGGCGTCCCGGAACGGGCCGACAAGCTGATCCACGACCAGCAGAGTCGGTTGGACGCCGCCCGAGGTGCGGCACCGATGGCCACGCCGAGCGCCGGCCCGTCGCTCCTCTGGTACTACTCCGGAACGAGCACCCCGTACGTGGCCGGGCACGGCGGGGTTCCGGACGCGATCAGTTCGCTGCTGGGCGTCCGCAACACGTTCACCGATGCCAGCCAGAAGTGGCCCGCCGGCAACTGGGGGGAGATCGCCAAGCGCAACCCGGATGTCATCGTGCTGGCCGATCTGAGCAGGGGCGGCGACGGCGACAGCGCCCAGTCGAAGATCGACTACCTGCGCCGCAACCCGGTGACGTCGAAGCTGGACGCGGTGGTCGCCGGACGGATCGTGACCGTGCCCGGCTCGTCGATGGACCCGTCGATCCGCAGCGTCCAGGCGGCGGAACTGGTTGGCGCCAACCTGCACGGGACCGCCCGATGACCCCGCCGGCCGGCACCGATGTCGCCGCGCTGGGTCAGTCGGCCGCCCGGCGCCTGCTCGAACTCTGGAACGACCAGCAGTCCGCCTACGTGGCCCACCGCGACCTGCGGTTCGACGCGATGGCCGAGGTGCTGCGGCTGCACTGCCCGGACGACCCAGCCATCCTGGATCTGGCCTGCGGCCCCGGTGCGATCAGCGACCGGATCCTGGCCCAGTTCCCCCGCGCCACCACCGTCGCGGTCGACTACGACCCGATCCTGCTGCAGGTCGCACGGCGTGCCCTGGACCGGTACACCGGCCGGGTGGAGGTCCACGACGTCGACCTGGTGGCCGACGGCTGGGAGCAGGCGCTCACCGGACGGCGAGTCGACGCCGTGCTCACCTCGACGGCACTGCACTGGCTCTCGCCGGAGCAACTGCTGCGGGTATACAGCACCGTGGCGCGGCTGCTGCCCGTCGGTGGCCTGCTGCTCAATGCCGACCACTTCCGCTACGGCGAATCGGCGCCCGCCCTGCGCGACATCGCCGGCCGGCACGACGCGCAGGTACAGCAGGAGGCATTCGCTGTCGGAACGCTCACCTACTCCGCCTGGTACGCCGAGGCCGCCCGGCACCCGGAACTGGCCGGGCTGGCCGCCGAGCGGGATCGGCGATTCGCCGACCGGCCGCCGCCAGCCCCGGCGTCACTGGAATTCCACCTGGCTGCCCTGCGCACCGCCGGCTTCGCCGAGGTCGGCACGGTCTGGCAGTACCTCGACGACTACGTGGTGTTCGCCCGCCGATGAACCTGCGAGCCGCACGATCCCTCGTCTCGGCGAGCGGCCTGCCCGCGCCGACGCCATGGGACTCGTCACCCCCTGCCCGCATCTCGAGAAGCGGCCGGTACCTCCTGCCGTTGGCCCTGCTCCTGCTGCTGGTCAGCATCGCGGCGGCGGTCAGCGTGGGCTCGGCCGATCTGCCGGTCGACAGCGTTCTACGCGCGGTGGCCAGCCACGTGGGCGTGCCGGTACACCCGTTACCGGCGCTGCCGGACAGCATCGTGTGGGATCTCCGACTGCCCCGGGTGCTGTTGGCCGCGTTGGTCGGTGCCGGTCTGGCGGTGTGTGGGGCGGTGCTACAGGCGCTCACGCGTAATCCGCTGGCCGACCCGTTCCTGCTCGGTGTCTCCTCCGGCGCCTCCACCGGCGCGGTGGCGGTGCTGGTACTCGGAGTTCAGATCGGCGCGGGCCCGGTCGACCTGACCACCGGCGCGTTTGTCGGCAGTATGGCCGCGTTCGGCGCGGTGCTGCTACTGGCCGGCCGGCGGGCCGGCGAGCCGACCCGGATCGTTCTCGCCGGGGTAGCCGTCTCGCAGCTCTTCAGTGCGGTGACCAGCTTGATCGTGATCTCCGACGCGCACACCCAGGACACCCGTAGCGTGACGTTCTGGCTGCTGGGTTCGCTGACGGCCGCCTCCTGGCCGTCGGTGGCGCTGAGCGCCGTGGTTGTCGGCGTCGGCCTGCTGGTCTGCTGGGCCAGCGCGACCGCGCTGGACGTGTTCGCGTTCGGCACCGACACCGCTCGCTCGCTCGGCTTCTCTCCCGGTCGCACCCGGCTGCTGCTGTTCACCGTCACCGCCCTGATGGCAGCCGCGCTGGTCGCGGCGAGCGGTGCCATCGGTTTCGTCGGGTTGACCGTGCCACACGCCGTACGGTTCCTGTTCGGCTCCCGGCACCGTACGTTGCTACCCACCTGCGCGGTGATCGGCGCGATCTTCCTGACCTGGGCGGACACCGTGGCGCGTACCGTTTTTTCGCCACAGGAACTGCCGGTAGGTGTGCTCACCGCGCTACTCGGAGTGCCGGTGTTCGCACTGGTCATGCGACGGCGGACGGGCACACCGTGATCGGGTCGGACACCGCCCGCCGGGAAATGGGCGGCAGTGGTCGGGCGACCGGCGGTGATCCGTACCCGGCGGAGACGGTGCCGGCGTGGCTGCACGCGGACGGCGTCGGGTGGGGCGTGGCTGGCGTACGGATCCTGGCCGGGGTGGCGCTCACCGCCGAACCGGGCGCCACGGTGGGGCTGCTCGGCCCGAACGGCTCCGGCAAGTCGAGCCTGCTGCGGCTACTGGCCGGGCTGGCGCGGCCCAATTCCGGGCGGGTGCTGCTCGACGACGTCGCGTTGGACGCGATACCCCGGCGTGCGCTGGCTCGGCGGATCGCGGTGGTAACCCAACAGGTGGCCACCGATGTGGAGATGTCGGCATTGGAGGTGGTTCTGCTGGGCCGGACTCCGTACCGGCCACGTCTTGCCGGGGTCGGCGCCGCCGATCTGGACCTGGCGCGGCGCGCGCTCGCCGAAGCCGGCCTGGCCGGGTTCGAGCAGCGGCGCTGGTCCAGCCTCTCCGGTGGTGAGCGGCAGCGGGTGGACCTGGCCCGTGCTCTGGTGCAGGAACCGGATCTGCTGCTCCTCGACGAGCCGACCAACCACCTGGACATTCGGCATCAACTGGAGTTGCTGCGGTTCCTGGCCGGGTCGGCCAGCACCGTCGTGGTGACCCTTCACGATCTCAACCTGGCCGCGCAGTACTGCGACCGCCTGGTGCTTCTGGACGGCGGCCGGGTGGTGACGGCGGGTACGCCCGTCGAGGTTCTCACCACGAGCCGGATCGAGCAGGTCTACCACGTGCGCACGGACGTGGACATCGCCGCTGACGGCCGGCCCCGGATCTGGTACCGCGGCCGCGCGACGTAGGCGCCGACGGAGCTGCCGACGCGCGGGCCGGAACACCGCGGCACACGGCCCCGCACCTCACGGGGGAGGATGTCTGGACACTGTTTGGTCCGCGCGGCGGTTGCGGGCGGGAGGCGCCTGACCGCGTCTGCTCTCGGTTGCCGCGCGGTCCAAGACCGAGGAGAGGTCGACCATGGACCGCACGCTGGCCGACATCCTGGACGCGGCGGCGCACGGGCACTTCCCGCCACCCGACGGCGGAACGACAGTGGTGTCGCAACCGAGCCGCCGCGACGCCGGAGTCATCGCCTTCACCGGACACTCGGTGGTGTTCACTGACGAGGACCCCGAGTGGGTTCGTCGTACGCTTGCCACTCTCGACTGTGACTCGCTGGCGGCCACGATGAATCCGCGTTTTCTGGTCGCGCTGCTCGACCGCACCCGGCGGTCCATGGACACGATCGACCTGCTGACCGTCGCGAGTTGCCTTGCCGGGCCGCCGCCACTGCGGCTGGTCGAGCTTGCGGGCGGCGATCATCCCCGCGAGGTCAGGGCCCGTCGGCGCCGTGACGACGTCCGCGTCTGGGCCGCCGAGGGTGGGGTGCTCGTTCTCGGCCGAGGGGTGGCCGGCCGTTGGGAGGCGGCGATAGAGGTCGACGACGAGCGTCGCCACCGGGGCCTGGGGCGGGCGTTGGCGACGGCCGCCCGACATCTGGTGTCCGACGGCCAACCGGTCTGGGCCCAGCAGGCGGCCGGGAACGCGCGCAGCGTGCGCGCCTTCCAGGCGGCAGGGTTTCGGCCGGTGGGCGCTGAGGCGCTTCTCCGCCAGACGTAGTCGCTGTGCCGGACGAGCCGGTCGTACCACTGTGGGCCGAACCGTGATCGGCGGGACGTTTCCGCGATCACGCCCGGGGGCATCTCGGCGGATGAAGGGCAGCCGCCCACCACCCCTGATCGAGGAGAACACCATGTCGGCCCAGGCATTTCTCTACGTCATCGCCGTCATCCTGATCGTGCTCGCCGCCCTGCCGCTGCCCACGAGGGGTGTCTCGCTCGCGCTTCTGGGTGCCGCCTGCGCCCTGCTCGCCTACGCCTGGCCGGTGATCACCGCGTGACCTTTCCGTGAGTGATCGTTGGTGCGGTCGGTGGCCGGTAGCCTGAGCACGATCGGGCTGTCGGCCGCCGACCGTGAGTCTGTGGTCCTCACGGGGCCGGGGTGCGCCGTCGCTGGCGGTACGCGGCCGCCTTGGCGCGGTCTCCACAGCCGCGCATGCCGCACCAGCGCCGCCGCGCGCCACGCGACCGGTCGACGAACGCTCGGGTGCAGTGCTCGTCGGCGCACCAGCGGAGGGCCAGACGGTCGTCGCTGGCGTGCAACTCCAGGCAGTCGCGCGCCAGAACGGCCAGGACGGCGGCCAGGTCGCCGTCGCGGTGCACCCCGTCGGCCTCAAGTCGCAGCGCGGGTAGCGGCTCCGCCGCGGCCGCATTGACCAGCTCACGGTCTGCCCGGATCGGCTCGGTGTCGTTGATCAGTGCTTGGACCAGGCGGAACATCGCCTCTCGGAGCCCTTTGGCGTGGCTCAGCCCGGCGTCGTCCACAGCGGGCGGTCGCTCGACGATGCCGGCCTGGACGGCCCAGTCGGCGACATCTCTCGGGGCGGTCAGCTGCTCGACATCGGCGTGGCCGCGCTCGGCGAGCGTGGGGAGGAAGTCCAGTACCGGCCGATCGGCGATGAACTCGAACGTCACGTCACCATATTGACCGGTGACGTGATCCGATGCAAGAGTGATGCGATGGCATCACCGGTTGAACAGGTGACGTACGCGTATCCCGGTACCCGCCGGGATGGCGCTCGGCTGACCCACTACCTGGCCGCGGCGCTGCTGGCGCGTACCGCCGACGAAGGCGCACGTGTCGCGCTGGTGATCCTCGCGCTGGACCGGACCGACAGCGCCGCCGTCGGCGGAACGTTGGTCGCGACCCTGCTCCTCCCACACGTCGTGGCCGCGCCCCTGGTCGGTGCGCTGGTCGACCGGTCGCGACGGCCGGCAGCAGTGCTGGCCGGCGCGATCGCCGTCTTCGCCGCAGCCCTCGCCGCCCCGGTCGCCCTGCTCGGTCACGCGCCGCTGTGGCAGACCTGCCTCGTCCTCGCGATGGCGGGGTGCTGCGGGCCCGCGCTGACCGGTGGACTGACCAGCCGACTGGCCGCACTGGCCGGCCCGGGGCAGGAGGCACGCGCCTTCGCGCTGGACTCGTTGTCCTACAGCGTCGCCGGCATGCTCGGGCCGGCGACGGTGGGGCTGGTGGCGGCGGCCGCCAATCCGGGCACCGGCATCCTCGCGCTTGCGGTGGCCGCCGTGCTCGGCGCCCTCGGCGTCGCATCCCTGCGCCTGGTCGCCTCCGCCACGGCGGAGCGGAAACGAGCGGCCGGCCTGTTCGAGGGTGCCCGCGCGATCGCCCGGGTCCCGGCCCTGCGAACGATCACCCTCACCACCAGCTTCGGCCAACTGGGCCTCGGCGGTCTGGCCGTCGTCGCCACCACCCTCGCTGCCGCCGCACACGAACCCACCCGAGCCGGGCTGCTCCTCAGCGTGACCGCCGGTGGCGCGTTCGTGGGATCGCTGCTCTGGGCATGGCGGCCGCTGCCGGCGTCCCTCGCGCCCCGGGTGACGGTCTGGGCCATGGCCGCGGTCGGCGTACCGCTCACGCTGGCCGCCGCGGTGCACTCCCTGGCACTGGCCGTAGCGCTGTTCGCGCTGTCGGGCCTCTGCACCGGGCCGTTCGCGGCGGCGCTGTTCCTGGCCCGGAATCAACTGGCCGCCGAGGCGATCCGTACCCAGGTCTTCACCATCGGCGCCGGGCTGAAGGTGGCGGCCTCGGCCATCGGCGCCGGGCTCCTGGGCCTCGCCGCCCCACTGTCGGCGAGCGCTCAACTGCTGCTGGTCGCCGCCTTCCCGATCGTCGCGGGAATCGCAGGCGGCCTGCTGTTGCGACGGCGCCCGTGCTCGGGTGCGGGCGGACGCGTCGATGCTTGCTGAGCTTCTTTCACAAGCGTAGGAAGAACACCACCACCGTCAGCCCCAGCATCGATCCGCCGTCCAGCATCGAAGGAGATGCGTGTGACCACCTCCAGAGGGCTCCGTCTCGCCGTGTCCGTGCTGGTGACAGCAGGCGCCGTCCTGCTCGGCACCGCCGCCCCCGCGGCACCGCCGACCGCGCCGGTCGGGCACCCGTCCTGCGATCCGATCGACCCGACCGCCTGTCTGCTGCCGTTCCCGAACGACTACTTCACGGTGCCGGATCGGAGCAGCCCCACCGGCAAACGGGTACGGTTCGCGGCCGCCGCCATGCCCGCGAACGTGCAGGGGACCCCGATCGACCCGACGGAGTGGAACCGGCAGGACGGGTTCAGTCCCGGCTCGCCGATCCTGGTGCGCGTACCCGGGCTCGACGCCACGGCGAGCGGGATCGCGCCGGTCACCGACATCGGCCGCTCGCTGGCGCCGGACGCGCCGATCGTGCTGCTCAACACCCGCACCGGTGAGCGCACGCCGTACTGGGCCGAGCTGGACGCACACGCCGCCGGCCAACCCGACCGGCAGCTGCTGATCATTCGGCCGGCGGTGGCGCTGACCGAGGGCACCCGCTACGTCGTCGGGCTGCGCGGCCTGCGCGACCGCAACGGAGGGTCGATCCGGGCGCCAAAGACGTTCACCGCGTACGTGACCGGTGCCGGCCTCAAACGGCACGACGCCCGGGTGCCGCAGCTGAGGCGGGTCCTCACCGATCTGACCCGGGCCGGCGTCCAGCGGCACAGCCTCTACCTGGCCTGGGACTTCACGGTGGCCAGCCGGCACGGGCTGACCGGCCGGATGGTGGCGGTCCGGGACGACGCGTTCGCCGACCTCGGCCGGGCCGCGCCGTCGATCACCGTCACCCAGGTCACCGACTATCCGCCGGAGCAGGATCCGCTGATCGCCCGGCAGGTAACCGGCACCATCGGTGTGCCGTCGTATCTGACCGGCGACGGCGGGCCCGGCTCGCGGCTGCACTACGGGCCGGCCGGCGGAGCCGGGACGCGGTCCACGCCGAACGCCCTGCCCACGCCGTCCGGTGCGACGGTGGCGGCGGACTTCGTCTGCAACATCCCGCGCAGTGCCTCGGCCGCGAGACCGGCGCACCTCTCGCTCTACGGCCACGGACTGCTCGGCCGCCCGACCGAGATCAACGCGGGCAACGTCAAGACGATGTCGAATACCCACAACTTCACCTTCTGCGCGACCAGCTGGACCGGCATGGCCGCCGCCGACGTCCCCTATGTGGCCGGTGCCTTCACCGACCTCAGTGCCTTCCCCGCGGTGGCCGACCGGTTGCAGCAGAGCTTTCTGAACTTCCTCTTCCTGGGCCGCGCGATGATCCACCCGGACGGATTCGCCGCCCACCCGGCGTTCCGGGACGCCACCGCACAACCACTGATCGATCGGCGTGGCGGGCTGTACTACGACGGCAACAGCCAGGGCGGCATCAACGGAGGCGCGCTCACCGCCATCGCCCAGGACTGGACCCGATCGGTGCTCGGCGTACCCGCGATGAACTACTCCACACTGTTGCAACGCAGCGTGGACTTCGCACCGTTCCAGAGCGTGCTGGACGGCTCCTACCCGGACAAGGCCGACCAGCAGTTGATCCTCGCGCTGCTGCAGATGTTGTGGGACCGGGCAGAGGCCAACGGGTACGCCCAGCACATGACCGACCGGCCACTACCGCGCACCCCGGCGCACCAGGTGCTGATGCACGTGGCCTTCGGCGACCAGCAGGTCTCGCCCGCCGCAGCGGAGGTGCAGGCGCGCACTATCGGCGCGCGCCTGCACACCCCCGCGCTCGCCGACGGCTGGTCACTGGACGTGCGACCGTACTGGGGCATCCCGCCGATCCGTCGCTACCCGTACACCGGCTCGGCGATGGTGATCTGGAACAGCGGCGCGGCCCACGCGCCACCGCCGACCAACCTCGCCCCGGCCGGGCCCGAGTTCGGCGACGACCCGCACGAGTTCCCCCGCGCCCAGGCCGGGGCCCAGAAACAGAAGGTCGTCTTCCTGCTCACCGGAAAGGTCGTCGACGTCTGCGGGCGGACACCCTGCCCGTGACACCGGGCCCGCCATCCCGGCGGGCCGGGGCACGCTACCGAAATGCAGGCTAGTGCGCCGCCCTTCAAGCGGTGGTGAAAGCCCGCGCGGAGGGTCGCCAAGGCCCGAGCGTGCCCCGGAATGTCTCCCGGATCGGCCATGAACCAATGGCAGACTGTGGTGGTGCTGCTTCGGTTCAACTTCCGCGTCTACCCGACCTCGGGCCAGCAGGAAGCGTTGGCGCGGGCGTTCGGGTGTGCGCGGGTGGTGTTCAACGATGGGCTGCGCGCACGTCAGCAGGCGCGGGAGGCTGGCCTGCCATATGTGACGGACGCCGAGCTGTCCCGACAGGTCACGGCGGCCAAGCTCACCCCGGAGCGTGCGTGGCTGGGTGAGGTGTCGTCGGTGGTGTTGCAGCAGGCCCTCGCGGACCTGAACACCGCGTACCGCAACTTCTTTACCTCAATTTCCGGCAAGCGTAAGGGCCGCACGGTGGCTGCGCCTCGGTTTCGGTCCCGCAAGGACAACCGGCAGGCCATCCGGTTTACGGCCAACGCCCGGTTCAAGGTGCTGGACAACGGACGGCTCAGGCTGCCGAAGATCGGCGACGTGCAGGTGCGCTGGTCGCGGACGCTGCCCGCCATGCCGACGTCGGTGACGGTGATCCGGGACGGGGCGGGTCGGTACTTCGCGTCGTTTGTCGTGCAGATCACCGACGCACCGCTGCTGGAGACGGACTGCGAGATCGGTATCGACCTGGGCCTGACGCACTTCGCGGTCATGTCCGACGGCACGAAGGTTACCGCGCCGAAGTTCCTGCGTCGCGCGGCACGCAAGCTGAAGCGGTTGCAGCAGGACCTGTCCCGCAAGACTAAGGGCAGCAACCGGCGTAAGAAGGCCGTGGTGAAGGTTGCCCGCGCCCATGCGCGGGTGGCCGACACCCGGCGGGACTGGCAGCACAAGCTGTCCACGGCGATCATCCGCGACAACCAAGCGGTGTACGTCGAGGACCTGTGCGTGAGCGGGCTTGGCCGCACGAGGCTGGCAAAGTCGGTGCACGACGCCGGGTGGGCGCAGTTCACGGCCATGCTGGAGTACAAGGCTGTCCGGTACGGGCGCACCTTCGCTCGGGTGGACAGGTTCTTCCCGTCCACCCGGATGTGCTCGGACTGCGGCCGCGTCACCGACAAGATGACGCTCAATGTTCGTACGTGGGTCTGCCCGTGTGGCAGTGACCACGACCGGGACGTGAACGCCGCCAGGAACATCAGGGCCGCCGGACGGGCGGACCTCAACGGCCGTGGAGCGCAGATAAGACCGGCATCCGTGCCGGCACCGCGCAGGGAAGCGGTAACTCACCGGGAGCTTGCCCCTTCAGGGGTATAGCAGACCGGAATCTTCGCCCTTCAGGGCGTAGAGGACGTCAATACTACAACAGCGGCAACGATCGGTCTCGGACTTCACCGACTCACCCGCGCCGCCCGCCGCAGCTCTGCGGCGGGCGGCGCGCTCATGGATACGGCACCGGCTGGGCCGGCGGTTCGATCGCCTCGACGAGAACCTCGAGCACATGCCGGTACGGCTGGCCGGTGGCCCGGCTCATGCCCATCTCACAGGTGCGGTTGCAGGAGGCGTACGCGTTGTGTTCGCGCTGATTGATCTCGGCGGCCTGCGTTGCGGTGGCGCCTGCCGTGACCTCGGGATGCAGCAGCCCCCGGTCACCGGCGAAGGCGCAGCACCCCCAGCTGTCCGGCACGGTGACGGTGTCGGCGACGGCCTGGGCCACCGCGCGCAGATCGTCGAGGCCGTCCAGGTGCACTGTGGAGCAGGTCGGGTGCAGGGCCAGTGAGCCCAGTCGCCGGGGCTGCGGCAGCGCCGGCAGGAGCTGCTCGGCGGTGAAGGTCACGCTGTCGACGAAGCGCAGCGCGGCGTACCGTGCCCGGTCCTCCTCGGCCAGCGCGGCGGTCAGCTGGGTCAGCCCGTGCGTGCAGGACGACGCGTCGCAGACGACGGGCAGGCGACCCTCGTCGCTGGCCGCCCACAGCGCGGCCAGGGTCCGCTCGGCCATCTCGCGGTGACCGGCGGGGTAGCCCTTGGACTGCCACGGGGTTCCGCAGCACAGGCCGGCCGTGCCGGTCGGGACGACGAGCGGCACCCGCGCCAGTTCGCAGAGACGCAGGAACGCCGCAGCCGTTCCGCCTGACGGCCCGTCCTCCGACGCGAAGAGGCTGCCCACGCAGGCCGCGAAGAACACCGCCTGGGCGTCCGGCGCGCTGCGGGGTGCGGGTCGGGGCGCGCCGGCGCGCGGCATGTCGTCGCTCCACCGCGGCACGAGTTCGGTGGCACCGAGCCCACGGATCACCCCGGTGGCGGCGCGGGTCACCGGCGCCGGCACGGCGTGCGCGGCGGTCAGTCCCGCCCGGACGCAAGCGACGGCCGCCTGCCAGTGCCGTGCGGCGGTGCGGGCGGTGCGCTGGGCGCGAGGGGTGTGCCGCTCGGCGCGCAACCGCTTCATCGCCGCCCCGGTGTCGATGCCGACCGGGCAGGCGGTGACGCAGAGGCTGTCCGCGGCGCAACTGTCCACCGCGGCGTACGCGTAGTCGGCGGTCAGTTCCCGGCGGCGTTCCTCGTCGCCGGCGGCGGTGGCGAGGGCGATCTGCCGCTGCAGGACGATGCGCTGCCGGGGGGTGGTGGTGACGTCGGCGGTGGGGCAGACCGGCTCGCAGTAGCCGCACTCGACGCAGGCGTCCAGCTCCGGGTCGACCGTCGGGACGGCCTTGAGCTGCCGCAGGTGCACTGTCGGGTCGTCGTTGAGCAGCACACCGGGGTTGAGCAGGCCACTCGGGTCGCACAACCGCTTCAGCTCGCGCATCACGTCGTACAGTTCGTCGCCGTACTGTCGGCGGACGAAGGGCGCCATGGCTCGGCCGGTGCCGTGCTCGGCCTTGAGGGTGCCCCCTTCGGCCAGCACCAGGTCGACCATGTCGTCGGTGAACCGGGCGTAGCGGTCGATCTCGGCCGGGGTGTCGAAGGACTGGGTCAGCATGAAGTGCAGGTTGCCGTCGCGGGCGTGTCCGAAGATCACCGCGTCCGGGTAACCGTGCCTGTCGAACAGGCGGATCAGCCCGTCGCAGGTGCCGGTCAGGCGCGGCATCGGCACCGCGACGTCCTCCAGCAGGGCCGTGGTGCCGGGCGGGCGAGCGCCGGCGACGGCGGTGTAGAGGCCCTTGCGCAGGTGCCAGAGGTTGGCCCGTTCGCGCGGGTCGCGGGTCAGTTCGGTGCCGGTGACGGTCGGCAGCCGGTCGAGCACGGGTCGGGCGTCGGCCAGTGTGGCGGCCAGCCGCTCCGCGCTCTCCTCGGTGAACTCCACCAGCAGGGCGGCGTGGCCGGCGACGGTCAGCCCGCGCAGGGCCGGGCTCGCCCCCGGGTCGCGCTGGCTGACCCGCAGCGCGGCCGCGTCGAGCAGTTCGGCGGTACGGGCGCCGGCGGCGAGCAGGGCCGGCAACGCGTCGGTGGCGTCGGTGAGACCGGGCAGGATCAGCAGGCCGGTGGCGGCGTGGTCGTGGATCTCGACGGTACGGAAGACGGCCTCGGCGACGAAGCCGACCGTGCCCTCGCTGCCGATCATCAGGTGGGCGAGCATCTCGACCGGGCTGCTGTGGTCGAGCAGCGAGTTCAGCCCGTACCCCATGGTGTTCTTCATGGCGAACAGCCGCTCGATGGTGGCGCGGGACTGCGGCGCCGAGCGCACCCGGTCGCGCAGCCGCAGCAGCCCGGCGTGCAGTTCGGGCTCGTCGGCGCGCAGCCGGTCGTCGGCGTCGCGGGCGCCGGAGTCGACGACGGTGCCGGACGGGAGCACGAAGCGCAGCGACTCCATGGTGCGGTACGCGTTGTCGGTGGTGCCGCAGGTCATGCCACTGGAATTGTTGGCCACCATGCCACCGACAGTGCAGGCGGCCTCGCTGGCCGGGTCCGGGCCGAGCCGACGTCGGTAGCGGGCCAGTCGGGCGTTGGCCTGCCGGATCGTCAGGCCCGGCTGGAGCCTGATGCGGCGGCCGTCGTCGAGGACCTCGGCGTGCCGCCAGTCGGTGCGGACGTCGACCAGCACGCCTGCGCCGCCGGCCTGCCCGGCGAGGCTGGTGCCGCCGCCGCGCAGGGTCAGCGGCACGCCGGCCTCCCGGGCGCCGGCCATCAGCGCCCCGACCTCGGCCGCCGAGGCGGCGCGGACCACGGCCTGCGGTTCGAACAGGTACGGCGAGGCGTCGTGTGCCGCCGCGAGCCTCCGGGGCAGCTCGGCGCTGGCCCGGCTCGGATCGCCGAGGCGCGAGCGCAGCAGCTCGGCGACCTCGCGGGCGCGGACGCCGGACGAGGTTGGCGCGGGTACGGCGGTGCTCATGGGCGATCCTCCCGGGAGGGTGGTCAGTTGGCCACCGGAGACGCGGCGATCAGCAGTCGGCGGGGGGCGGTGCCGACCGGGGTCGGCAACCGCAACGGCTGCCGGCCGGGGGTGATGGTGCCGAGCACGGAGGCGTGCCGCGCGCCGGTGCCCGAGCGCAGGCTGCCGGGCAGCCCGTGCACGGTCAGGTAGCCCAGCAGCGCGAAGGCCAGTGCCTCCTTGGCGTCCGACGCGACGCCCAGGTCGTCGCTGGACGACAGGTCGACGCCGGGCAGCTCGTCGGCGATCATCCGCATCAGCGTCGGATTGTGCGCACCGCCGCCGGAGACGACGAGTCGGGTGACGCCGTGCTCGCGGCAGGCCTCGGCCACCGTGACCGCCGTCAGCCGGGTGAGCGTGGCCAACACGTCCTGCGGATCCGGCGTGGGCGCGTCGGCGAGGGCGGCGAGCAGGTAGGGCATGTGGAAGAGCTCTTTGCCGGTGGTCTTCGGGCCGGGCAGCCGGTAGTACGGCTCGTCGAGCAGCCGCCGCAGCAGGCCCGGGTTCACCTGCCCGGCGGCCGCCCCGCGTCCGTCCCGGTCGTACTCCTCGGTGCCACCGCTGAAGTGCCGCGCGGCGGCGTCGAGAAGCGCGTTGGCCGGCCCGGTGTCGAAGGCGAGCGGGTCCGCGTCGGGCGCGACGACGGTGATGTTGGCGATGCCGCCGAGGTTCAGCGCGGCCGGGACGCCGGGCAGGCCGCCCAGCAGCAGTGCGTCGAAGAGGGCGACCAGGGGGGCGCCCTGGCCGCCGGCGGCGACGTCGCGGCTGCGCAGGTCGGCCACGACCGGAAGGCCGGTTGCCTCCGCGATCCAGGCCGGCTGACCCAGCTGGAGGGTGCCCCGCACCGTGCCAGCCTCGACCCAGTGGTGCATGGTCTGGCCGTGCGAGACGACCAGGTCGGCGTGGCCGTCGCACAGCTCGGCGAGGGCCCGCACGCCGGCCTCGGCGAAGGCCTGGCCGATCCCGGTGTCCAGCACGCAGATCGCCTCGGTGGTGGTCGGTGCGGGCGGCAGTGCGGCGGCGATCTGGGTGCGTAGCTGGTCGGAGTACGGGTGGCTGAGCCGGCCCAGCTGTCGCATCCGCACTGTGTCGCCGCTCAGGTCGAGTTCGGCCGCGGCGGCTTCGATGCCGTCGTAGGAGGTTCCGGACATCAGGCCGATCACACGCATCACGTCCTCCTTCTTCACGCCCGGCCGGCGGGCGCTGGCGCGTCGTCGACCTCGTCGGTGCGTCCATGGTCGTACGGCGTCTCCGGGGCCGGGTGGAACCGGCTCGACACCGCGCCGACGACCAGGGTGATCAGGACGCCGATCGGGACCAGCCACTGCGCGGCGATGGCGGTGGCGGTGGTGGTCCCGGCCGTCGTCACATCGATCTTGACGTAGCGGACGATGTAGGTCATCACCGCCACGGTGACGAGGAAGGCGATCACCGCGTCGACCTGGTTGGCCCGCTTGACCAGGCGGCCGAGCAGGAAGGCTCCGAGCAGGGCCCCGTACGTGTAACCGGCGATGGTCAAACCGGTCAGGTAGACGTTTCCGGTGCTGGAGCTGAACGCGCAGGCGAAGATCGCCATCAGCACCGCCCAGATCAGGGTCATCACCCGGGCGAGCCGGAGCATCACGTCGTCCGACGGGACCTTCCGGAAGAAGCTGTGGATGAAGTCGGCGACTGTGGAGTTCGACATCGAGTTCAGCGCGGAGGAGAGCGAACCCATCGCGGCGCCGAGGATGCCGGCCACCAGCAGACCCGAAATGCCCACCGGCAGGGCGTGCAGGATGAAGCTCGGGTAGAGGTTGTCGCTGCTGTCCAGGCCGAGTTCCTTGAAGGTCTGACCCTTGTTGTACGACCACAGCAGCGCGCCGACCAGGGAGAACGCGGCGAACTGGATCACCACGAAGATGCCCGAGGAGATCATCGCCTGCTGCCCCTCGCGCAGCGTGCGGGTGGACAGGATGCGCTGGACGATCAACTGGTCGGACCCGTGGCTGGCCATCGCGAAGATCGCGCCACCGATGATCGCGGTCGGCAGGGCGAACGGGCTGGTGAGCACGTGGGCGAGCGTGAAGTTGGTGTCGAAGAGCTGGAACTTGCCGGCGTCGAGGGCCTGCGAGTAGCCGTCGAAGCCGACGGCGTGGCTGAGGACCGCGATGGCCAGGATCGCCCCGCCCAGGTACAGCCCCATCTGGATGGCGTCGGTCCAGATGACCGCCTTGATGCCACCGAGGTAGGTGTAGATCACCGTGATGAGTGTGAGCACGATGATGATGGCCTGGTAGCCGACGTTCAGCCCGAACTCGTCGAGGAGCAGCTTGATGGGGATGGCCGAGGCGAACAGCCGTACGCCCTCGGCGAGCAGGCGGGTGAAGACGAACGTGACCGAGGCCAGACCCTGAAGTTTCAGGCCAAACCGCTCACCGAGGTACTGGTAGGCGCTGACGAACCCACCCCGCTTGTAGAGCGGGATCAGCACCGCGGCCACGACGACCCGGCCGATGACGTAGCCCAGGGCCAGCTCGACGTTGCCGAAGCCCTGACCGCTGTAGGCGCCGCCGGGAACACTGATCACGGTCAGGACGCTGGTCTCGGTGGCGACCACGGAGAACGAGACGGTCCACCAGGGCAGTCGACCCTCGCCCACGAAGTAGTCCTTGGCGGACTTCTGTTTACCGGACAGGCGTAGTCCGACGAACGCGATCACCACGAGGTACAGCACGATCACGACGAGGTCGAGTTGACGCACGGCTCGCTCCCAACCAGCGATTGTCAATAAGTGACGTTGGACCAGGGTAACGCGAAACTTTTTGCCAGCGCCCGTCCGGGCTGGTTACGCTGTGGTTTCAGCCTGCTGATACGGGGACTGTTCGCGGCTGCGCCTCGGCCTGGCCGCGGCGGCGGGTCGCGAGGACGCGCTCGACGACGAGCCGACCCGGGCCGTCGGGCAACCGCAGATCCGCGCCCCGCCGGCCGGTGACTGAACACCAGCGAGAGGAACGAGCACCCCGTGGACCTCAGCACCCTCGGCACCGAGACCCGCAACGACAAGACCAGCGACCTCGACCGGATGTCTCCTACCGAGTTGCTTCTCGCGATGAACGACGAGGACCAGACGGTCGCCGCGGCCGTCCGCCGGGCCGTGCCGGACATCGCCGCCGCCGTCGACGTCATCGTGGCGTCGCTTCGCCAGGGCGGCCGGCTGATCTACCTCGGCGCGGGCACCAGCGGCCGGATCGGGATGCTCGACGCCGTCGAGATCCCACCCACCTTCGGTACCACGCCGGACCGGGTCGTCGGACTGCTCGCCGGCGGGGCACGAGCCTTCGGCGTCGCCGTCGAGGGCGCCGAGGACGACCCGAACCGCGCCGTCGCCGACCTCGACGCGATCGGCCTGACCGCCCGCGACACGGTGGTCGGGCTCGCCGCCAGCGGTCGTACCCCGTACGTGGTCGGCGGGTTGGATCACGCCCGTGCGCGCGGCGCGGCGACCGTCTCCGTGGCCTGCAACCGGGGCGCGGTGACCAGCCGGCACGCCGACGTCGCCATCGAGGTGCCCACCGGCCCCGAGGTGCTCACCGGCTCCACCCGGCTCAAGGCCGGCACCGCCGAGAAGCTGGTCTGCAACATGCTCTCCACGGCCGCGATGGCCCGGCTCGGCAAGGTCTACGGCAACCTGATGGTGGACATGAACGCCACCAACGAGAAGCTCGTCGACCGGGCACGTCGGATCGTCGCCGAAGCCGCCGACACCGACCTCGATACGGCCGCGCGGGCCCTCGCGGCGGCGCACGGGCACGCCAAGACCGCCATCGTGCTGCTGCTGGCGAACTGCACCGCCGAGGAGGCAGCAGCCCGGCTGCGCGCCGCCGACGACGACGTCCGGGCGGCCGTCGCAGCCTGACACACCAGGGCAGCCTTCGGCCGCCGGGGCCGACCAGATCGACGAAGCGCCCCGTCCATGGAGGACGGGGCGCTTCGTGGTGTCAGTTGAACTCTGTGTCGGGAGCCGGGTGCTCCCCGTCCGTGTCGTCGCCGGTGGTAGCCAGCTCGATCCGGGGGGACCGATCCGGTGGTAGGTGGGCGAGGTCGGCGACGACGACGACATCCACCTCCCCGTCGATCATGCTCTGTTCGACGGTCTCCCACGGTGCCCGCATGGTTCCCGCGAATCGGTAGGAGTGTCGGCGAAGGTGGCTGAGACACCTCTCGACGGCGGGCTCCGACGGCTCGATGTCGGCGGGGATCCAGATAACGGCGATTTCCATGAACCTCTCCTGATCAACGTCGTGGACGTGAGTGGGTGATCAGGAGTTGTCGGGGCGGGGGAGGGCCGCGCTCCACCGGTCGGCTGGTGGCGCGCAGGTCGACGACGCTGATGGTGAGCCCTGGGCACAGCGGCGGGGCGGGCAGCGGAGCTTCGGCTGTTGACGTGGGCGGATCGGCGCCGCTGGTGCTAGTACGACAGCCGCCGTTTGAGATGTAGCTGTTGGGGCTGGTGGACGAGGTGCGGCCACCGCATGATCGTCTGTCTGTTGTGGACATAACGTTATATCTGGCGGTGGCCGCGTGCCACAGCGTAAACCC
>NZ_QGSZ01000199.1 GCF_003857055.1 Micromonospora inaquosa | reverse complement strand
CGCCCGCCCGCCTGGCTGGTTGTCCGCCCGACTGCCGGGCTGTCTGGCTGTTCGGCCGTTTCGCCGCCGCGCCCCCAGCCAGTCGGCCAGGCGGGCGGGCGTGTGGTCAGGGGGTGTGCTTGCCCGTCCCGGCGATGAGCGAGGAGGCCGCCGAGCGGGGAGGGGTGTCAGCCTTCGCGACCGGGGAGCATCGCCAGGGCCTTCGAGCGCTGTGCGACGAGATCGTCGTAGGTGCCGTCGCGCTCGGCCCAACGGTGCATGAGGACGCCTTTCACCAGGATTTCGTGCGGGGTGGGGTTCGCTGAGAGCAGGTGCATGACCTCGGTGGCGAAGTCGTCGAGCGGCAGCGCGTGCGGGTTGACCTTTTCCTGGCCCGCTGTGGCGACGGCCGGGGGGACGAGCTCGACGACGTCGACCCCGCTGTCGGCGAGCTGCGCGCGCAGTGCCTCGGAGTAGGCGTGCACGGCGGCCTTCGAGGCGGCGTAGCTGGGCATGGGCGGGAACGGCAGGAAGGCGATGCCGGAGGTGACGGTGATGAAGGTGCCGGCGCCCCGAGAAACCAGGTGCGGGGTGAAGGCGTCGATGACCCGGATGGTGCCGACCAGGTTGGTGTCGATCGTCGCCTCTGCCGCCCCGAAGTGCGCAGGGTCGCGCAGGTCTTCCAGGAGCATGAGACCCGACATCGTCACCACCGTGTCCAGCTCGGGGTAACGGGCGAGCACGGCGTCGCGAACGGAGGCGACAGAGGTGCCGTCCGTGACGTCGACGCTGAACGTGCCGAAACCTTCCCCGGCGAGCTCCGACAGGGCTTCGGTGCTGCGACCGCCAACGGCCACGGTGCTGCCGGCCGCGGCGAACCGCCGGGCCAGTTCCCGCCCGATACCCGAGGTTCCGCCGACGATGAGAACTGTGCGGTTGGAGAGATCCATGAGATCTTCCCTTCAATTCAGAGGGCGCCGACGTGTGAACTCGCGGCGCGAACAGTGATGCTCGCTGTCCTTCTCAAAACAGGGCGATCACAGTCTTGACGGATCCGGCTGGATGTGGCAGAGCCCCCGTTATCCCAGGTCCTACCAGGGCCCCTCTGCGGGACGCGTACCGCATTACCGTGGTGACCATGAGGGATGAGGAACCTGGCGACGGCCACCGGCTGGGCAGCTACCTTCGTGCCCGGCGCGAGCTGGTCTCACCGGCGCAGGTCGGGCTCCCGACCGGCGGCAGGCGCCGCGTGCCCGGCCTGCGACGTGAGGAAGTCGCCCTGCTCGCCGGCATCAGCCCCGACTACTACCTGCGCCTGGAACGGGGCCGCGACAAGAACCCCTCACCGCAGGTCCTCGAATCGCTCGCGCGCGTCCTGCAGCTCGACGACATCGAGCGGACGTATCTGCTCGACCTCGCGGCAGCGCGCCCCAGGGCGCCGCGCCGTAAGCGGTCCGAGCACGTACCGGCACGGGTGTATGAGCTGCTCGCCCACCTTCAGATCCCCGCGTTCGTCGAGGGACGCGCGTTCGACGTGCTGGCCTCCAACCCCATGGCCGTGGCGCTCTCGCCCCGTCTGCGCCCCGGTCAGAACCGGCTTCGTTCGCTCCTCCTCGATCCCGAGGAACAAGCCTTCCACCAGGACTGGACGAAGGCCACCGCCGACTTCATCGCCACCCTTCGCACCACCATCGGCGACGACATCGACAATCCGCGGTTCGTCGAACTGGTCGGCGAACTCGCTCTGTCCAGTCAGCGGTTCCGCACCCTGTGGGCCCGGCACGACGTCCGCAGTCTCGACGGCGGCACGACCACGGTCCACCACCCGGTCGTCGGTGAACTACGCCTGCACCGGGACAAACTCCCCATCGGTGACGTCATCCTGGTCGTCTACTACCCCGACAAGGACAGCGACAGTGACGAGAAACTGCGGCTCCTTGCGGCACTCGCACACACCGAGACCGCCGCTGCCGGCCAGACGCGGGTGGGGCAGCCCGACGCGTCGTCGGACCGCCCCACCCGTTCAAAGAGCTGATCAGAAGCCGAGTACGCCCCGCCCGCCGACCACGGGCAGTCGCAGCTCGCTGTCGTTCGGCGCGACCCGCAGCTCGGTGCCGCCCAACGGCAGGAGGGTGTACTCCTGGTCGCTGGAGAAGACGACCACGCCGATCCGGTGCCCCGCCGGGAAGATGTAGTCCTTCGGTTCCATGGTCCACCGGTAGTCGTACAGCTTGCCCTGCTTGACCGGCTGGGTGCGCTCAGCGCTCTTGCGGTTCTGCGGGTCCATCCAGCCTCGCGTCACCACGGTTGGGGTGGCGGTCGATCCGGTCGGGCCGTAGTCGACAAGGTACGCGGTGAGGTTCGCGTCCGGCTTGTTGTCGATCGCCATCCGCAGCCGCATCTCCGGCCGCCCTGAGATGCGCACGCTCTGCGTCAGCTCGGGGGAGCGGTAGGCGAGTCGGTTGGCGCTCGCGGTGTCCGGGTTGGACACCAGGGTGTCCGGGTGGATGGTCCGGCCCTCGTCGACGAAGCTCTGTTCGACAGTGGCCTTCGGCGGCTTGCCGGTGGTGAGCGCGCCGGGTGCGGTGGCGTCGGTGGCGGCGAACCGCAGGCCGACCTCGCGCGCGGCGGGGTCGGGCCAGTTGGCGTACGTGGTGTAGGCGCGGTCCTCGCGCTGGAGCACCGCGGTCGGCTCGTCCATGATGCCGTTGCGCACGTTCCACAGCCAGAAGTCGAACCAGCGGTTCTCGGTCTGCTTGTACGTCCACGTCTGGCCGTCCGGCAGGGTCACCGACGCGTTGCTGCCCGGCCCACCGTGCCCGCCCTGGTGTAGCCAGATCTTGCGCGGCACGTCGCGCTTGGCGAGCTGGTCCCACCAGCCGGCGAAGTGCTCGGTCTTCACGTTCCAGTCGTTGAGGCCGTGCACGACGAAGACGCTGGCCTTGACGTCGCGGGCGTCGAGGTAGTCGCGGTCCTGCCAGAACTTCGAGTAGTCGCCGGTGACCCGGTCCTGCTTCTCGGTGATCTCCGCGAGCTCGTCGGCGCAGGCCCCCTCGGCGCGTGCCTGCCCGGCGGTGTACTGGGCCAGGATGTCGAGGTCCTCGCCCTGGAACGTTCCGGGCGCGACGACGAGGCCGTTGGCCCGGTAGTAGTCGTACCAGCTGCTGATCGCGGAGACCGGCACGATGGTCTTGAGCCCCTTGACGCCCGTGGTGGCGACCTGGTTGGGCAGCGTCCCGTTGTAGGAGACACCGGTCATGCCGACCGCGCCGGTGGTCCAGCCGGCGGTGACCGGGGCGCCGTTCACGTCGTACGCCTTCGCCCGGCCGTTGAGCCAGTCGATGACCGCCTTGGTGCCGAGCGTCTCGGCCTGGTCTCCGCTGGTCGGGCAGCCGTCCGAGTCGCCGGTGCCGACGCTCTGACCCAGCACCACCGCGTAGCCGCGGGGCACGTAGTAGTCGTCCAGCGAGCCGGGGAGGTTGGCCTTTGCCTGGGCCCGTTGTGCGCCGGCGTCGAGCGCGCGACGCCTGGAGCGGTCGGTGCGGCCGTTCTGCGGTAGGTCGTCGACCAGCACGCTCGGGTAGGGCACGTCACCCCAGGTGCCCTTGCGGTACGGGCTGTGCTCGAAGATGACCGGCACCTTGAAGCCCTGTGTGGCGGTCTCGCGGGGGCGGGAGATGTCGATCGCCACCCGGTCGGGTCGACCGTCGTGGTCGGTGTCCACCGGGGTCTGGACGAACACCCGTTCCTCGATGGCGTCGGCGAGCGAGAACACCGGTTGGGTCATGCCGTCGCTGACCACGATGCCGGTGGGCGTTGTGGGCGGGGGCGGAGCCGCAGCCGCTGGTGGGGCTGCGCCGAGCACCAGAGCGCCGGACACGCCGACGCTCAGGAGTGCCAGATGACGGGGTCGACGCATGCGCGTCTCCCTTCGGTTGGGCTGGTTGCCGGGGTCGGCAGGAGCCGATCGAAGATCCATTCGTCGTCATGCTAGGTCCGCGGCGGCGTCCCGTCGATCCCCCTGCGACGTCCACGGTGGTCGGTCAGGGGGTCGGTGGCGTCACCGCGATGATCAGATGGGCGCGCTGGTCGCTGGCGTTGCGGTAGAGGTGCGCCAGGCGCGAGTCGAAGGTGACCGACTCGCCGGCGGTGAGGGTGTACGACTCACCGCCGATCTCGGCGACGACCTCACCGGTGATGACGATCGCGCACTCGGTCGACGGGTGCGCCCACGGCTCCGCGGAGCTGGCGTCGCCGGGCGCGAGGTGGGCTTGGAGCACCTCCAGGTCGCCCCGGCCGGGGGTGAGTCGTTCGTAGGTGATCTGGCCGGGTGGCGCGGCCAGTCTGGTCCGGGCGCCGACGCGGCTGACGTGTACCGGTGGCGCCTCGGGCTCGGAGAACAGCTCCGCGATCGAGGTGTCGAAGACCTGGGCGAGCTTTCGCAGGGTGGAGAGGCTGGGGTCGGTGGCGCCGTTCTCGATCTGGCTGAGCAGGGCGGGGGACACGTCGGCGGCTGTGGCGAGCTGGCGCAGCGTGAGGGAGTGCTGCTGACGCAGGTCGCGGAGTCGGTCACCGAGCATGGGTCCTCGTTCCAAATACAGTGTGGCTGAATCTTGATTGACCAAACTATACGGCCCTGTTTAGGATCACTAAACATCAGGCGGCAACGTTCACTAGCAGCGAACAAGCTGTGTTGAGACGCGAACCGGACGCCTGGCCGCCCGGTCTACATCCAACCCCGAGACGACGCCCCCGAGAAGCCCGCGACGCCGTCATCCCATCGGCCCGGCCGATGTGTGGCGTCGCCCGCCGGGACGTCGACACCCCGCGGATCCCGCTCGGCGGGCCGCGCGATACGAAGGTAGGAACAGCATGTCGGTGTCCCCCCGCCGGCTCCTCGCCGGAGCGTCCGCTCTGGCGACGCTGGCCGTCCTCTCCGTCAGCGCCTGTAGCGCCGGCGGCAGCGGTGGAAACGCGAACGGTACGGCGAAGACCCTCACCGTGAACACCTCGTTCGTGCTCAAGACCCTCGACCCCGGACGGGTCTACGAGGCAACCGGTCTGACCGCCGTGCACGCCCTCTACGACACCCTGCTCACCTTCAGGGGCTCGGACGTGAGCAAGCCGGTCCCCGCGCTGGCCGAGTCGTACCAGGCGTCGCCGGACGCCAAGACGTTCACCTTCAAGCTCCGGCAGGGCGTGACGTTCGCCGACGGCAGCCCGCTCACCGCCGACGACGTCGTCTTCTCGCTCAACCGGTTGAAGAACATCAAGGGCAGCCCCGCGGTCACCGTCAGCGGCCTGACCGTGACCAAGACCGACGACAGCACCGTGGTGGTCGCCTCTGCCACCCCCGACCCGAACATCCCGGTGGTGCTGTCGATGCCGTCGACCGCGGTGCTCAACTCCAAGGTCGCCAAGGAACACGGCGCCCGCGACGGCGCCGACGCCGCCCAGGGTGACACCGCGCAGCAGTACCTGGACACCAACTCCGTCGGCAGCGGCCCGTACCTGCTGAAGTCCTACGACCCCTCGTCGCAGGTGGTGCTGGAGGCCAACCCGAAGTACTGGGGCACGAAGCCGCAGTTCTCCCGGGTGGTGCTGCGCAACATGGATGTGCAGACCCAGAAGCTGACCATGCAGCGCGCCGAGGCCGCCGAGATCTCCCTGGACATCTCCGGCAAGCTCCTCGACGGACTGTCGGGCAGCCTGCAAACCTCCGGGGTGCAGGACACCGTCTACTTCCTCTTCCTCAACGCCGACCCGGGCGTCTCCGCGGTCACCTCGAACCTGAAGTTCAACCAGGCCCTGCGCGCCGCCATCGACTACCAGGGAATCGCCGCCCTGTACGGCAAGGGCGCCGCCCCCGGCGCCGGGCTGGTCGCGCCCGCCTTCCCGGGCGCGCTGCCGGCCGGCGAGGAGTCCAAGCGGGACGTGGCCCGGGCCAAGGCGCTGCTCACCGGGGCCGGCCTGACCAACCCGACGGTCAAGTTCAGCTACCCGGCCATCACCTACAAGGGGGTGGACCTCGGCACGGTGGCCACCAAGGTGCAGGGCGACGCCGCCGAAGCCGGTATCAAGCTGGAGCTCAACCCGCAGCCGTTGACCACCTTCCTCGACGAGATGCGCGGCGGGAAGTCACCTCTCGGATTCACCCCGCAGAGCCTGAACTACCCGGTCGCCGACTCGCTGATCAACAACATGGCGCCGGGGCAGGCGACCGCGCTGCGCTCCGGCTGGACGGTCGAGCGGGCCGACCCGGCCGTGGTGGCCGCCGGCAAGAAGGTCACGGAGACCCTCGATCTGGCCGGCCGGGCCACCGCCATGCAGGAGTGGCAGCGACTGATGAACGCGTCGTCGCCGTACCTCGTGCTGGCCAGCAACTCCTCCATCGTGGTGGCGACCGCCGACCTGACCGGAGCGGACTACACCGCCGCCGGTTGGCAGGTGGACGTCGCCGCGGTCGGCCGCAAGTAGTCCCGACGACATGACGACAGTCCACGACGGTGAGCCGGGCACGGTCGCCACGACCGCGTCCCGGCCCCGGGGTGCCCACCCGCTGCTGATCTTCCTGGCCAAGCGGGTGGCGGTCACCGCCGGCCTGCTGTTGGGCGTCACCGTGGTGACGTTCGGCCTGGTCAACGTGGTCCCCGGTGACCCGGTGACCGCGAACCTCTCCGACCAGGCGCTGAACGACCCCGCCGCGGTGGCCGCCTTCCGCGAGAAGTGGGGTCTGGACCAGCCGCTCTGGGCCCAGTACCTGCACTACCTGGGCAACCTGCTGCACGGCGACCTGGGCCACTCCCAGCAGACCGGCCGCGCCGTCCTGGACGACCTGCTGCACTACGTGCCGGCGACCCTGGAGCTGGCCCTGCCGAGCATGGTGCTGGCGCTGCTCATCGGCACCGGGATCGGCATGCTCGCGGCCGTCCGCAACGGCCGGCTCACCGACCAGCTCGTTCGGGTCGGCGCCCTGCTCGGGCTCTCCACTCCGCCGTTCTGGCTGTCGCTCGTGGTGCTCTACGTCTTCTTCTACCAGCTCGGCCTGGCGCCCAGCGGCGGGCGGCTCTCCACCGACTTCAGCCCGCCGCCCACGGTCACCGGCATGTACACCGTCGATGGCGCGCTCGCCGGGCAGTGGGACGTCGCCTGGGACGCCGCCCAGCACCTGTCCCTGCCGGTGCTGGTGCTGACCTCGCTGACCGTGGCGATGCTGGTCCGCTTCGTCCGCTCCGCGATGCTCGAGGTGCTCCAGCAGGACTACATCCGGGCCGCGTACGCCAAGGGTCTGCCGACCCGGGTGGTGCTGCGTCGGCACCTGCTGCGCGCCGGCCTCGTCCCGGTGGTCACCGTCTCCGGCCTGGCGTTCGCCTCGCTGCTCTCCGGGACGGTGCTGGTCGAGAGCATCTTCGGCTGGCCCGGCGTCGGCCAGTACGCGTACCGCAGCGCCACGGCGCTGGACCTGCCCGCGATCCTCGGCGTCAGCCTGTTCGTGGCACTGGTCTACACGCTGGTCAACCTGACCGTCGACCTGCTGTACGGGCTCATCGATCCGAGGATCCGGTTGTCATGACGACACTCGCAGACCCGAAGGCGGAGCGGGCCCTGGGCCGACGCCGCTGGCTCGGCCGACTACGCGGCGGCTCGGCCAGCCGACCGGTCTGGCGTCAGCCGATCACCGTGGTGGCGTTGACCATCCTCGGTGGATGGCTGCTGCTGGCGTTGCTCGCCGACGTTCTCGCACCGTACGACCCGTTGGCGCAGAGCGCCGACACGTACGCCTCGCCCTCCGGGGCGCACTGGTTCGGCACCGACTCGCTCGGCCGGGACATCCTCAGCCGAGTCATCCACGGCGCCCGCCTGTCCATCCCGCTGGCCCTGGCCATCGTCTCGCTGGCCCTGCTGGTCGGCGGGCTGCTCGGGTTGGCCGCCGGCTACATCGGCCGGTTCGTCGACGAGGCGCTGATGCGCCTGACCGACCTGGTGTTCGCGTTCCCGCAGATCATCCTGGCCATGGCGGTCACGGCGGCGTTCGGCCCGAACACCCGCAACGCCGTGCTGGCCCTGGTCATCGTCTCCTGGCCGGTCTACGCACGGGTGATCCGCAGCGCCGTGCTGAGCATGCGCGGCGACGACTACCTCAACGCCGCCCGCCTGCTCGGCGTCGGGCCGATCCGGGCGTTGCGCCGCGACGTGCTGCCGAACAGCATCGGCCCGGCGATCGTGCTGGCCACCCTGGAGTTGGGCAACGCGGTGCTGCTGCTCGCCGCGTTGTCGTTCCTCGGCCTGGGCCCCCGCCCACCGGCCGCCGAGTGGGGCTCGATGGTGGCCCTCGGCGCGCAGGACCTGTCGATGTGGTGGGTCAGCGTCTTTCCCGGCCTCGCCATCCTCACCGTGGTGATGGCGTTCAACGTGCTCGGCGACGCGCTGCGCGACCGGCTCGACCCCCGCTACACGAAGGGACGCTGAGGTGGCACCGCTGCTCGACGTCGACTCCCTGGCCGTCACCCTGCCCTCGCCGCGTGGCCCGCTGCCGATCCTGCACGACGTGTCGTTGACCGTCGACGAGGGCGAACTGGTCGGCATCGCGGGGGAGAGCGGCTGCGGCAAGAGCCTCACCGCGCAGACCCTGCTCGGGTTGCTGCCCCCGGGCGCGGCGGTCACCGGCTCGGCCCGGTACGCCGGCACCGAACTGCTGGGCCTGGACCCCCGGGGCTGGCAGCGGGTCCGCGGCGCCGGCATCGCAATGGTCTTCCAGGACCCCAGCGCGGCCCTGCACCCGATGCTCAGCGTCGGGCGGCAGCTCACCGAACACATGCGGGTGCACCTGCGGATGGACCGGCGAGCTGCCGTCCGCCGCGCGGTGGAGCTGCTCGACCAGGTCCGCATCCCGGACCCGGAGCGGGCGCTGCGCGCCTACCCGCACCAGTTCTCCGGCGGGATGCGGCAGCGGGTCGCCATCGCCATCGCCCTGGCCGCCCGGCCCCGACTGCTGATCGCCGACGAACCGACGACAGCCCTCGACGTCACAGTGCAGGCCGGGATCCTCGCCCTGTTGGAACGGCTGCGCGCCGAGACCGGGCTGGCCGTCGCGTTCATCACCCACGACCTCGGGGTGCTCAGCGCCCTCACCACCCGTGGCTACATCTTCTACGCCGGGCGGGTCGTCGAGACCGGCCCGACGGGCGCGCTGCTCACCGCCCCCACCCACCCGTACACGGCCGCGCTGCTCGGCGCCCGACCGCACGGCACCCAGACCGGCGGGACGTTGCGGCCCATCCCGGGTGCTCCGCCGGCGCCCGGCGAGGCCCCGCCGGGCTGCCCGTTCCACCCCCGGTGCGGGTACGCCGAACCGTCCTGCGGCACCGCCCCGCCCCCACTCACCCCCGCCGGTGCCGACCGGTCGGTGGCCTGCGTGGTCCGCCCGCACCTGGAGGTGGCCGCGTGAACACCACAGCGCCCGCGCGACTGTCCTTCACCGACGTCGAGGTCGAGTACCGCTCCCGGGGGCGTGCTCGGGTGCGGGCGGTCGCCGGGGTCAGTCTGGAGGTGTCGCCCGGCCAGATCGTCGGGCTGGTCGGCGAGTCCGGGTGCGGCAAGTCCTCGTTGGCCCGCGTCGCGGTCGGGCTCAGCGCACCGAGCGCCGGCACCGTCCGGTACGCCGACCGACCGGTCACCCCGCTGGGCTGGCGGCGCAGGTCCGGTGCCGAGGTCGCTCTCCAGATGGTCTTCCAGAACCCGTACGCCTCGCTGAATCCCCGGCGCACCATCGGCTCCCAACTGCTCGACGGCGTGCCGGCGGAGGTAACCGGGGCGGCCCGACGGGCCCGGGTGCACGAGCTGCTCGAACGGGTGGCCATGCCGGCCAGCGCCGCCCAGCGGTATCCGCACCAGTTCTCCGGCGGTCAACGGCAGCGCCTGGCGATCGCCCGCGCACTCGCCCCGGAACCCCGGATGATCATCGCGGACGAACCGGTCACCGCGTTGGACGCCTCGTCCCAGGCGCAGGTGGTCAACCTGCTCGTCGGGCTGGTCCGCGACCTCGACATGGGCATGCTCTTCATCTCCCACGACCTGGCGTTGGTGCACGAGATCGCCGACGTGACCGCCGTGATGTACCTGGGCCGGATCGTCGAAGCGGCACCCACCCGCGAGCTGTGGCGCGAGCCCCGACACCCGTACACCCGGGCGTTGATCGACGCGGTGCCGCAGATCGGGCCCACCGCGCGCCTGCCCGCCATCCTCGCCGGGGAGGTGCCCGACCCGGCCAACGCGCCCACCGGGTGCCGTTTCCGGCCGCGCTGCCCGCACGCGTTCGCGCCCTGCGGGGAGCAGCCGCCCACCGTAGACCTGGGCGGCCGCAGCGTCGCCTGCTGGCTCACCGACTCTGCCGCGGCCCCGACCGTCGCGCGCTCACTCTGAGGACGCAACATGCGCATGCCCACCGAACAGGTCCTGGTCAACCTCGCCCTCTACGACGGTGTCGAGGACGCCCTCCAACCGGATCGCGGTATCTGGATCGACGCCAACGGGATGATCCGGGCCGTCGGTCAGGTCGACGACGTCCTCGCCGAGACCGGTGCCGCCCCGGTGGTCGACCTGGGCGGCGAGCACGTCATGCCCGGTCTGACCAACATGCACGTACACCTCTCGCTGGGGTTGCCCGGCCACCTCGCCGACACGGTGCACGGCTCCAACCTGGCCGAGCTGGTGCTGCTGATGGCCGACTCCGCCCGGCGCACCCTGCACTCCGGTGTCACCACCGCCCGACTCGTGGGGGAGAGCCGGTACGCGGACTTCGCCCTACGCCGGGGGATCGAGGCCGGCGCGGTCGACGGCCCGCGCATCTTCACCGCCGGGCACGCGCTCTGCTGCACCGGCGGGCACGGCTGGGACGCTGACGCCCTGGAGGCCGACGGCGCGGACGGGTTCCGGCGGGCCACCCGCGAACAGTTGCGCGCCGGCGCCGACCTGATCAAGGTCTGCATCTCCGGTGGGATCGCCGGCCAGCACGAGGCGATCGACACCCCGCAGCTGCTCGACGACGAGATGGCCGCGGTCATCCGGGTCGCGCACGACTGGGGGCGCAAGGTCACCGCGCACGCCGGCCCGGCCGACTCGGTCCGCCGTGCCGTGGAGCTGGGCCTCGACTGCGTCGAGCACGGCTACGAGCTGACCGACGACGTCACGCGCCTGATGGCCGAGCGGGGTGTCTGGTACGTGCCGACGATCGTGGTGAGCCGCTGCGAGCAGTTCTTCCGCGACTCCGGGGTGCCGGGCTGGCTGATGGACCGGGCCCTCGCGGCCGGCCCCCGGCACTGGGAGAGCCTCCAGCACGCCATCCGCAACGGTGTGCCGATCGCCCTGGGCAGCGACATGCCGCCGCACGCCGGCTACGACGAGACCACCGCGACCATCCGCGAGCTGGAGTTCATGGTGGACGCGGGGATGCCCGTCGCGGACGCGCTCAAGGCCGCCACCACCCGCCCCGCGCAGTGGCTGGGGCAGGCCGACACCCTCGGCACCGTCGAGGCCGGCAAGCACGCCGACCTGCTGGTGCTGCGCGACGACCCGACCCGCTCGGTGTCGGCGTTGCGCACCCTGCACGCGGTGCTCAAGGGCGGGGTGGCGTACCGCGACGACCACGGCCGGCTCGGCGTACCGCGATGACCAGCATCACCGAGGTCGCCGACGGGTACCTCGACGCGCTGGCCGAGTTGGACCCGCAGGCGGCCGAGGCGGTGGGGCGTACCCCTGGGTCGCAGGTCCCGGACCTCTCGCCGGACGGCTTCGACGCCCGTGCGGAGCTGGCCCGACGCACCGCGACGGTCGCGGCGGCGGCGACCACCCACGACCCCGGCGAGCGGTCCCTGGCCGACGCCCTGCGCGACCGGCTGGCCAGTGAGGTCGACCTGTACGACGCGGGGTTCACCACCCGACTGCTCGCCCCGCTGGCCACGCCGGTGCACCTGCTCCGGCAGATCTTCGACAACCTGCCCCGGGACACCGAGGACGACTGGGCGGTGGTCGCCGACCATCTGCGCCAGGTGCCCGAGGCCCTGGACCGGTACGCCGCGACGCTGCGCCGGTCGGCGCAACGCGGACAGCTCGTCGCCCGCCGCCAGGTGCTGGTGGTCGCCGACCAGTGCACGGCCTGGACCACCGCCGACTTCTACGGGCGGTTGGTGAGTGGATATCGGGGTGGTCCGTTGACCGGGCACCTGGACCGGGGCGGCCGGTCGGCCACCGAGGCCACCGCTGGCTTCGCCGCGTTCCTCCGGGCCGAGCTGGCGCCCGCCGCGTCTGACGTGGACGGTGTCGGCGGCGACCTCTACCGGGTCACCGCCCGCAGCTTCCTCGGCGCGACCGTCGACCTCGACGAGGTGTACGCGTACGGCTGGGCGGAGTTGGACCGCACCGCCACCGAGCTGCGGACCGTCGCGGGCGAGCTGGGCCATTCCCGGGTGGCTGCCGCGCGGGCGGCCCTGGACGCCGACCCGGCGGGTCGGGTGTCGGCCGGGCCTGCCCTGGAGGAGTGGCTGCACCAGCGCACCGAGCGGCTGACCGACGCGCTCGACGGCACCCACTTCGACATCCCGGCCGTCCTGCGGCGGGTGGTGTGCCGGATCAGCCCCGCCACGTCCGGCGTCATGTACTACACGCCTCCCGACCCGGCGTTGACCCGTCCCGGCGCGATCTGGTGGTCGGTGCCCTCGGGTGAGGCGACGGTGCCGGTGTGGCGGCATGTCGGCACGCTGTGCCACGAGGGGTTGCCCGGTCACCACCTCCAGCACGCCGTCACCCTGACCACCGCGAATCTGCACCCGTGGCAGCGCAACCTCTGCCAGGTGCACGGGTACGCCGAAGGATGGGCGCACTACGCCGAGCGTCTCGCCGACGAGATCGGCCTGTACGCCGGCGGTGCTGAGCGGCTCGGCATGCTCGACGGTCAGATGTGGCGGGCCGCCCGCGTGGTCATCGACCTGGGCCTGCACCTCGGGCTGCCGATCCCGGCCGGCAACGGGTTCACCGAGGAACGCCGCTGGACGCCCGCGCTCGCGGTGGATGTCCTCACCCGCGTCGCCGGCCTGGACGCCGAGACCGCGCGCTTCGAGGTCGACCGGTATCTCGGTTGGCCGGCGCAGGCCCTGGCCTTCAAGGTCGGTGCGCGGTTGTGGCAGCAGGCCCGTCGGGACGTCGAACGGCGCGAGGGCGCGGCGTTCGACCGGAAACGCTTCCACCACACCGCGTTGGCGCTCGGACCCATGGGACTGGATCCGCTCCGCGCCCGCCTGGCCGACCTGTCCTGACCGCCGCACCCGATCGGAAGTGACCGCCGATGAGCGATGAGCTCGCCACCACCATCACCGACCTGTACCGGTCCCTCGGCGACCGGTCCGCCTTCGACGCGCACCTGCACCCCGACCTGACCTTCTGGGAGTCCGACGCCGACGACCTGCTGTCCGGCCTGCCCGCGCTGGACGGCCTGCGGGACCGGCGGGCGACCCGGGCGACGGGGCCGGCGCCGGTCTCGGTGGCGCCGGAACACCTGCGTACCGACGCCTGGGGCGACACCGGTCTGGTCCGCTACGTGCTGCGGGCCCGCTTCGCGGACGACCGGCCGGACGAGTGTTTCCGGGTGACCGACGTGCTGCGTCGTGAGGACGGCTCCTGGCGCATCGTGCACCACCACGCGGAGGCCGTGCGATGAGCGCCGAGGAACCCACCACCGACCTGTACGACCTGCGGGTCGTGGTGGAGCGGATCGAGGGGCGCTCGGTGTGCGGCCTGAAGCCGGGCGACCACATCGACCTGACCGGCTCCAACCGGCTCACCATCCCGGCCGGGGGGCACTTCTGCCTCTACGCCCTGGCGGCGTGCCTGCCGCTGCTGCCGGCGAAGCAGCGGGAGCTGGCCGAGGGCGACTGGATGGCCCGGGACAGCCACGTCGCCTGTCCGGACCCGGATGAGCGGGTCATCATGCGCATCGAACGGACCGGCCTTCAGCGCATCCCCACCGAGGAGTTGACGTGAGCGCTGGGCTGGTCGGCATCGGCCTACAGTCCGACAAGTCCGCTGACGAGTACGCGGAGCTGGCCGAACTGACCGAGCGGCACGGCTTCGACGTGCTGTCGGTCTTCGGTGACCTGATGTACCAGCCGCCGATCTTTCCGCTGCTGGTGGCGGCCCGGCACACCCGGCGGATCCGGCTGGGCGCGGCGTGCCTCAACCCGTTCACCATGCACCCGGTGGAGGTCGCCGGTCAGGTGGCCGCGCTGGACCTGGCGTCGCGGGGCCGGGCCTACCTGGGCCTGGCCCGGGGCACCTGGCTTAACGAGATCGGTGTGCCGCAGGTCCGTCCGATCCGGCGCATCGTCGAGACGGTCGCGGTCGTGCGGTTGCTGCTGGCCGGTGACGACAGCGGCTTCCAGGGTGGGGAGTTCACCGTGGCGCCGGGCACGTCGCTGCGGTACACGCCGGCCCGAGCCGACGTGTCGGTTCTCGTCGGCACCTGGGGGCGGCAGACCGCGCGGGCGGCGGCCGGTTTCGCCGGCGAGGTGAAGGTCGGCGGGTCGGCCAACCCGGCGATGGCCCGGATGATGCGCGCCTGGCTGGACGACGCAGCGGCCGCGGACCGGGACCGCACTGATGTCGTGCTCGGCGCGGTCACCGTCGTCGACGAGGACGGCGTCCTGGCACGTCGGGTGGCGCGCCGGGAGGTGGCCATGTACCTGGCGGTGGTCGCCGCCCTCGACCCGACGATCGAGGTGGACCCGGAGCTGCTGGCCCGGATCCAGCAGCACGTGGGCTGTCGGGAGGACGACCTCGCCGGCGCGCTGATCGGTGACGACCTGCTCGACCTGTTCGCCTTCTCCGGCACACCCGAGCAGGTCGCGGGGCAGGCCGCGGCGGTGTTCGACGCCGGGGCGGGTCGGGTGGAGTTCGGCACCCCGCACGGGTTGACGCCGTACGGGGGGATTGATCTGCTCGGCCGGCGGGTGCTCCCGCTGTTACGCGGGTGAAAACTCCTCGTCAAAGGCTCTCGAAGATCCCGAGTTCGCGCATATGATCTTGCGGGAAGTCGCCCGAAGAGGCGCTTTCGTCCACATAAGACGAGGAGCAACATGCTCAGGAAAACGCGGTGGCTGTTGGCCGTCGCCGTAACGGCCACAACACTGACCGCCCTACCGGGCGGCGCTGCCACGGCCGGACCCAGCAACATCGGTCAGGCCGGCGCACCCGCGGCCAGGGCCGACGGGAGGACGCACACCGTCACCCTGCTGACCGGGGACGTGGTGACCGTGCGGGACACCGGATCGGGCTGCCCGCAGGCCACGGTGCGGCCGGCGGACGAGAACGCGGTGATCCGCCAAAGCTGCGGCCCCGACGGCCACCTGCACGTCATCCCCGCCCGCGTCGCGTCCCAGATCGGCTCGGTCCTCGACCCCGACCTCTTCGACGTCACCGCGCTGATCGCCGACGGGTACGACGACGCGAACACCTCGCAGTTGCCGCTCATCGTGCAGCCGGCCACCGCGTCGGCCCGGGTGGCCGCGCTGGGAGACGTGCTGCCGCTGCCCAGCATCGGCGCGGTCGCCGGCCGCGTACCCAAGAAGGGCCCGGCCACCGCGAAGCTGGCGACGAACTCGCTGCTCGCCGGTGCGAAGAAGGTCTGGCTCGACCGCAAGGTCCGCGCCACCGCGCTGACCGGCGGCAAGCACGCCGACCTCGACCGCAACCTGGAGCAGATCGCCGCCCCCGACGCCTGGAAGGCCGGCTACACCGGCAAGGGGACCACCGTCGCGGTGCTCGACACCGGTGCCGACTTCACCCACCCGGACCTGGTCGGCCGGGTCGCCGACCGGGCCGACTTCACCGCCGAGGGCGGTGACGCCGTCGACCACAACGGCCACGGTACGCACGTCGCCTCGACCATCGCCGGCACCGGCGCGGCCGCCCAGGGCCAGCGTCGCGGCGTGGCGCCGGACGCCAAGCTGGTGATCGGCAAGGTCCTCGACGACCACGGCTCCGGCGAGGACTCCGGCATCATCGCCGGCATGGAGTGGGCCGCCGCCCGGGCCGACGTCATCAACATGAGCCTCGGCGGCAGCGACCCGGACGACGGCAACGACCCTCTCTCGCTCGCCGTCGACGGTCTGAGCAAGTCCACCGGCGTCCTCTTCGTCATCGCCGCCGGCAACAGCGGCGGCGCGATCTCCTCGCCCGGCTCCGCCGCCAGCGCGCTGACCGTCGGCGCGGTCGACCGTCACGACGGACTCGCCGACTTCTCCAGCCGCGGACCGCTGGTCACCAGCCACGTGGCGAAGCCGGAACTGGTCGCGCCCGGTGTCGACATCGTCGCCGCCCGGGCCGCCGGCACCAACCTGCAGGACCCGATCGACGAGCACTACGAGGCGATCAGCGGCACCTCGATGGCCAGCCCGCACGTGGCGGGCGCCGCCGCGCTCCTCGCCCAGCGGCACCCGGACTGGACCGGCGAGCAGCTCAAGGCCGCACTCGTCGGCGCCGCCGACCCGCTGACCGGTGTCGACGCGTACGCCGTCGGGGCCGGCCGGCTCAACGCGGCGCGGGCCCTCGGCGGCCCGACCAGCAACCAGCCGGTGGTCAACGTCGGCACGTTCGCGTACCCGCAGTCCGGGACCAGCGAGACGAAGCTGAGCTGGACCGGTGCGGCGACCCCGGCGACGACGCACCTCGACCTCGACGTGTCGATCGTCAACCACGACGGCCAGCCGGTGCCGCGCGGCGCGGCGTCGCTCTCGACGAGCCGGGTGACGCTCAAGCGGGGCTCCACCGCCGGTACGACGGTGCGGATCAACCGTGCGGCGCTGGCCGCCCGGCCGGGCTTCTACCTGGCCACCGTCACCGCCCGCGGTCCCGGCCGCAAGCTGGTCTCGACCACCCCGGTGAGCTTCTACGTCGAGCAGCCCAGCTACGACCTGACCATCCAGACGAAGCCGTTGTCCGGCCTGAAGGACGGCGCGGAGAGCTGGATCAACCTGTTGGTCACCAACCTCAGCGACCCGGTGATCTACTACGACGGCGCGGGCGGTACGCCCGGAGACACCTTCACGCTGCGGGTACCGGCGGGCCGGTACGCGGTCCTCGGCTCCTCGATCGCCTACTACGTCGACAGCGACGTGCTGGAGACGACGCTCGCGGCCGAAGCCGACCTGGATGTGCGTGGCGCCCGAAGCGTGACGCTCGACCCGGCGCGGGCCAAGCCGGTGACGGCGACGGTCGACGGGGTGCCCGCCACACCCACCAAGACCGACCTCACCAACGTCCAGACCGCGCCGAACGGGCTGTCCTGGTGGCACCAGGTCAGCGGGTACGGGTCCCAGACCACGGTCCGCACCACCGCGATGCCGAAACCCACTGTCGGGTCCCGGCGCAACTGGGCGGCCGTCAACCTGGACTCGCCGGCCGGCACCGCCAAGCCGTACCGCTACAACCTGGTGCACGAGTACGCGGACGGCGTACCGGCCGACCCCGCCTTCCGGGTGAGCAAGGCCGAGCAGGCGAAGCTCGCCCGGATCGAGGAGCGGTTCCACCAGGCCGACTCGGAGGGGATGGTCACCCAACTGATCCGCAGCGGCCTCACCCCGGACGGGGCGCTGGTGACGCAGACCCACGAGGGGAACCTGCCGCCGAACCGCACCGACTACCTCTCGCCCGGGTTCCTCTGGGCGGACGAGGGAGTCTACGGTGGCCTGTCGGCCCAGGAGGCACCCCGCAGCTACCAGCCGGGCAGTCAGCAGTCCAAGATCTGGGCGCGGCAGCCGCTGCACTCCGGCTTCTACGACGACCCGGCCGGCGCCACCTGGAGTTGCGCCACCGCACCGTCGCGGACCAGGGGCAACCTGCACATCGACCTGGTGTCGCTGACGGATCAGCATCAGCGGGCGGACTGCCTCCAGGGCACCTCGATCGGCGTGAACCGCAAGCTGTCGCTGTACCGCAACGGCAAGCTGATCGAGGAACGGGACCGGCCGCTCGCCGACTTCACGGTGCCGCAGCAACTGGCGGACTACCGGCTGACCCTCGACGTCGACACGAGCCTGATCCTGCCGATCTCCACCAAGGTCAACACCTCGTGGACGTTCCGGTCGGCTGGGCCGGACGGGACCGCAAGCGTGCCGTTGCCGCTGCTCGCTCTGGACTACGCGTTGCCGATGGACACCAACAACCACGCCACCGGCGGCACTGCCGAGTTGGCCGTCCGGCAGGCGCACGGGGTCAAGGCGCAGAAGGTGACGTCGTTCCAGGTCTGGACCTCGACCAACGACGGTGCCACCTGGACGTCGGCCCGGGTCACCAACAGCGGCGACAGCTACCGGGTCGCGCTGCCGAAGGCCGCCGCCGGGCAGGCCGTCTCGCTGCGGGTGAAGGCCGCCGCCAACGGCGGTAGCGGCATCGACCAGACCATCATCCGGGCGTACCACGCCGGCTGATGGTCACTCCGCTGGTGCGGCCCAGCCCCCGACCGGGCCGCACCAGCACCCCGCCGCATCAAGCGGGCGCACGGCGACGTGGCCGGACCGTCACTGGCCCTCCCAGACCGCCTTCGCCCCGGAGTCGCCGGTGCGGAACACGTAATACACGGTGACGGCCGCGGCCACCAGCGACAGCACCTGCAACGCCGGGGTCAGCAGCCGGGGGCGCGCACCCTCGGCGGGACGCGGCGGGACGAGCCGGACCAGTGCCAGGGCCACCACCCCCAACCCGATGCTGGCGTAGAGCGTGATGTCGCCGTACTCCTGGTGCGCCTCCAGCTTGGGGAGGAACTCGGGGGTGACCCGGTTGGCGGCGCGCATCCGCTCGAGGAAGGCGTCGCCGGAGAGCTTGCTCAGCAGGGCGGCGACCGGTGCACCCACGGCGAGCAGCCCCAGCACCCACCGGGTGTGCGGCCGGATCGGCGGGACGAGGGCGTAACCGACCGTCAGCAGGGCCAGCAGGGGCACGAACACGACCGCGGCGTGCAGCAGCAGAGGGTGGGCCGGGATGCCCATGAACTCCTCGAACATCGGCGTCTCCTCCGGTGACATCGGCCTGGACGTTGATCGTCCACGGAGGGACGCTATCGGTACCACGCGGGCGTGTCATCCCCTTCGATCGCTCACCTGTGGCAACGCAGCGCGGCCAGGGCGACGGCGTCCGCCATCGCCTGCATGCCCTTGTCGTTCGGGTGGAGGTGATCCCCGCCGTCGAAGACCGGCAGGAGCGCCTGCCTGTCGTACGGACTGCGAGTGATCGTGTCGAAGTCGACCACGGCGTCGAACACGCCGCTGTGCCGGATCCAGTCGTTCACACCCTGGCGCACGGTCTCACCGGCGACGTCGTACTCGTACCAGCCCTTGTACGCCATGACCGTGGCCCCGACGACACACGTGCCCGCCGCGTGCGCCCGGTCGGCCAACTGCCGATAACCCGTGGTCAGGTCGTCCACGGTGACGCCGGTGTGGGCCTTGAGGTCGTTGATGCCCTCGAACACGAACACCGTGCCGACCCCCGGTTGGGCGAGCACGTCCCGGTCGAAGCGGCGCAGCGCGGCCTCCCCAGCACCGTCCGCCAGCACCTTGTTGCCGGAGATGCCGGCGTTGGCCACCCCCTTGACCGGGCTGTCGGTAGCGGCCTGCAGCCGCCGGGACAGGTAGTCCGGCCAGCGGCGGTTCCGGTCGGTGCTGGAGGCCCACCCGTCGGTGATCGAGTCGCCGAGGACCGCTACCGAGCTGATCGCCGTGGACGTCTGCACGCTGACGGCGTCCAGCCAGTACCAGGAGGTCATCGGGTCGGTCCAACTGGTCGCCGCCTCCTCGGCGGCGTGATCACCCGCCGCCGCGTACGACGTCTGCATGGCCATCCCGTGCCCGCTCGTCGGGCCCTGCGCGCCGGTCACGTAGAGGCTGACGACGAGATCGCTCTGGGCGGCCACCTTGCCGGGCAGCGGATCACTGAGGACCGTCTCGCCGGCCGGCACCGTGACCGAGGGCTGGCCGCCGAACGTCAGTCGCCGGTTGCTGCCCCGGATCAGCTCCGCACCCTGCCGCTGCAACCCCGCGTACGCGCTGGCGAAGGTGACCGGATGGTCGCCGAAGGCGTTGGTCAACCGAATCCGCAGGGCGGCCCCACCCACGCTGGTGCGAACGACGAGCCGGTAGCTGCGTTCGGCCGGCCCGGCGCCCTGCCGGTCGGCGCTGGCGGCCCAGGTGACTGCGAAGTGCCGGCCCGCGCCAGCCGCCGGTTCGGGCGGCGTGTGCGCCTGCGCCGCCGACGCGACCAGGGGTACGCAGAGCAGCGCCGCGACGGCGGCGGCCACCCCGCGCCGGGGGAACCCGGCCCGCATCAGAGGTTCCTCAGGGTGACCGACTCACCGGTGCGAAGGGTCACCTGACGCGACCGGCCGTTGGCCAGCACCGTCGTGCTGCGGCCGCCGACGCTCGTCAACCGGGCCTGGGTGACCCTGCCATCGCGCCAGCTGACGTCGGCGGTGAAACCACCGCGTACGCCCACCCCGGCCACCGAACCGGCGGCGGCCCACGCGGCGGGCAGCGCGGGCAGCAGCTCGACGTGGCCGGGTCGGGAGTAGACCAGCATCTCGACGATCGCGGCGGGGGTGCCGAGGTTCGCGTCGATCTGGAAGATCCCCCGACCCGGGTTCGTCTCGTAGATGTCGAAGAGGTTCATGGCGCTGCCGTTGCTGCCGTTCGCGGACGGCCTCAGGTTGTTGACGATGAGCTGGTAGGCCTTCTCCGCGTCCTTCAGTCGGGCCCAGCACAGGCTGCGCCACGCGTTGGCCCAGCCGAAGCTGTTCATGCCGCGTGCGTCGAGCAGCGCGGTCGCGCCGGCGACGATCTCGGTGGGGGTGGAGCCGTCCGGGCGGATCCGGTCGCCGGGAAACAAGCCGATCAGGGGGGAGAGGTGCCGGTGGGTGGTCTCACCGAGATTGTCGGGTGACATCCACTCCTGCAACCAGCCGGAGGTGGGGCTGACCTCGGGCAGGTAGAGGCGCTTGCGGAGGCCGTCGATGGTCCGGGCATAGGCGGTGTCCCGGCCGAGCACCTGGGTCGCGCTGCGGTAGTTCTCGAAGAGGTTCCACACCAACTCCTGGGAGTAGGTGTTGCCCCGGGTGTCCTGCGGCCCGTGTTCGGCCGACCAGTCCCGATCGGCGACCAGCACCTCGCGTGCGACGCCGGACGCGTCGGTGACGGTCGCGGTGACGAGCCGGGTCTCCCAGAACTCCACGGCACCCTTGATGACCGGGTAGATCTTCGCCAGGTAGGCGCGGTCCTGGGTGTACTCATAGTGCTCGAACAGGTTCTGGCAGAGCCACGCGTTGCCGCTCGGGTGCCACCACCAGCCGCTTCCGCCGTACGGGTTGGTGGAGAAGGCGACGGCCCACCCGGCGATCCTGCCGCTGGTGTTGCGGAACCGGTTGGTCGAGGTGTTGAAGAGCCGCTGGGTGATGTCGGTCCAGACCGGCAACTGCGCAACGCAGTAGTCCGCGAACGCGTCGAAGGTGTCGGTGAGGCCGGCCCGGTCGGCCGGCCAGTAGGTCATCTGGATGTTGACGTCGCTGTGGTAGTCGCCCATCCAGTCGGGGTCGTTGCCGTCCAGCCACGGACCCTGTAGTCCGATGGGCAGACTGCCCCGCGACCCGGAGATCATCAGGTAGCGGCCGAACTGGAGGTACCCGGCCTCCAGCTCCGGGTCGGGCACGTTGTCGCGCCAGCGCGCCTGCACCCGCTCCCAGGTGTCCAGGCCGCGCTGGGCGGCGGACGACGTGCCGAGGTCGATGGCGAACCGTTCGAACGCCGGGCGGACGTCGGCGACGTGGGTGTGCAGCAGCTCGCGGACGGATTCGCGGGCCGCCGCGAGGACCTTGTCCCGGGCCAGCCGTTCCGGCTGCACCGACGGGTCGCGGAAGCCGGTGGCGGCGGTCGGCGCGTAGTCGGTGCCGCCGCTGACGATGACGGTGAGGTCACGGCAGTCGGTGAACGAGATCGACGTGCCGGTCACCGCGATCGTCCCGGTGCCGCTGTGGGCGGTGACGGCGGCGCCGTAGCGCAGCCCGTTGGCGAAGGACGCGCCGAACGACGCGTACCGGCCGGTGGGGTCGGCGGTGGTGGCCTCGCCATGGGTGCCGGCCAGGGAGATCGCGCCGGTGTACGTGCCACCGCCCTGCTGGGAGAAGTGCAGGACGATGACGTCGTCCGGACGGCTGGCGAAGATCTCCCGCCGGTAGCCGACCCCACCGATGTCGTACGCGGTGGTGACCAGGCCCTGCGTCAGGTCCAGGGTGCGGCGGTAGGCGTCGACCGCGCCGAGGTCGTGCCCGGGGATGTCGACGGTGAGCGTGGCCAGCATGGTGAGCGAGCCGAAGTCCTCCCGCCCGTAGGGGAACTGGCCGTCGCTGTCGAGCGTGTCGTTGCGACCACCGGTCCACAGCGTCGCGTCGGTGACGGTCAGGAGTTCGCGGGACGGGTCGTTGCTCGCGAGCGCGCCGAGTCGGCCGTTGCCCACCGGCAGGCCCTGCTCGATCATCGAGGTGGCGGAGCCGGGCGCCTGCCACCAGAGCTGGTTCTTCGCGGCGACGTTCGGGGCGAGCATCGGCGATGCGGTGGGACGCCGGGGTGCGGGCGTGGCGGCGAAGGCGGGCAGGCCACCGAGTGCGGTGACCGCGCCGGAGGCGGCGGCCAGCGCGAGGAAGCCGCGACGGCTGGGGTGGTTGTCGCGCGGTTCGGTGCGGGTATCCATGTCGGGTTCTCCAACCTGGGCGTTCGGCGGATGCGCGCGTCGGCGCGGCCCGGCGGTCGTGCGCCGGGCCGCGCCGGGCACGTCAGAGGGTCTGCGGTACGGCGATCCGGTCGATGTCGGGGGAGTACCAGGTGCCGCTGTCGAAGGTGATGGTGTTGACGCCGGCCTTCAGCGCCAGCTGCACGCTGACCGTCTCGACGGTGCCCCAGTCACCCGTGGAGGGGAACTTCAGGTAGGTGCCGTTGCCGCCGTTGGCGGAGACGTGCACCGACCGCACGTCACCGCTGACGTAGGAGACGGCGACGGTGTAGATGCCGTCTCTGCGTACGGTGACGTCGTTGAACCGCACCGTGCCGCCGGCGTAGAGGTTGCCGACCTTCTGACCACCGGAGCAGGCGTCGCAACCCCCGACCGAAGCGTTGCCGGTCAGGGTGTTGGCCGCAGCCTCGGCCTCGTAGCTGGTCGAGGCGAGCGCGGTGCCCGGTCGTACGGTGAACAGCCGCGAGCCGTGCGCGGGCAGCGCCGCGGTGATGGCGTTCTTCTTCTTCCCGAGGTCGAGGCGGTTCCACACGTCCCGAACCGTGGCGTTGCCGGTGAACCCGAACGACGCCCAGTGCGCGGTGACGGACGCGGGCGCGTCGCCGAGGTTGAACAGCGCGACGGTGTAGGTGCCGTCCGGGTTCTTCGCACCCCAGACCTGCTGGTCACCGGCGGGGGTGACCGGCCGGGCGGGCGGACCGCCGTTCTGGTCGATGGCGATGACCTCGCGGTTGGTCAGCAACGACAACCCGTAGTCGTCGAGGCGGGTGAGGTCGTCCCCGGTGTACAGCGGCGACTTCGAGATCGCCCACAGCGTCGCGTACGACTGGCGCTCAGCCCTGGTGAGGCCGTCCATCTCGCCGTTGCCCACGTTGAGCGAGTCGAGGTCGTTCCACCCGCCGGGGCCGGCCTTGCGGCTCCAGGCCGGCGCGTCGTCGAACCGGTCGTCGACCGAGTTTTCCCAGCTGACCAGGGTGTGGCAGTAGCACTCGACGTCGGTGTCGATCCGCCACCCGTTGGAGTACCGCTTCCAGTCGGCGGCGTGGTTGATGTCGAGCGACCAGGACAGTTCGAGGTGGATCGGGCGGCCGGCGGCGGCGATGGCCTGCTGCCAGGCGGCCACGTCGGCCACGTTGTCGTAGTTGTCACCGGACTTGAACGAGCCCGGGCCGACCCCGTCGAGCTTGAGGAAGTCGTAACCCCAGTCGGCGAACAACTGCGCCTGTGAGTCGATGTACTTCTGCGCGCAGAGGTTGTCGAAGTTCAGCTTGTACGCGCTGTCCCAGCCGTTGGTGGTGCGCAGGTCCGGGTAGACGATGTCTGCGGTGGTGCAGTCGGGGGCGTCCCAGATGGGCGCGGCGCCATTGGCGTACGCCTCCTTCTCCAGACCGACGGGCAGGTAGATGCCGGCCTTCAGCCCCTTGCCGTGGATGTGCTCGGCGACGACCTGCATACCGCGCGGGAACCGCACCGGGTCGGGCGTCTGCCGGGCGTACTGGTCGAACCTCGGCACCCAGTCGTTGTTCCGCCACCACCCGGCGTCGATGTTGACGTACTCGTAGCCGTACGGCTTCAGTTTCGTGGCGAGGGCGTCCGCCTGCTTGAGGACGTTGGCCTCGGTGAGGTAGCTGTAGTCGCCGTCGGGGTTCAGACCCGGGTACTTCGAGGACTGCATGGTCCAGCTGGTCCACCCCATGAAGGGGCGCTGCGCGAGGCCCGCCGGGGCCTGCCCGGGGGCGGCCTGGGTTGGGGCGGCCTGGGCCGGGACGGCGCCCGCGCCGAGTAGCGCGGCCAGTGCCACCGCGACGAGGGGTACGCCGGTGCGGGGTCGTCTGCGCGGGGTTGTCGGTGACGGCATGGTCAACCTCCTGATGGCACGGTGGGTCGAATCGAGCGTTATGGACGGCGGGTGGCCGGGATGACGCCGGGTCAGGGGACGACGAGCGACTGGATGCTCACCGCCGCCGCTCCGCGGGCCCACTCCTCGAAGGGCAACGGGCGGATCGAGAGGGGGCACCGCGCGGCGGCGCCGAAGGCCTGCCGTTCGAAGCTGGTGCGGATGTGGCTGTCGAACAGGTCGTAGGCGGCCAGCCCTTCCCCGGATACGACGATGCGGGTGGGGCCGACCAGGTTCGCGACGGCCGCGATGGCGCAACCGATCGCGCCGCCCGCGCGGGTGAAGACCCTCCGCACCTCCTCGTGGCCTGCGCGTGCCAGGCCCACCGCCTCGGCGATGGTGAGGTCGGGGCGGCCGGTGCGGTGGCGGGCCTGCGCCACGATGGCGTCGGTGCCGGCGATCGACTCGACGCAGCCGCGACCGCCGCAGTGGCAGTCTGGGCCGGTGGCGTCGACGGTGAGGTGGCCGATCTCGCCGGCCACCCCGTGTGAGCCGGAGACCAGGCGGCCGTTGACGACGAGGCCACAGCCGATGCCGGTGCCGACGGTGACCAGGGCGAATGACTCGGCGCCCACCCCCTCGCCGAACCAGTGTTCGGCGGCGGTGAGCGCCTTGACGTCGTTCTCCACTGTGACGGTGAGACCGGTGCGCTGGGCGGCGAGTCGGCCCAGCGGCACGTCCCGCCAGTGCAGGAACGGCGAGTAGCGCACCAGGCCGGTGCTGCGGTCGATGTCGCCGGAGAGGGCCAACCCGAGCCGGTGGACCCGGGTCCGGTCGCCGGGGAACGCGCCGAACAGGTCGTCGGTGAGCCGGCCGACCTCGGTGAGGACCGCGTCGACGTCGGGGTCGTCCAACGGACGGCGGGCGCTGGCCTGGACCTGCGCGCGCAGGTCGCAGACCACGCCGATCACCTCGTCGGCGGTGATCTTCACGCCGAGGAAGAATTCGCGTTCGGCGCGGACCGCGAGAGGGCTGGCGGGGCGTCCGGCGCCCGGCCCGGAGCGTTCGGTGGCGGCCAGTTCGTGCAGGTAACCCAGGTCGATGAGGGGCCGGGCGGCCTTGGTGACGGCGGCGGAGGAGAGCCCGAGCCGGCGGGCGAGCGCGACCCGACTCACCGGCCCCTCGGTCAGCACCGTCGTGAAGATCGCCGTCGCCGCCGGCGGTCCGGAGAACGCACCGGCGTCGATCTCAGGAAACATGGACGAAATCTAAGGCGAATATTTAACTTCTTCAAGTATTGATTTGCCTCAGTGTTCCGTCCTACAGTCGGCGGCGCGCCGGCCAGAGCCCGGTCACCGAGCCCAAGGTCAGACCACCACCCGGTAGTGGGTGGTGAACAGCCCAGCGTCGTCGTACACGTGGAACGCGACGCCGGGCGGCTGGGCCTGGGTGGCCAACGGACCCTCGCCCTCCCAGGGCATCCGCAGCGTGGAGACCACACCCGGCGCGATCCGCAGTGGACGGCCCGCGAATGTGCTCGCGGCGGCGGTGTGGAAATGCCCGGTCAGCACGGCGACGACCTGTGGGTGGGCGGTGACGAGCTCGGCCAGGGAATCGGCCGGCAGTAGCCGCATCGGGTCGATGACCGGGTGGTGCAGCACCACCGGCGGGTGATGCACGGCGATGAACGTCGGCGTCCCGGCCGGCACCGAACCCAGCTCGTCGGCGAGCCACGCCACGGTCTCGTCGTCCAGGTGGCCGTCGTCCGCGCCGGGCACTGACGAGTCGGCGAGGAGGAAGACCGCGCCCGCCACGTCGTGCCGGGTGTTGATCGGGCCGGTGCCGCCGCGGTCGTCGCCGAGCAGACCCTTGCGGTACGCGTCGCGCACATCGTGGTTGCCGGGGCAGACCATCACCGGCAGCGGGGAATCGAAGAGCTTCGCGGCGGTCTCGTACTCGGCCACCTCGCCGTGGTCGGCGATGTCCCCGGTGATCAGGATCGCGTCCACCGGTCGTGGCAGGGAGTGCAGGTGGTCCATGACCCGGGCGGTCCGCTCGGCCGATCGGGGATGGCTGTCGAGGTGAGTGTCACTGAGGTGTGCGATGACCAGCACGACGCCCCCTGATGGCCGTGAACGGTATGGGCATCAGGGAAGCTACCCGGCTCGACGTGGTGGCGGCGCGGCGGGTCGCGACCCGATCGCCACGCTCAGCTGCGGGAACGCGGGAGGCAGTCCTTCTTGTACTTGAGGCCCGAGCCGCACCAGCAGGCGTCGTTGCGCTCCGGTGGCCAGGCGATCCGGGCGCTGGGGCGAGCCGACACCTCGGCCGCGTAGCCCGCCCGGATCGCGGCATCGGTCGGGTCGCCGTCCCCTCGACCGGCGAAGGCGTGCAGCCCGGCCACGGTGGCGCCGAACACGCCCAGCCCGGCCTGACCGGCACCTGTCAGCCGTACCAGCTCCTTCTCCAGTCGGGCCCGGTGCGCGTCCCAGTCCGGCCCGTACACCTCGGCGAGCGTCGGGTGCTCGGAGAGCAGACGATCGAATTCGGCCCGTGGCCAGAAGAGCAGATCCGACCCGGCGCCCCGGCGCTCTCCGGCCCGGCGGACGAGCTGATTTTCCAGCCGGTCCGCCAGATCGTCCTGCCGGTCGTGCGGCAGATTGAGATTGCGGCGTACCCGGTGCCGTTGTTGCAGCAGGAAGAAGAGGACCCCGGGCGCGTCCGGCGGGCCGAGCTCCACCACGGGGTCGGTCGCGGTGATGGCCTGCGGGCGCGCCCCGGCGGCGGCGCGCTCGCCGAGCAGGGTGTCGACCGCCTCGCTCAGCCAGGTCTCGGCGGTCGTCGAACGACCACCGGCGTCCAGCGCCGCGCTCACGTAGGCGGGGGCGTCGGGCTGCACGGACAGCAGCGGGCGTAGCGCTGTCAGCTCCGCCATCGCCTCGTCGTCCCGACCGCCGGAGCGGAACAGTGCCCGGGCCCGCAGTGCCCGGGCGAAACCGGCCCGGGGGTCGTCCTCGGACGGATACGCCGCCAGGGCCTGTTCCGCGTAGCGCAGGGCGGCATCTGGTCTCGCCCGGATCTCGGCGATCTCGGCGGCCAGGGTCAGGGCGTCCCCGGCGTCGTCGGGATCCTCCAGTCGGCCCTGCTGCGCCGCCTCGGCGAGATCAGCGGCGACGCCGAGCGGGTTGGCCGTTCCGAGCGCCGAGCGGCGAAGTTCAGCGAGGTGAGCCTTGGTGAGTACGTCTTTCGTCGGCACGATCTCACGGTACGTCGCGGGGCTCCCGGCCTGCCGGCAGATCACCTTTACGCCGCTCTCGGGCCCTCGGGAGCTACCCTCCCGGCCGCTGGAGCTGCGACCACGCCCCGCCCGCCGTCACCACCACCCGATCTCCCTTTAGCATCCGCTGACGTCTATCCAAAATGAGACTCAAGGGCATTTGTTTCGTCGTGGTTTACCTAGATCAAACCGGTGGGGCTCGGCGTTTCCGCGCCATTGAAGGCCGTTACTTCGGGTGGTCAAGTGCGGTGCCCTCGCCGGCGCTGTGTGCCGAGATGGGCCGTCGCATCGACGCATTGAGCTGCTAATACATCGATGGTTGCCTGCAGCAACGAGGTGGGCTGAGTCACGTCCGTCACTGCCCGTGATCGCCCGGGCGCCGGTCGCGCTTGTGGCATAAATCGATACCTGGCTGTCCGAATGACTGAATAAACGGTCGTTCAGGATACAAGCCTGTTGCACAACCGACTCACGATGAAATCATTTGCCCAGCTAACGTTCCGGCACTGGAAGCCGCCATCCGGACAACCGTCCGGGTGGCGGTGTCATGTGTCAGCACGATGAGGAGGTCGTCCCGCGTGGAGCCGATGGTCACGGAGCCCCAGGTGCTCCGCGCCGGAGATCCGGACGACGGACAGGTGCGGAGCGTGTCGTCGACCGCCGCCCCGGTCCGGACGGTCAGCAAGTCGCCGACCCGGATCGCCCTGGCCCGGCTACGCCGCGACCGGATCGCGATGATCTGCGCCGCGATCTGCGTGGCCTACGTCCTGATCGCGATCTTCGCGCCGCTGCTCGCCAGGTTGGAGGGACAGAACGCGACCGACCTGCACCAGGACCTGATCGACGAGTTCGGCTTCCCGATGGTCGGGCCGACCGGCGAACACTGGTTCGGGGTGGAGCCCCGGCTGGGCCGCGACCTCTTCGCCCGCTGGGTGTACGGCGCCCGCCCGTCGCTCATCGTCGCGGTCGCGGTCACCACCATCACCACGATCATCGGCGTGGTGGTGGGTCTGGTCGCCGGCTTCACCGGCGGCTGGGTCGACCGGGTGCTCTCCTGGCTGATCGACCTGGTGCTCAGCCTGCCGTATCTGCTGTTCGCGATCGCGAGCTCCGCAGTCCTGGTCGCGATCTTCGGCGGCGCCGACGGTGCCGGGGCCGAGGACGTCGCCCAGATCCGCTTCATCTCGCTGATCTGCGTGCTGTCGTTCTTCGGCTGGGCGAGCCTCGCCCGGCTGGTGCGGGGGCAGGTGCTGTCACTGCGCGAGCGTGAGTTCGTCGCGGCGGCCAAGGTGCTCGGCATCCCGACCCGGCAGGTGCTCTTCAAGGAGCTGCTGCCAAACCTGGTCGCGCCGATCGTCGTCTCCGTGTCACTGGCCCTGCCCGGCTACGTGGTGGCCGAGGCCGGTCTGACCGTGCTCGGTGCCGGGCTGATCGAGCCCACCCCGTCCTGGGGTCTGACGATCTCCGCCGCGACCACCTACTACCGGGCCGACCCGCTCTACCTGTGGCTGCCCGTACTCGGCATCACGATTCTGGTGCTCGCCCTGAGCCTGCTCGGCGACGCCGTGCGCGACGCCTTCGATCCCCGGACCCGTCGATGAGGACGCCCCGGGCTGGAGGAGAACCACGGACCCTGCACGCCGGGGGTCCGTTGACTGAAAGAAAAGACAGGAGCACGTCTGTGAGGCAACTGAAGGTTGGTCTCGCCGCCGCACTGGCCGCCACCATGGCGGTCGCCGGCTGCGGCAGCCCTTCGTCGAAGAACGGCAGCAACGGCGGGGGTGACGCCAAGGGCATCGAGACCCAGCAGAGCGCGCTCGACCCGACTGCCAAGGGCCCGGCGGCCGAGGTGCCCGGCGCCAAGAAGGGCGGCGTGATCACGGTCTACTCCCAGGTGACCCCGAACACGTTCGACCCGACCGACACCTACTACGCCGACGCGCTGGCGATCGAGAAGCTGATCTTCCGCAGCCCGACCCAGTTCGCGATCCGCAACGGCAAGCCGGTGCTCGTGCCGGACCTGACCGACCTCGGCACCGTCTCGTCGGACAAGCTGACCTGGACGTTCAAGATGCAGTCGGGCATCAAGTACGCCGACGGCAGCGAGGTCAAGGTCGAGGACCTGGCGTACGCGATCAAGCGTTCGTTCGCCCACGACGTGTTCGCCAACGGCCCGACGTACCAGCTGACCACCTTCAAGGGCGGCGACACCTACAAGGGTCCCTACGCCAGCGACGACGCCTTCGCCGGCGTGGAGACCCCGGACTCGGGCACGCTGGTCATCCACCTGGCGCGGCCCTTCGCGGACCTGCCCCTCTACATGACCTTCCCGGTGTTCACGCCGATCCCGCAGGCCAAGGACACCAAGGAAAACTACAAGAACAACCCCCTGGCGACCGGGCCGTACCAGTTCGACACGTACACCCCGGGCACCGAGCTGAAGCTGAAGAAGAACCCGAACTGGGACCCGAACACCGACGCGGTGCGACACCAGTACCCGGACGGCTTCACCTTCAAGTGGGGCGGCGAGGACCCGAAGACCCAGCAGCAGGTGCTCAACAGCGCTGGCGAGGACGCCAACGCGCTCAACTACGGCCCCGTCGACGCCTCGCTGATCCCGCAGCTGACCGGGGACAAGAAGGCCCAGCTGATCCAGGGTGAGCAGCCCTGCACCTACTCCGTGCAGATGGACACCCGCAAGATCCCGCTGGAGGTGCGCAAGGCGATCGCCAAGGCGTACCCGTACGACCAGGTCAACAAGGCCGGCGGCCTGAACAGCTTCAACTCCCAGCCGGCCAGCACCGTCCTGCCGCCGAGCGTGCCGGGCTACACCAAGTACGACGCGCTGCCGGGCCTGAGCGGTGTCGGCCAGGGCGACCCGGCCGCCGCCAAGGCCGACCTGGAGGCAGCCGGCAAGGTGGGCTTCGAGCTCAGCTGGTACTACGACAACACCAAGCCGGTCCCGCAGCAGACCAACCAGATCCGGGTCGACGCGTTCAAGGCGGCCGGCTTCGCCGTCAAGCCGATCGGTGTCACCACCGCCGAGCTGCGCTCCAAGATCGCTGACTACGACGCCCCGGTCAACATGGGCCAGGCGCCGCAGGGCTGGTGCTCGGACTGGCCGAGCGGCGGCAGCTGGTTCCCGGTGCTCTTCCAGTCGCACAGCCTCACCGACGGCACCAGCTGGGGCGAGCTCACCGACAAGGCGCTGGACGCCAAGATCGACGAGATCGGCAACCTCCCGGCCGACCAGGCCGTCGCCAAGTGGGGCGAGCTGGACAAGGAGATCCTGGGCATGTACGTGGCCCTGCCGCGCTACTACGGCAAGCTCGCCTTCGCCATCGGCACGAACATCGGTGGCGCCGAGGGCGACGCCTCCGCGGGTGAGCCGTTCTACCTGAACATGTTCCTGAAGAACTGACCTCCCGCACCCCCATCGTGGACGCCGGCCGGCCTCCGGCACCGTGCCGGCCGGCGTCCACCCCTTTCCCCGTTCCGGCTTGGGCTCCCAGCCCTGGCCCGCTGCCACCAGGAGCCTCGGCGGTGCTCATCTACATCCTGCGACGGATCGCCAGCGCGGTCTCCGTCGTCATCGTGACGCTGGTCGCCAGCTTCGGCCTGTTCTTCGTCGCCCCCACCGACCCGGCCGGGACGATCTGCGGCCAGCGCTGCACCCCGGAGCGCCACGCCGACATCAGCGCCAGCCTCAACCTCGACCAGCCCGTGGCGCAGCAGGTCGGCGAGTATCTCAAGGGGCTCGCGGTCGGGCGGACGTACCACTCCGGCGGGCTCACCATCGAGTGCGACGCGCCCTGCCTCGGCTACTCGTACACCCTCGGCCAGCCGGTGACCAAGCTGATCGGGCAGGCGTTGCCGGTCACCGTGTCGATCGTCCTCGGCGGTGCGGTGGTCTACCTGATCGCCGGCATCCTCGCCGGCATCATCGCGGCCCGAAGACGAGGCACCTACCTGGACCGGCTCATGGTCGGCACCTCGCTCGGCATCAACGCCGTGCCGTACTTCGTGGTGGCGCTGCTCGTCTCGCTGTACGCGACGTTCCTGCCGCACGCCGGCTACCACCCGCTGCTGGAGAACCCCTTCACCTGGGCGGCCGGGCTGCTGGCCGCGTGGCTGACGCTCGGCCTGGCGAACTCCGCCTCGTACACCCGCTACGCCCGCGCGTCGATGATCGAAACGCTGGGCGAGGACTACATCCGTACCGCCCGCGCGAAGGGCATCAGCGAGCGGCGGGTGGTCTACCGCCACGGCCTGCGCGCCGCGATCACCCCGATCGCCACCATCTTCGGCCTCGACCTGGCGTTCCAGCTGACCGGTGCGATCTTCACCGAGGCGATGTTCGGGTTGCCCGGCCTCGGCGTGCTCACCCTGCGCGCGTTCAACCAGTACGACCTGCCGGTGCTGATGGGCGGTGTGCTGGTCGGCTCGGTGGTGCTGGTCGTGATGAACCTGCTCGTCGACATCCTCTACACGATTCTCGACCCGCGAGTGAGGCTGGGATGACCGAACCGCAGCTGCTGCCGACCCCGGGCCGACGGCCCGAGACCGTCTCGCGCGCCCGCCGGGTGGCCGGTGACCGCACCGAAGGGCAGTCCTACCTGGAGGTCAAGGACCTCACCGTCAGCTTCCCCACCGCCGACGGGCTCGTGGGGGCGGTCCAGGGGCTCAGCTACTCCCTGCCGCTGGGCCGCACCCTCGCGGTGGTCGGCGAATCCGGCTCCGGCAAGAGCGTGTCCAGCATGGCCATCATGGGCCTGCACGACCCGCGCAGCACCCGGATGACCGGCTCGATCACGGTCGGCGGTGAGGAGATCGTCGGGATGACGCCGACCGAACTCCGCAAACGCCGCGGCGCCAACGCCGCGATGATCTTCCAGGATCCGCAGTCGTCGCTGCACCCGTACTTCACCGTCGGTGACCAGATCATCGAGGCGTACCGGGCGCACCACCGAGTGTCCAAGCGGGTGGCCCGGGACCGGGCGGTCGACATGCTCGGCCGGGTCGGCATCCCCAACCCGCGCCGCCGCCTGGACGACTACCCGCACCAGTTCTCCGGCGGTATGCGGCAACGCGCGATGATCGCGATGGCCCTGGTCAACGACCCCAAGCTGCTCATCGCCGACGAGCCCACCACCGCGCTGGACGTCACCGTGCAGGCGCAGATCCTCGACCTGATCATGGAGTTGCAGCAGGACTTCGGCTCGGCGGTCCTCTTCATCACCCATGACCTCGGTGTCGTCGCCGAGATCGCCGACGACGTGCTGGTCATGTACGGCGGACGCGGCGTCGAGTACGGCCGGGCCGAGTCGATCCTCGGCCAGCCACTGCACCCGTACACCTGGGGTCTGCTGGAGAGCATCCCGGCGGTCTCCGGCGAACCGGCCCGGCTGCACCCCATCCCCGGCACCCCGCCCAGCCTGCTCGCGCTGCCCAGCGGGTGCTCGTTCCACCCGCGCTGCGAGTTCGCCGGCCGGGTGCCCGGCGCCGCCTGCTCGGTCGACCTGCCCGACCTGGTCTCCCGCACCGAGGACACCACCCGGACCTCCCGCTGCCACCTGGCTGACCCGGCCGGGATCTTCGCGACCGACATCCTGCCCCGGCTGCCCTGAAGGAGCACGAGATGAGCACCACCACCGACACGGCGATCCGCCCCGCTCCGGCCGACCAGCCGGGCGGGGACGGTACGCCGCTGCTGGAGCTGCGCGACCTGCAGATGCACTTCACCGCCCGTGGCGACGGATGGTTCGGCCGCAACGCCCACCGGATTCGGGCCGTCGACGGGGTGTCACTGCAACTGCGCGCGGGCGAGACGCTCGGGCTGGTCGGTGAATCCGGCTGCGGCAAGACCACCACCGGGCGTCTGATCACCCGGCTGCTGGAGCCGACCGGTGGGCAGGTCCTCTACCAGGGCACCGACATCACCCACCTGAAGGAGAAAGACCTGCGGCCGTACCGGCGCGAGCTGCAGCTGATCTTCCAGGACCCGTACTCGTCGCTCAACCCGCGGCACACGGTGGGCACCATCATCGGCGCGCCCCTGCGGGTGCACAACCTCGTGCCCAAGGGCAAGGAGCTGGACCGGGTCCGGGAGTTGCTGGAGGTGGTGGGGCTCAACCCCGAGCACTACAACCGCTACCCGCACGAGTTCTCCGGCGGCCAACGGCAGCGCATCGGCATCGCCCGCGCGCTGGCCGTCCAGCCCAAGGTGATCGTCGCCGACGAACCGGTCAGCGCCCTCGACGTGTCGATCCAGGCGCAGGTGATGAACCTCCTCGAAGACCTGCGCAAGGAGTTCAACATCGCGTTCGTCTTCATCGCCCACGACCTGGGCGTGGTGCGGCACTTCTGCGACCGGGTGGCGGTGATGTACCTGGGTCGGGTCGCCGAGATCGCTGACCGCGACCCGCTGTACGGCACGCCCGCGCACCCGTACACCCAGGCGCTGCTCTCCGCCGTGCCCGACCTCGGGGTGGTGCGCGGCGCGGCACCCAAACCACGGATCCGGCTGGCCGGCGACGTACCCGGCCCGATGGACCCGCCGACCGGCTGCCGGTTCCGCAGCCGCTGCTGGAAGGCCGAGGAGGTGTGCGCCACCACGACCCCGCCACTGTTACAGGTGGGTGCCGGGCACGCGGCGGCATGCCACTTCGCCGGATCACTGCAGGAGGAAGCGGCGGCCTGAGCGCCCACGGGCCGGTGGCCTGAGTGCCCCGCTGGCGGCCTGGGCCGCCAGCGCGGGCGGGCCGGCGGGGGACGGGCTCAGTCGGCCAGCAGCTCCCGAACCCGGGGGATCACCTTCGTGGCGTACAGCTCGATGCTGCTCATCAGGTGTTCGTGGGCCATGGTGCCGGTGGCGTACTTGAGGTCGATGCGCCGCAGACCGAGAGTTCGCACCGTCTCCGCGACCTTGCGGGCCACCGTCTCCGGTGAACCGACGTGCCAGGACCCCTCGGCGATGTCGGCTTCGAACCGGGCCCGGGTGGCCGGCGGCCACCCGCGCTCCCGGCCGATCCGGTTCAACATGTTCCGGGCGTGCGGCCACAGCCGGTCGGCCGCCTCCTTGTCGGTCGCGGCGACGAAGCCGGGCACGTGCGCGCTGACCGGAAGGCGTTCCTGACCGAACTGGTCGAGGGCACGGTGGTACAGCTCGACGTAGGGCGCGAACCGGGCCGGGTCACCCCCGATCACCGCCAGGGCCAGCGGGAAACCGAGCCGGGCGGCCCGGATCACCGACTGAGGGCTGCCGCCGACGCCGACCCAGGTGCGGATCCGCCCGGATTCCGTCTTCGGGTAGACCTCCTGCTGCCTCAGCGGGGCCCGTACGCTGCCCTCCCAGGTCACCGGGCCCTCCGCCAGCAGCCGTGCCATCAGCTCCAGCTTCTCCTCGAACAGCTTCTCGTAGTCGCCGAGGTCGTAACCGAACAGCGGGAACGACTCGGTGAACGAGCCCCGACCCAACGTGATCTCGGCACGGCCCTGGGAGACCGCGTCGAGGGTGGCGAAGCGCTCGAAGACGCGTACCGGATCGTCCGAGCTGAGGACCGTCACCGCGGTGCCGAGCCGGATCCGCTCGGTCTGGCCGGCGATCGCGGCGAGCACGATCTCCGGGGCGGAGATCGCGAAGTCGTCGCGGTGGTGCTCACCGAGGCCGATCGCGTCGACACCGAGCCGGTCCGCGAGGACCGCCTGCTCGACGACGTTCCGGATCACCTGCGCGTAGGGCAACGGCTTGCCCTTCACGTCGACCGTGACATCCCCGAAACTGTCCAGCCCGAACTCCACCTCGGTGGCCACGTCGGTCCTCCTGATCACGATGCGTCCGCCGCACCCGTTCTCCCACTGCTTCCGGCGGTTCAACGGCGATGTCGTCGGCTCGCATTCCCAGACTTGGGAGTGGTAAGCGGCACTAGATGCGGCGCACCGTCGACGCCGGCCAGCCGCGTCGCCGGCTACGGCAGGCGCGCGAGGTACCCGAGCATCGCCACGCGGCTTCCCGGCAGGCCGTACTCCCCGACCAGCATGGAGACGTTGCCGAACTCCTGCCCGTCGATCAGCCACGGCTCAGTTGAGCGCCCCAGCACCTCGGCGAGCCGCCGCTGCCGGGGCGTCAACGCCGCGACCGGCGTCCCGTTCGGCGCGGGCCCATCCGGGAAGGCGATACGCAGTGCCGCACCCAGCACCGTCAACGACCTCTCGCCGCTGACGACGGGCAACCGGTCGAGCAGCGCGTCGAAGGCGCGGTCGGTGTGCCGCGCGCCGAGCTGCCGCAGGGCCAGGCCCGCGTAGCCGCCGAGGTCGCCGTCGAGGAACGGCACCCACCCGCCGGGACCGGGCGCCATCACCGCGTCCCCGCTCGGATCGGCCGCGCCCTCGGGCGGGGCGACGCCGTCGGCGGGTGGGACCACCGCGCCGTCGGGCGGGTTCGCCGCCCAGCTCAGCAACGCCTCGACGGTCGCCTGGTCGGCCGTCGCGCCGAGGACGCGGGCCCGACCGATCGCGGCGGCCCAACGAACAACCGGGCGCGGATCGGCCAGCCACCGTTCGTCCGGGGCGGCCCCGAGCAGCCCCGACGCCACCAGCATCGTCGCCACCTCGCCGGGCGCCACCTCGACGCCGGGCTCCCGGGTGGCGTCGATCGCGGCGGCCAACGCGGACACACTGCCGGCGGCCTCCTCCGGAAACCAGGCCAGGGTGTACGCCGCACCCGTCCGCACGCCCGGGTCGGGGTGTTTCAGCAGGGTGCGCAGGAGCGGCACCGCGGCGCGCACCGCGTCGTAGACCGACAGCTCGACGTACGCCCACAACCGGGCCTGATCGGACCGGTCGAGGGACTCGACGTAGGCGTACTCGACGTACTCCTTCGCCGACTCGTCCGCACCGGTCCACGGTGGCGGTTTCGCGGCGAGCAGCTCACGCCCGCCCTCGGCGGCCCGGCGGTGTGCGGCCACCGGGAAGCCGTCGGGGAGCACACCCTCGTCGAAGCCGACAGCCAGGGCGCTCAGCAGCCCCAGCACCGCCGCCGGGTCCGGGGTGGCCGGGTCGGCGAGCAGGTCCAGCAGGAACGGCACCGCGTACGCGCTCGCCTCGAACCGGCCGCCCTGGTGGAAGACGGTGGTGTACAACTCGCCCAGCGCCTCGTCCCGGACGGCCGGGTCGAACGAACCGAGGGCGCGCAGTTGGTCGGGCACGTCGTCGGCCGCCCCGTAGGCGTGGCCCAGTCGCGCCCAGTCGATGTCGTCGAGTCCGTCGAGCACGGCCCATGCTCTCCCACCCCACCGACACTCAGCGGGTGGGGTTCGTCAGAACTCCTCGTACACCGCCGGGTCCTGGTCCGAGAGCCGCCCGTCCGGGCGGCCCAGCGCGGTGATGGCCTCGACCTGCGCGTCGGTGAGCGTGATCCCGAAGACGTCCAGGTTCTCGAGCTGCCGCTGCGGGGAGGCGGCCTTGGGCAGCGGAATCACCTGGCGGGCCACGTGCCAGGCGAGGATCGTCTGCGCCGGGCTGACGCCGTGCGCGGCCGCGATCTCCCCGATCACGGGGTGCTGCCGCAGGTCGTTGCCGTGGCCGAGTGGGCTCCACCCCTGCACCAGGATGCCGTGCTCCCGGTGGTAGTCGAGCGCCTCCTGCTGCGGGAAGTACGGGTGCACCTCGATCTGGTTGACCACCGGGGCGACCCCGGTCTCGGCCACCAGCCGCTCGATGTGCTCGGGCAGGAAGTTGGACAGCCCGATGTGCCGCACCAGCCCGCGCTCACGGGCCTCGATCAGCGCCCGCCACGCCTGCACGTACAGGTCCTGCTTGGGGTTCGGCCAGTGGATCAGGTACAGGTCGACCCGGTCGAGGCCGGTGCGGAACACACTCTCCTCGATGGTGGTCAGCGCCTCGTCGTAGCTGTGGTGCCGCCCCGGCAGCTTCGAGGTGACGATCAGTTCGTCCCGTACGTCGCCCGCCGACCGGGCGGCCCGGCCGACCGCGCCCTCGTTCTCGTAGTTGACCGCCGAGTCGAGCAACCGGTAACCCGCCCGGATCGCCTGACCGATCGCGTCGACACCCGCCGAACCGTTCAGTTGGTACGTGCCGAGCCCGATCGCCGGCAGGGTGGTGCCGTCGGCAGCCGTCAGATGGGGAATCGTCATGATCGGAACCCTACCCGCGCGAGCCGTCCCACCGGCTGGGTCTGCCGCCCGGACGGGCCCTCACGCAGACCCGTCACCGGTGGGGGCGTCCCGGATGGCGAGTGCGGCTTGGATGAGCGCGGCGTGGGTCAGCGTCTGCGGGTAGTTGCCGAGGTGGGCACCCGTCGCGGGGTTCAACTCCTCGGCGTAGAGGCCGAGAGGGCTGGCGTGGTCGACCATGGCCTGGAACAGCTCGATGGCCTCGCGGCGACGCCCGGTGCGGGCAAGGCCCTGAACGAGCCAGAACGAGCAGGGCAGGAACGCGCCCTCGGCGCCGGGGAGGCCGTCACGTCCCGGCGGGTAGCGGTAGAGCAGCGCACCGCCGGCGGACAGCCCGTCCCGGATGGCGTCGATGGTGCCCCGTACCCGCTGTGACTCGGCCTGATCCATGCCCAGCAGCGGCAGGACGAGCAGGGCCGCGTCGAGATCCTGGGAGCCGTAGCTGCGGACGTAGCTGGCCGCCGTCGGGTCGAAGCCGCGCGTTCGGACCTCGGCGGCGATGGCAGCACGGGCGTTCTGCCAACGTCGACGTTGACCCTCCGGCAGGTGATGCGTGTCCGCGATGGCCAGGGCACGGTCCAGGGCGAGCCAGCCCATGAGCTTGGAATGGACGTGTTGGGCCGGCTCCCGCACCTCCCAGATCCCGGCATCGGGCTGCTGCCAACAACCGGCGACCACGTCGGCGAAACCACGCACCGCCCGCCACGTCTCGCCGTAGAGGCGGTGCCCGGCCTGAGCGAACGCCCACGCGGCGTCGATCACCCAGCCGTAGCCGTCGAGCTGGTGCTGACCGGCGGCACCGTTGCCCACCCGTACCGGACGGCTGTCGAGGTAGCCGGGCCAACCGGGCAACTCTCGCTCCGCTGGAGCGTGCCGGCCGTACAGGGTGAGCAGCGCCGGCAGACGCGGCCGTTGCAGGCGGCTGGCGTGCAACAGCCACGCGAGGAAACCGCGCGCCTCGTCGGTCTTGCCGACGCTGAGGAAGGCGCTGACACCGATGCTGGCGTCCCGGGGCCAGACGTAGCGGTAGTCCCAGTTTCGTCCCCCACCGGGATCCTCGGGCAATGACGTGGTGGGTGCGGCCACCGGCGCTCCCGAGGGCGAGTACGTCAGCAGCCGCAAGGTGAGCAGGCTTCGTGCGACGTGTTCCCGGAACGGTAGCCGCTCGTCGATCTCCGCGGTCCAGGCCCGCCACCGGGCCTCGTCCTCGACGAGCAGGTCCCAGGCGGCCGCCGGCTCGACGTGGATCACCGGTTCGCGGTGGGCCACCGCCAGGACGAGGGTGACCGGACGGCCCGGCCGGACCGTGATCGAGCTGGGCCGACCCGGTTCAATTCTGAACGCGGGCGTGCTGTTCAACGCGACCGCGAGCGCGCCCCACTCACACACGAGCGCCTGCCGCCGGTGGTGGACTCGGGGCCGGCGGTGCCGCGCGCCGAGGCGGGGATCGAACTCCACCACCGCGTCGACCGCCGCTTGCTCGGCCGACAACCGTCGCACGATCAGTGTCGTGGGCAGCAGACGACCGCTGACCTCGGCCACCATCGCCTCGGTGAGGCGCAGCCGGCCGCCGCCCACCGCCCAGGTGGTCTCCAGGGTGGCCGTGTGCTGTCGGTAGCGTCGCTCGACGACAGTGGCCGGCCCGGCCGGGCCGACCCGGAACGTGCCGGCGTCCGGGCCCCCGACCAGTCGGCCGAACAGAGGATCGCCGTCGAAGCGCGGCACGCAGAGCCAGTCCATCGCGCCGTCACTCGCGACCAGGGCGGCGGTACGCGTGTCGCCCAGCAGACCGTAGTCGCTGATTGGTGGCCCACCGGTCACGCAGATCGCTCCCCGCTGGGCCGCGCCGGAGAGCAGCCGGACACGCGGATCACCTGGCCTGCAGGAGCAACCCGAGGAAGGCCCCGTAAACGACGTGGACGACAGCCGTGACCAGCGGTGTCTGGATACCGTAGTTGACGGCGAACAGCCCGGGTGGCTCCAACACCGCCGTGCTGGCCGGCCCCGCCCGTTGCGAGGCCATCCGCGGGTGGACACCGGGAAGCAGCGGCAGAATCACCGTCAGCGCGATCCCGACGTGCACGATCCCGAGCAGCGCCCCGATCCACCAGGTGGCCCGGTGCAACAGCGCGAACGCGGCCGCGTAACCGAGCGCGAAACCCTGACCGATGCAGAGGTGCAGGAAGAACCCGAAGACCCGGGCCCGATCGGGATCCTCGGTGACGAACGCACCGAGCACCAGGGGAAAATCGAGCCGAGTGAGACCGGCCAGTTGGGCGGTGATCATCGCCGCGGTGAGCGCCGCGGTGGCGACCAACCCGAACAACGCCCATCCGGCCCAGTCCATCTCAGCAGTCGTCGAGGTCGCGGGCGTTCTCGGTCATCGGTCCACCCTCCGGCTGAACAGCGTGAATCCCACGGCCCGGACCGGACACCCGCCCACCGGGGCGCCCGGTTTATCACCATAAGCCACCGGACCTGGCGCGGCGGCCCGCTCGCCCAGACGTCCCTTGACGAGTTGACACCGGATCAGTGCCTTGCCACTGCCTCAGGTAGGCGCTCCAGCCATGCCGGCGGCGCGCTGCACGTCGGTCACGGCCAGGACGGCGGTGGTGGGCCGAATGCGCGACGACTGGCCCGCACGGCCAGAGCCGCGAGGGCAGCGTTGGCGCCACCGCCGATCACCGCACCGATACCGAACGGTGCCACTCGACCGAGAACGACGATTCCCTGCTTGGTCCCGTACTTCGTGATGAAGTTCCGCCCCAGGACCATGTTGATCTGGCGCAACGTGGCGACAGGCACCTTGGCGACAACGTGACGTCCCCAGTGTTGCCCGGTGCGCTCGGCGACCTTGGTGATGGTGGCGGAGCCGGACCCACCGAGCATGATCCCCATCACGACCGTTCGGCGGCGCTCGACCTCGTCGATGCGGACTCCGTGGACTTCGGCGATCGAGAGCGCGAAGAGGGCGCTCAGCTGAAGTGAGGACAGAGCCTCGCCGGCCGACAGCGCCAATGCGACGCCCGTGCCGACGCCCGGTGCCGCCGCGGTTCCGCCGACGGCGGCGCCCGCCCCGGTCAACGCGCTGACGTAGATCCGCTCCAGGTTGCGAATCACCTCGGCTGGTGTCGCCTCCGGGTTGCGCTGGCGGGCCCGGGCGATGTTTTTCTGCACCAGTGGGGTCTGCAGGGCGATTGCCTTGTCCAGCAGGTCGAGGACCCGCTGCCCATGCGTGCCCGCCTCCGGCGCTGGTAAATCGAGGGCGTCGTCGTCAACGGGTAGGGAGAGCTCGTTCTCGGATCCCTCGGATTCAGGCGCCATCTCACAACCTTCATGATCGACAACGGGAGCATCACAGTAGGTGTCAATGTGCTCACCCCGGCTCAGCCGGAGCGGCACCTCATCGCGCGTAGCGTCCAGACGCGAGTGTCTGAACAGATCACACGTGCGGGGTGAGCGGGGCTGGGCGTCGCCGCGGCCGGCGGCTGACGTCCTCACGGGCTCGGTGTCGGCGTCGGGGTCGCGGCGCCGATCACACCGCCGAAGAAGACCATGACGGTGAGCGCGATCATCGGGCCGACGAAGACGTACCCGAGGATCAGGCCCGTCACTGCCATTCCCCGTCCGGACTTCGTCCCGTGGCGCGTCTCGTAGAGCCCGACGTGCCCGAGGACGACCGCGAGGACGCACGGAATCCCGAACAGACACCAGCCACCGAGAACACCGAGGATGCCGAGGACCATCGACGCGGTGGCGGTGCTCGACGAGGGCAGGGCCGGCACCAACACCTGGGGCCACACCTGGTGGTAGTGGGGCGGCGGGTAAGGGCTGGCGGGAACGGCCGAGATCGGTGGCTGCGGGTGGGTCGGGTCGTATCCAGGCTGGTAGGACAAGGGGGTTTCCTCATGGTCGTCAGCTGTCAGGGTCAGTTCGTGGTTCGGGCGGTCAGTCCGGGTAGCGGGTCACCGGGTCGGAGCCGGTCGCAGCGTCACCACCGACCTCTCCGCCCGGGTCACCTCGACGATCCGCGCCTTGCCCAGGTCGAGCCGGCGCACCGCGTCCGGCAGGCGGGTGTCGTGGGTGAAGACCACCACCTGCCGCTGCTCGGCCAGCTCGGCGAGCACCCGGGCGAGACCATCCACTTTCGACGGGTCCATGCTCTGCACCGGGTCGTCGACGACGATGAACCGGAACGGGCTCTCCGGTGCGCAACTGCGCGGCAGGAACGTGGCCAGCCCGAGCGCCTGCATCTCACCCTGACTCATCACGCCCAACGCGGTGCCGTTGTCGGCGCCGTCCACGCTGACCGGGAAGACCACCCGCCGTCGGGTGTTCGCCCCTGCCAACGTCATCGCACCCAACTCGACGTTGCTCTCCTGCCGCAGCTGCGCCCAGATCCGCTGCGAGTGCCCGGCGAACGGCGCGACCCGCTCGTCGCGGATCGCCGTACCGGCGTCCTTCAGCCAGGCGCGCGCCGTCTTCAACCGGGCCAGCATCGCCTCCCGCGCCGGCAGCCCGCCGGCGGCGGCCACCCACTCGCGCACGTCGGCCGCCGCAGCCCGCCAACCGGTGTCGCGCTGCCGCAGAAACCCCTCGGCGTACGCGCGGGCCGCGTCCGCCGCCACCACCACCGCCGGGTACCGCGTGGCCAGGTGGTCGGCCAGGTCGGCCGGCTTCCCGGGTACGCGCCGCAGCGCCGCCACGGCGTCCCGCAGCGCCCCGACCGTCGGCTCCGATCCGGGGCCCTCCGGGACCGTGAGGTCGTCGATCAGGTGGTGTGCCTGCCGCAGCAGAGCGGTGAGCCGGTTCGCCGCGGCCTGGGCGGCGACGCTGCGCTGCCGCAGGTCAGTGAGCGACTGCGCGGCGGCGGCACGCCACCCACCGTCCAGAACGCCGGTGGCGCAGACCGGACACGACCCGTCGCCCTCGTCCTCGTGCTGTTCCAGAGAGAGGCGGAGCAACTCGGCGCTGCGCAACGCGGCCCGGGACCGGCCCCCGTCGTAGCGCAACGCCTCGGCCGACGCCTCCCGCAGCTGACCGGCCAACCGGCTCACCTCGTCGACCGACGGCGGGGCGAGGTCGGCGAGTTCCCGACAGAGCAGCACCTCCCGGTCGGCGGTCACCTCGTCCGGCTCGTCGAGGATCGCCGTCACCGCGTCGAGGTCGACAGCGCCCCGCCCGCGCAGCAGCGCGACGGTCCGCCGAGCCCGGTCGTCGGCGATCCCCGCGAGCGCGTCGGCCAGGGCGGTGCGCTGTGCGCGTACCTCCTTGATGGTGGTGTCGTGCGGCCGGGCGGCGCGCAGCAGACGCTGGTCGGCGTCGATGAGCGCGTCCAGCCCGAGGATCGCGAAGAGCGCGTCGAAGAGCTGACTCTGCGTGCCGGCGGCGAGCTTGCCCAGCTCGGCGGCGGTGAGGAACGGTCGGTACAGCTCCAACGGGCGGGCCAGACCCAGCTCTGTCAGGCCGCTGTGCCGCCCCCGGGCGCTGGTGACCGTCACCTCGGCGTCGGCCAGTTCGGCCCCGACCGGCCAGGCCCGGTGCACCCGCGTCGGCGTGGCCACCCCGTCGACCCGCAGCTCCACGTCAACCCAGCACGGGTCCGGGTTGTGCAGGTTGCGCCACCCCGTACGCCACACGCTGGTCTTGTCGGCCCACCGGGCGCTGTCGCCGGTGAGGGCGAGTTCGGCGGCCTCGGCGAAGCTGGACTTGCCGGAGCCGTTGCGGCCGACGACCAGTGTGAAACCCGGCCCGGGGCCGATCTGGATGGTCCGTTCCGGACCGACACCGCGGAACCCGGCGACCGTCACCGACTTCAACCAGATCCGTTCCGCCGGACCGTCAGCGGTGGGGGAGCGGGGGTCGAGC